>CAZOVK010000078.1:0-10884 GCA_964583165.1 uncultured Defluviitaleaceae bacterium | reverse complement strand
TAGCGAATTTCTCCCAAATACTGGCTTTTTCACGCATGAGCCTATTCACCGCCTTTCGTTAAATTTAGTTTAACAGAAACGCGGCTTTTTTTCATTAGTAGATAAATGGAACATGGTTTTGACAGTTTGGACATATACTCGTGTGGGGGGCGATTTTTCTGATTCCGCGCGTGTTTTTACTGGGGGTGTTCGCGGGGCTTCTCGGGTTTGTGCCGGGGGCTGTCGCGTCATGCCTGCTCACTAGAATAACTGACAGGATAAAGGCGGCGCTCATGGGCGCGACAGGTGGCTTACTGCTCGCATTCATATGCTTTGAGATGTTCCCTAAGGCGTTCGATGAGGGCGGGTTGGTTATCACCATCGCGGGAATGCTCTCGGGCGTTGTTTTGACGGCGTTTTTGGAGAGTAAGATAGCTGTTATCGCGAAATCGGCTGGTTCACGCGGTGGGGCGTTACTCGCTGTGGGTGTTGCACTACATAATATACCTGAGGGGTTAGCGATTGGCGCACTTTTCGCTGTGGATTCTGACGCGGCTAAGAAACTGGCTCTGCTTGTGGCGATACACTGTCTGCCCGAGGGGTTGGCGGTATTTCTGCCCATGAAACGCGGTGGTATGAAGACCGCGGACGTGATTTGCCTAAGTCTGGCATTCGGTTTTCCCATGGGTTTGGGCGCGGCACTGGGTGGCATTATCTCGACAATTGCGGCCACTATCACGAGCGGATGCCTAGGGCTTGCGGGCGGGGTAATGCTCTATATCATTTGCGGCGACATCTTGCCAGAGTCGAAAAAAATCTGGAACGGGCGGCTCACGACAATCGGCGCGATGCTCGGTTTCGCGATTGGCGTGATTCTTACGGCGGGATTGTTATAAATTTTTAAGTTGTATATATAGAAATTCGTGTTACACTCAAAAGAAAAAGGAGTTTTTTATGGCAGAAACTTATCAAGAAGTCAATTCTCGCACATGGGATAAATGGGCAGAAGAAGGCAACACATGGACACAGCCCATTTCACATGAAGTGTTTGAGCGTGCCAAACGCGGCGAATGGTGTGTGCTTCTCACGCCTTGTGTTTGTGTACCGCATGAGTGGTTCCCGAAGATGGAGGGGGCACGTGTGCTGGGGCTTGCGAGCGGTGGGGGTCAGCAGATGCCCGTTTTTGCGGCTTTGGGCGCGAGTTGTACGGTTTTTGACAACTCGAAGACACAACTGGATTCGGAGCGCGTAGTTGCCGAGCGCGAAGGTTATGAGATTGAGATAATAAAAGGCGATATGACTAAGCCGTTGCCATTCGCTGATGATATGTTTGATTTGATTTTTCATCCCGTGTCGAACTGTTTTGTTGAAGATGTGTTGCATGTTTGGCGTGAGTGCTTCCGCGTATTGAAGCCGGGTGGTGTCTTGCTTGCGGGTATGGATAATGGCATAAACTATCTGCTTGATGACAATAACTCATTGCCGATAACAGTGCAAAACCCATTGCCATTCAACCCGCTGAAAATGCCGCCTGAAGAATATCAGCGCATGGTTGACCGCTACGACGGCGTTCAGTTTTCACACTCAATTACCGAACAGCTCGGCGGTCAGCTTGAAGCAGGGCTTGTCCTCACGCATATTTATGAAGACAGGGATAGACCGGGGGAGAGCCTAGTGGCTGAATTCACGCCCCAGTATATCGCGTCACGGGCTATAAAACCAATGCGCGTTTGAGTATAACTGAATCGCGCGAAAACAGATATTTCATATAATTATCGTCAAACAGCCACTTTTTGAGTTCATTCTTATAGAGTATGACGGGCATACGGTGGTGAATGTCCTCCATTGTCGCATTCGCGGCTGTGGTGAGAATGACGAACCGTTCGCCGTCAGCGAAAAGCTGATAAATCCCCGCCATATAAAGGTTCGGGCTTGAGGGTTCGTTAAAGAGGTATTTCGTCTTCTCTCGCTCATTAACTGCCTGCCACTCATAGAAGCCCGTGCTGATAACGGCGCAACGCGTTTCAGCCAAAGGCTTAGAAAACATGCGTTTCTCACGCGCCGTTTCTGATTTGGCGTTAATGACAACGCCCCTACCATCCCAACGCGGGAAACCCCAGCGCATGAGCGAAAGCCCCGGCCGCCCGTCAATGACGGACAGTATCGGGGCTTCGTTTGTTGGGTATATATCACCCGTTCGCAATCGGTCATAACCTGCAGAAATGACCTCGATTACGCGCTGTATCTCGAAATTATCTTTGTCGTCCGCAAGTACGTAGCGTCCGCACATAAAATCACCTTTACGCCCAGAATCTACGCAAGAAGTTTTCGGTATTTTGGTAGCAGAACGCCTCAATCTCGCCCGTCGTGAAACCCGCTTTTTCCATAGCTTCGGGGAGTTTGTGCATTTCTGTAGGATGAGCGATTTCCAGCTCGCCGCCGATGCCGTCAAAATCAGTGCCCAGAGCGGGCACTTCGCGCCCCGCCACATTTATTATGTGCCTGATGTGCCTAACCATACTCTCAACAGTGCTTGCGCCGTCGTCAGTTAAGAAATAACCCGCGAAGTTAATACCCGTAATGCCACCCTTGTCGGCTAGGGCCTTGAGCATGTCGTCGGTCAGGTTCCGCGTGTGTTCGCGAACAGTCCGCGCGTTCGAGTGAGAAGCAAGGAAAGGGCGTTTGGAATACTTCACCAAATCCCAGAAGCCGCCGTCAGACAGATGTGACGCATCAGCGATAATGCCGAGTTCATTCATACGCGTTACGGCTTCAATGCCGTAAGGTTTTAACCCCGCGTGTTGGTGTATGTACTCAAAATTCGGGAAGCCCATAGCGTTCTCGTAATTCCAAGTAATTGTAATAAGCCGAACGCCCGCATCAAACAGAGTTTGCAAGTTTTCAAGCGTATCAGCCGCACCGCCCTCTTCAACAGCGAGGAATGCGCTGATTTTGCCGTCAGCCTTGTTCTTCAAATAACTGGTAAAGTCCGTAGCAAGCGCGAATTGCGGGTACTTCTCGATACTGTCTTTCATAATCTGAATCATTTCTAACACGTCGTCAAAATGGCTTGCGCCGAATGACGGCTTACCAAAGTCTGGGAAGCACGCGAAAAACTGTGCCAAATAGCCCGCTTCGGTCATATCCCTCAAACAGATATGCCCGTCATTCTCCCAGATGTCCATTGGAGTGCCGTTTTTCGCGTTTTCCTGCATACGGCGCAGTGTGTCGCAGTGTAAATCAAGATATTGCATATGAAAACCCCCTTTTTCTATTCGGCGAGAGCCGGTTCGAGTGTCGGCGGCTCTTGCTTGTCGTCCGGCTTTTGGGCGAGGTGTTTGTCGAGCCGCTTTCTATATAGGAAGATGAACACAGATGTCGTTATCAAAAGCGCGAAGAAGTCCGCAATCGGGAAGGCGTACCACACGCCGTTAAGCCCGATAAATTCAGCGAAGATGAACGCCATAGGTATAACAAATACGATTTGGCGCAACAGCGACGCAATCATACTCAAATAACCCATACCGCTGGCTTGATAGAGATTCGAGAGCACGAACACAGCCGCGACAAAGATGTAGCCGAATGAAATACCACGCATAGCCGGTATGCCAATCGCGAGGGCTTCGGGTGAGGGCTCAAAAATACCGAGCAGTTGCGCCGGGAAAATCCACATTATGGCCGTGCCTAAAACCATGAGCGCCGTTGAGAAAATCATGGCTGTTTTGACTGTTTCAAACAGGCGCGTTTTGTTGCGCGCGCCGAAGTTAAAGCCCATAATGGGCATCGCGCCTTGACAGATGCCGATAACGGGCATGATGACGAAGCTCTGAATGCGGAAGTGAAGCCCAAGAACCGTGACGGCCGTGGGCGTGAAGCTAATCAGAATACCGTTCATGAGCATGACAGTCAGCGAGCCGATACATTGCATGATAATTGCGGGCAGACCGACAGCATAGATTTGGTAGACGATTTTGAAGTCAAATCGGAACTTTTTAAGGGTGATTTTCACGCCCACGCCACGTTTAATCAGAATATAAACCGAAAACGCCATAGCCAAGCCCTGCCCAATAACCGTAGCAAGCGCCGCGCCCGTCACGCCCATCGCCGGGAAGCCGAGCAGACCGAAAATCATAATTGGGTCGAGGATGATGTTTGCGACAGTCCCGATAAGAGCGAAAATCATGGGCCATACCATATTACCCGTGCCCTGAATGAGTTTCTCGTTGCCCAAAAGTATGAGTACCGAGAACGAGCCAACCGTGATTATGTAGTTATACATCGATGCGTTGCTGTATACAAGCGGGTCTTCCGTGTACATGCCCACGAACATAGGCGTAAAAATTATACCCAGAACCGCAAAAATCAGCCCAAGCACAAGCCCAAGCGGTATTGAGTGATTCGCGCATTTTGCGGCCTCTTCGGGCTTGCCCTCGCCGAGTCGCCGCGATATGAACGAGTTCATACCGATACCCGTACCCACGCCCACACCGATAATAATCATATAAAGCGGCATGACAAGTGATACACTCGTAAGCGCATATTCGCCTAGCCGTGACACATAGATTGTGTCAATTATATTGTACAGCGCCGAAATCAGCATTGAGAGTGTCGCGGGCAACGCCATTTTGATAATCAGTTTTGCTATGGGCTCCGTGCCCATTTTGTTGCTCATAAAATCGTCCTTTCGGGTTTGAGATTGGGTAAAGTGGTATATTCAGACAATCAGTTAAGCGCTTATTTACCTTTGATATTGTAGCACAAATATAAATATTTTACAATAACAAAAAACGGGCGGTATTTCCCGCCCCATTCAAGCGTTTTTTGGTGTTTTGGCTAAAAGAAGTCAGCGTCCAGAATCTTCTGAAATTCGAGCAGATAACCGTTTGGGTCTTTGACAAAGAATGAGTAGACAGCGAAAACCGCGTGTTTTTGAGGTGCTTCAAGCGGCACGCCGCCCAATTTTACGATTCTGTCATACTCGGCGTCAACTTCTTCAACCGAGCCACAATTGGCCGACAAGCAAAGCCTAGATGGGTAAACCGCCACATCTTCGTATTGCACAAACCCGAAATACCCGCCGCCACACTTGAAAATACGCGAGTTGCCATTTTGATAGACTAGTTCAAAACCCGCTATGCGACTATAGAAGTCAACAGTTTCGTTGATGTCGATACATGGGTAGAAAGCTATGTTTGATGTTATCATTATTGCCCTCCTGTTGAGAAAATCGGTGTGTAAACGAGTTTGCCGTGCAAACGCTCGGACTTCATGAGGCTGATTGTGTCAATGGGCGCGATGATTTTCGGCGTTTTTTGAGCGTCAAGGAAGTAACTCGCGGGTAGTTCGGGTTGACGCACGAGGGTCACATGTGGTTTGAAGCCCCGTTCTTCGGGTCGAAAGCCCATATCCATTAGGTTTTCTGTAAGTTGCCTGTGCATGTCTTTTAATGCGGGTGACGGGCGACTGCCAAGCCAGAGGATATTACGCCCGAACATGCCAAGACCGCCCAGTTCAAGCTGAAACGGCTCAAACTCTACGTCCTCGAGCGCGTCTGAAAAGCCCGCGACACTGCTCCCGGGGAATTCGCCGAGAAAGACAAGCGTTATGTGAAGGTTCGCCTTGTCCGTGAACGTGCCCGTAACGCCGTCAGCGGCCAGTTTCAGTTGAATTTTCGCTATTTCTTCCTTCGTTTCGTCATTGAAGTTGACGGCTGTGAATAATCTCATAGAATCACCTGTTTGCGGTCTGATTTTCGTAAAACTCGAGTGCCTCAATCGATAGAGGGTGTACGGTTTTGCCGCGCTCCGCCGTGAAACGGGTTTTAAGCAATAGTCCCGTCCTCACTGCTAGGTCAAAATCCGTATAAGCGTACCGCCGTACCATATCGATAAGGTCATAGCTTTCGCGCCCGCTTTCCGTAAGGTCAGACACGAAGATTATCTTTTCAAGCAGGCTCATATCGGGGCGACCGGTTGTGTGATAGCGTATGGCATTTAAGAGGTTCTCATCCGAAACTCCAAACTCACGCGCCGCAACCTCCGCGCCCAGAAAACCGTGCATAATCTCGGGGAAATTCTTCGCATATTCATCCATTTTAACGCCGAATGTTTTGCATAGTTTTTTAGTCTCAGCGTCAGTTAGCCCCTTACAGATGTCATGCAACGCCGCCGCCATTCGCGCCGTGTTCTCGCTCTCGCCATAAAAACGCGCCAATCGCCCCGCGTCACGAACAACGCCTTGAATGTGGGCGAAACGCTTAGAAGACACACGCTCGGCGCAAGTTTTGAGAGTCGTTTTTACATCATATATGTGTTTCGGCGTGTAAAGCTCATATCTCTCCACATACCGCGCCACACTTACGGGAATGAGATAGTCTGCGCAAATGCCCATTTGAAGAGCGTCACGAATTGCGGTTGAGCTGATGTCCATTTCGGGCGCGTCTATGAAGTAGATATTGAACAGTTCGTTAAGTTCGTCCGACACAATAGGTTTTGAGCCCGGGCGCGTGGCAACAATGAAGTCCACAAGCCCCGACAGTTGCTTATAATCCTTCCAAGAGGTCATCGAATTAAGCGTGTCAGAACCGACAATCATGAACACCTCCGCTTCCATGCCGCAAAAACCGCGAATGCGTCGTATGGTGTCAATCGTGTATGTTGTGACGCGACTATCCGTTTCAAGGCCAGACACGCGAAAGGCGGGGTTGTCTTGCGTCGCCAAAAGCGTCATATTCAATCGGTGTTGTGGGCTTGTGATGTGCGGCTTATGGGGTGGTGTTCCCGTTGGCATGAAAATGACGCGTTCAAGGTCCATGCGGTAGAGCGCAGCCTGTGCTATTGCGAGATGCGCCGTGTGTATCGGGTCAAACGTACCGCCCATGATGGCGAAGCGTTTGAGGTTCTTAAACTCGGGGTAATTGTCCATATCTACCTCATGCCGATTTTTTGAATGAGAAGCGTTTTTCTGTGCCGTTAAGCAAGCGTTTGATGTTCGCACGGTGCTGGTAAATGCCCAATAGCGCAATGAAAACAGCGAGGAAAACAGATTCAATCGGGTTCCCGAAAACAGCGACACAAATCGGGAACAAAATGACGCCGATTATCGAGCTCAACGACATATAGCGTGTGAGGTATAGGTTTGTAAACGCCACGGCGAAGATGATGACGGCCATTAGCGGGTTGAATACAATGACAACGCCCATACACGCGGCTATGCCCTTGCCGCCCTTAAAGCCCAAATAAAACGGGAAGTTATGCCCCAGAATCACACCCAAACCGCCATAAAGCCCAGCGAGTGAGCTAAAAAGTGAGTCGCCGTCAAACAAAATATAGCAGACGACATAACCAAGCACTGCCTTCAAAACATCACACGCAAACACGATAAGCCCCGTCTTTGTGCCCATTACACGAATGGCATTTGTCGCGCCCGCGTTGCCGCTGCCGTGCTTGCGGATGTCAATGCCCTTGGCGCGCCCAACGATATAGGCGGTTTGAATACAACCTATAGCATAACCTATTACAATACACAGAATCTTATAAACCAACCAATCACCTGTCATGTTATTCAGCATAAAAAGCCCCCCCTTGATACTAATCAGATTTTTTACGCACAATAAAGTGTATGGGCGTGCCCGTGAACGCGAATGCGTCGCGCAGGTTGTTTTCAATGTATCGCTTGTACGAGAAATGCAGCAATTCAGGTTCATTCACAAACATAACAAACGTCGGCGGCTTCACGCTGACCTGTGTCATGTAGTAAATCTTGAGCGTACGCCCCTTGTCTACTTGTGGCGGGTGGACAGACATGGCCTCTATAAGCACGTCATTGAGCAAACCTGTTTGTACGCGCATGTTGCTGTTTTCGTATACAATATTGATTAGCTCGAACAGTTTCTGCATACGCTGACCCGTTGTTGCTGACACAAACAGCTTGGGCGCATAGGGCATGTACGCAAGCTCTGTGTCAATCTCATTCGAGTAGCGTTTCATAGTCTTGTCGTCTTTCTCAACCAAATCCCACTTGTTCACGACAATAAGCGCCGCTTTGCCGCGCTCGTGGGCGATACCCGCGATTTTTGTGTCTTGGTCGGTGATGCCCTCTTCGGCAGAGATGACAAGAACGCAAACATCAGCGCGTTCAACGGCCGAAACGGCGCGAATAATCGAGTAACGCTCGATATTCTCCTTAATCTTCGACTTACGGCGTATGCCCGCCGTGTCAATGAACAAGAACCGCTGACCGTCCTTCTCGTAGTATGTGTCTATCGCGTCGCGTGTTGTGCCCGCGATAGGTGAAACGATAACACGGTTCTCGCCGAGAATCTTGTTTATAATAGAAGACTTGCCTACATTCGGCTTGCCCACAATCGCGACTTTGATGATGTCTTCGTCAATCTCGTCGTCTTCTGCGGGCGGCAACATATTGATAATCGAGTCAAGCAAATCACCAAGCCCAAGCGCCTGTGCGCCCGAAACGGCTATGGGTTCACCAAGACCGAGCGCGTAGAATTCGTAAACATCCAGCGCGTATTTCTTGTGGTCGTCAACCTTATTCACGCCAAGTAAAACAGGCTTCTGCGTCCTCCGCAAAATCTGCGCAACTTCCATGTCAGAATCGGTCACGCCCTGCTGACAATCCGTCAAAAACAGGATAACATCTGCCGTTTCCATAGCGATTTCCGCTTGTGCTAGCATTTCTTTTGTCAGCGCGTCAGACGATTCAAGGTCAATACCGCCCGTGTCAATGAGCGTAAACTTGCGGTTCGTCCACTCCACATCGGCGTAGATGCGGTCGCGTGTCACGCCCGGTGTCGGGTCAACAATCGATATGCGCGAACCCGCCAAGCGGTTGAACAGTGTCGATTTGCCCACATTTGGGCGCCCGACAATGGCTACAATGGGTTTCATATTACCTCCAACTATGTTTCAATTAAGTAATTAACGTATCGTAGAAAACGTCGCCCAAGACGGGTAGGGGAGTCACTGTAACACCAAGCGCGTCAGCGACTTCGCCAACAGTCACATCGTCAAGAAAAACGTCGGAATCGTCTTTAAGCATGTTTTCGGGTATAAGCAGTTCGTCGCCTAAGTCCTTGCCTTTAAGTTGTTCTATCAAGTCTTGCCCTGTCACCAAGCCCGATACCGTTATCCGTTCACCAAAGAAATTATTCGTGATGGCATAAACGCGGCTACAGCCCACACGCCCCGCCATTTTCTCAATAAATGGCAACGCCGCAACACCTGTCGCGACAGAATATTTCCGTGTTGGCACGGGTATGTTCTCGTCAATCGAGCCCTCAAACTCGTCCATAAAGGCCGCAAGACTGCCCACGCCGTTCTCAATCTGTGGGAAGTCATTGTAGCTCTCTGCGGGCGGTATAGGCAAGTCCGCAAGGATATAGAACTCGTCAGCCGCGTAAACAAACGGGTTATCGTATTCACGTGAAAAACGCGCCTGACAAGCTTCGACAAGCCTGATTATATCCAAAGCGTCTTGTTTTGTAAAGGGCAAAATAAAATCAAGCCGTTCGCGGTGGCGCGACAGCCCAACGGGGACGATTGACAAGCTGTTGCCGAGTGGCATGAACGCCGCTAAGTCTTCGATTGAGCGTTCCAGTATCGAACTGTCATTCACACCCTTCACAAGCACAATCTGAAAATTCATAGTAATGTTATGAGCCGCAAAACGCGATAACTTCTCCATAATATCGGCGCAATGAGGGTTTTTCATGAGTTTTACGCGCGTTTGAGGGTCGGTCGCGTGGACGCTGATGTTCACGGGCGAGAGTTTGTAGTCTATCAGACGTTGAAGTTCCGTATCTGATAGGTTCGAGAGGGTAACATAGTTGCCGCTCAGAAAGCTTAGGCGCACGTCGTCGTCTTTGAAGTAGAGGGGCTTCCTCATGCCCTTTGGGAGCTGGTCAATAAAACAGAATACACACGCGTTCTTGCAAGCGCGCGGCTCGTCCATAAGCCCGCTGTCGAAAACAAGCCCAAGGTCAGCGGATTCACGCTTTTTTACGTTAAACGTCTTAGCTATACCGTTACGCGAGATTTCAAGCGTTACGCGCGAATTCGTCATCTGATAGCGGTAGTCAAACACATCAACAGGCGTTATGCCGTTGATAGTCAGAAGCTCATCACCCTCACGTATGCCGAGGCGTTCGGCGATACTGCCGGGGTCAATGTCAGTGATTTTCTTCATTCGTATCTCCATATTTAATCATTTATCATTATCGCCGCAATCATACTGCCGCGTGCCTGCCCGTCGCGTCTGTGCGAAAAGAAAAGGTCGGGGTTACACATGGTGCAATGCTCGTCAATCTCGATATGCTCGGGGCGAACACCCGCCGCTATCAATATGTCGCGGTTGGTTGATTTAAGGTCGATTAGGTATTTGCCCGCATTTTGCGGATGTACCCTATAATGAGAGAAGTCGGTGAAGGCTTCGTTAAACGCCGCGAGAACCTCCGCGCCTACCTCAAAACAACAGACATCGATACAGGGCGCAATGCCCACTAACAAGTCTTCGGGCCTCGTGCCGTAGCGTTCGCTCATTGCTTTTACCGTCACTGCCGCAATTTTCGCGACAGTGCCTCGCCAACCCGCATGTGAGGTCGCGGCGGCGTTATGAACGGGGTCATAGAATAACAGGGGCATACAATCAGCATAGAAGGTCACAAGCCCAACATTCGGCTCATCGGTCATAAGTCCGTCAATGTCGTCATAGTCACGCTCAGAAAACAACCCCTTGCCACAGTCTTCGGGCGTGGCTATGAGGATATTCGCGTGGTGTTTCTGATGTGTAAATACCGTAAGCTTAGGGTCAATACCGGTGTTCACGCCAAACCTTCTGAAATTCTCCAGCAAGTCCGCACGGTCATCACCGCGTGAAAAACCCATGTTC
>CAZOVK010000077.1:0-11213 GCA_964583165.1 uncultured Defluviitaleaceae bacterium | reverse complement strand
CCGTGAACCTCATCCTTACCAAGGATGCGCTCTACCTACTGAGCTATATCAGCAATCCCGCCCAAATAGTTTAACCATCGGACGGGTATTATAGTAACACAAGGCGCTCTAAAAGTCAAGTATCTTTTCGGGCGGAAAGATATAAGTTGAGATATTATATTCAGACAGCGGAACGAAGCCCAGATGTTCGTAGAATGGCGGGGCGTCACTCTTGCCGTCTGTATTAAGTATGCGCATCCAGATATGGTTATAGCTCGTCAGAATGCGCCCCAACAACTGTTTGCCTATGCCGCGCCTTTGGTAGTCAGGCAGAATGAGCAAGTCCTGTATCAAAAGGATATGCTCCCCGTCACCCACAGCACGCGCAAGCCCAATCAGTTTGCCGTTGTCCCACGCCGTGTAGACACAAAGTGAACGAGCAACACTCCTTTGAAGGCGCTCAGGGTCGCCTGTGTATGCCGTCCAATGCACAGACGCATAGAGGGTAAGTAAATCTTCTATGGTTGGTACTATGCCCGGTAGATAGGTTATACCATCCTTTATCACTTCTAGGTTGTAAATGAGGATTTTGTTGCCGTCTTCTTCGGTGTGAATCTCCGAGAGCGTGAAGCCACAACCTTCAATGTTGCGGCGTGACGGCCCATTATCGTCATCACAGGAGATGATGATTTTCGCTATGCCCAGTTCGGCCGCTTTTTGTATCGCGAAGTAGGTCAGTTGTTTGGCATAACCGCGCCCGCGCATGTCAGGGGCTATCGACAATCCGATATGCCCGTAGTAATATCGTTTCTCGTTCAGATAGTGGCGTATGTCACAGATGCCGATTATCTTCTTGTCGTCACGCGCCATGATAAAGGTTGTTGAGGGCAGACGCGTGTCAATCTGCCCTGTTTCAACAAGGTTTAACCACTCGAGCCATTTTTGTGGCTCATCAAAGCTATTCAGCCCGTTTGACCCGTGAATATTTTCGCCCAGCCCAATGAAGTCCGCGCGAAACTCCATAATCGCTTCATCATAGTCCATTGTGGGCTTTAGGAAAATAAAACTGTCCATTTACAGTGACACCAACGCGCCTTTCTTGTCAGCCGAGAGTTTCTCCGCCTCCGCTAGTTGTATCGTCTGCTTGTGGCTTTCAAGCAAGGGTATAAAGTCTATTTCACGCTCTCCTTTTATTGCCTCAATGAAGTAGCGCAACTCTTTCACATACGCGTCCTCTTTGTCAAGTTCGGGCACGAAGGCTTCGCCGCCCACAGGGTGAACCGTGAGGTTGGTTTTGTTGTTATAGACCAAACACGCCTTCTCGAAGTTGATACGGTAGAGCATCTCAAACCCGAAGCCCCCGCCGTTGATTGTCCAGTCGTCTTGTGCGTTTATGACCTTGTCATCATATATGTAGTTTGTTGTCACCGCATCATAACCACTCGTAGGGATTACACGCTTGCCAACCGTCGAAACGGAAGAGGGTAACCCGAACATCCAGTTGATTGTGTCTACATCATGCACATGCTGGTCAAGTAAGCAACCGCCCGAGCGTGAATCTGTCAGTAGCCAGTTTTCCCACGACCAAATCGGCGTATTTCCCCCGCGGAAGAAATAGCCCGAAACCACCTTGCCATACCGCTCGTCATCAATACAGGCTTTCGCGTATTCATAGACATTCCAGTACCTGAGCGTATGACCAATCATGAGCTTGCGACCTGTTTTTTTCGCGCAATCAATCATAGCCTGACAGTCCGCGCTTGATATGCTCATGGGCTTTTCGCAGAACACGTCAACGCCTGCTTCCATAGCCTTAATCGCCATCGAGCCGTGTATGAACGTGGGTAAGCAGAGGTCAACGAAGTCGGGTTTTTCTTTCTCAATCATTGTCATCATGTCGTTATAGAGCCTGTAGGTCGATATGTCTATCTCTGAATTGGCTATGGCGATATTCCCGACTGTGCCCTGCCCCGATACGAATTTCTTCTCGTCAACGTCGCAGATAGCGACAACTTCAATGTCAACACCGCGTGCCATTAATTGTTTATAACAGTCCAAATGTGACGCGCCCATAAACCCAAGTCCAACAATCGCTACTTTCATATTGCCCTCCCGCATAAAATGTGATAAAATAATCTTAATATATACAATTGACTAATGATTTATTATTTTAGTCTATAAATTTATAATTTTAGTCAATTCTGGTTATGGGAGGTTTTATGGGCTACAAAGAAGAAGCACCGGAAAAGTTTTTACATATAGAAAATGTACATTCTATATATTACCGTGAGCTTGCGCAGGGGTTTAACTTCAGCGGCGAAAGCCATGATTTTTGGGAGGTCGTGTATGTTGACTCGGGCGAAATAAATGTCGTCGCGGGTATGAAAGTTATAGAGATGTTGGCGGGGCAGGTTGTGTTTCATAAGCCAAACGAGTTTCACTCGCTCGCCTGTGTGACAGATGTTGCGCCCTGTATAATCATTTTCAGCTTTACGTCAAAATCAGAAACCATGCGTTTCTTTGAGGATAAGGTTTTCAGGCTTTCAGCAGACCAAAAGACACTACTAGGGAGGCTACTGGCAGAAGCTCGGATGTGCTTGACCGATTTGGGCATTGAGCACAATTTAAGCGCGAGTGCGGCTCTGCCGGGGGCAAAGCAGCTATGTTTGCAGACTATCGAACATTTGCTTATAAACCTCTACCGTACAAATTACCAAACAGAATCTTCTTCTGAACGCGCTATGAACGTCGGCATAAACGCGCTCGTAGCAGATATCATTGAATTTATGAAACAGAATGTATCAAAAAAGCTCACTATGTCGCATATTTCTGACAGATTCTTCATCAGCGACTCCAAACTCAAATATATCTTTAAGAATATAACCGGACAGAGCGTTATGCATTTCTTCTTTCAACTTAAAATGAACGAGGCAAAATTCCTTATTCGCCAGAAGCGCCACAACTTCACAGAAATAGCGCGCATACTGGGGTTTGATTCTATACACTATTTTTCGGCGTGCTTTAGACGACATTTCGGTATGACACCGTCAGAGTATAAAACGTCTGTAAAGTCTATAACAGAGGGATTAGAGGGGGCCGAGTTATGAAAAAATCCGTAAACGCATGGTGTTTCCCGGAGGATTTGCCGCTTTTGGATGCCTTACACCAAGCCAAAGTGGCGGGGTTTGATGCGATTGAGCTGAATGTGGTCAAAGACGGTGACCCCAACACGATAGGTGGGGCTTTGCGCTTGGATATGACGGATGAGGAATTGCGGGCCGTCAAAGAAACCGTAAACGCGTTTCTGCCTATATCGGGCATATCAACAGCCCTCTTCTGGAAACACGCCTACACATCAGACGATGCCGAAACGCGTGAATTGTCTAAATCTATAACAAGGCGTATGATTGACATAGCTAAAGCCCTTGACGTTGGGGCGATTTTGGTTGTGCCCGGTTTGGTTACGTCGGATATTGCCTATGATATAGCATATGAGCGTGCGTTTTCGGCGCTCGCTGAGCTTGCGCCCTATGCTGAAAGCGCAGGGGTTGTTATCGGCGTTGAGAACGTCTGGAACAAGTTCTTGCTAAGCCCGCTCGAAGCCCGCGATTTCATTGACAAAATCAACAGCCCATTCGTCAAATTCTATTTCGACGCAGGGAATGTACTCCTATTTGGGCATTCTCACCACTGGGTAAAGATTTTGGGCGACAGAATCATCCGCGTTCACGTCAAAGACTTTCGGACGGACAGGTTCGCGTTTGTGAACCTTCTGCATGGTGATTTAGACTTCCCTAAACTTGTTTCTGCCTTACGTGATGTCGGTTATGACGGTTATCTGACGGCGGAGTTAGACCCTTATAAACACGCGCCGCAACAGCTTATCATCGACACAGCCATAGCGCTCGATAAAATTCTGGACTTTTAGGGATATTCTGCTATACTGATAAAAACATACTGATACCGGGGGCGTAAAATGAGGATTGTTGTTGACAGCAGTTGTGAATTGACAGAAGAAATGGTAGCAAGTGGCTTATTTGAGAAGGCCCCACTGACATTGCTTTTGGGTGAGCGTGAATATGTAGATGACGACGACCTTGATGTGGCGACTTACCTAGACGATATGGCGGCCTTTAAGGGCTCGCCGCGTACAGCCGCGCCGTCGCCCAACTCGTATTTAGAGAGATTCAAGGCAACAGGCAGTGTGTTTGTCGTCACATTGTCGTCGAAACTAAGTAATTCCTATAACGCCGCCTTACTCGCCAAACAGATGTATCTCGAAGAAATCGGCGAGAAGTTCATCCATGTGTTTGACAGTTTGTCAGCCTCTGTGGGTGAAACCTTGATTGCCATGAAGATTCAAGAATACCTTCATGATAAAATGAGTGACGCTAATATAGTTGAAAATGTCAACCGCTTTATCAACGGTATGCAAACATTCTGTATTCTCGAACGGTATGACAACCTAGCCAAAAACGGGCGCATAAACCCCTATGTCGCCAAAATTGCCCAAGTATTGAGCATCCGCCCAATTTGTCGCGCCGATAACGGCAATCTTGTTTTGTTCGACAAGGCGCGTGGGTTCACAAAGGCCGTCATACGCATGGCTGAACAGATTGTGCGCGAAAAACCCGACGCCGAAAACCGTACACTCGGCATAGCTCACGCGAAATGCCTAGAAAACGCCATTATCGTGCGTGACGAGATACTGAAAAGGCTCAAATTCAAGAATGTGGTCATAATAGAAACGGGCGGTCTATCCAGCACATACGCTGACAGAAACGGCGTTGTAATATCGTATTAAAAACAGGGAACGCCGATGCGTTCCCTGTTTTATTCGTTATATTCAACCTCACCCGTCAACATCCATTGGAGGATATCGGCGTAAACCTCTTTGCGGTTTATCTCGTTTATCATCTCATGTCGTCCGTTTTCATAAATCCGTATCTTAACACAGTCATTACCCGCGTCACATAACCCCATGTAGAGCTTCATAACGCCTATGCCGTCCTGCCCCAATGGGTCATCTGCGCCAGACATGATGAGCGTCGGTAACTCCGTTGGCATTTGCCTTATAAATGACCTTCTGTTCACCAACACAGAAGCCTTTATCGTTTCGTAGAACCCCAGATTTGACAATGCAAAGTTGCAGAGCGGGTCTTTTTTGTGTTTCTGCGCCATTACGGGGTCACGTGAAACCCATGTTGAGCCGTCGTCCTTGCTTGCTACGCGCTGGGTATAGACGCGCTGTAGAATTTGGGCTATGCGGTTACAGCCCGAGCCATGGGGGTTTGACCGCGCAAAAAAGCCCGATACAACCGCCGCCATATTCATAATAATAGTTTTGCCACTCGTTCCCGAATAGATTATGCCGCTTAGGTTTGAATGATTATCCCTCGCGTACATACGCGCAACAAACGAGCCCATACTGTGTCCAAACATGAATATGGGCAAGTCTGGGTGTTCCGCGATTGCATTCTTGACCAAGTTGTGAGTGTCCTTAATCCATATGCCCGCTATATCTGAATCACCCGCGTACCCGAACGCGCCGTGTATGCTCTTGCCGTGCCCTGTTAAATCATGCGCATAAACATGAAAACCGTTTTGCGCCAGATATGACGCAAATTCGTCATAACGCCCCGCGTATTCCCTCATACCGTGTACGATAACGAGAACACCCCGTGCCTTGATGCCCTCGGGTGGCTTCCATTCATAGGCATAGATGGTGTGAACGCCACTCGCTGACGGAAACTGTGTTTCTTTAGCGTGCATTTTTTTCGCTCTCTCTGTCTAACGTGGTTTCTTGTTCGGTAATGATATGGAAGCCGTCCCTACCCGCCTTTTTGACTATATATAACGCAATATCAGCCAATCGGAATAACTCGTCATAACTCACGCCATGCCGCGGGAACAGCGCAATACCTATCGAACAAGACACGCGGCATTTCTTCCCGTCAGACTCATATGTTTCACGGATAGCCGCGTTAAGCTCTGCCGCCTTGCCTTGAATCACGCGCTCGTTCGATACGTTGCGCATGAATACCACAAACTCGTCGCCACCTATTCTGCCCACTATGTCGCTCTCGCGGAAGGTACGACGGATTTTGCTCGCTATGCTTGTCAACACATAGTCACCGTACTGATGGCCCAACGTGTCGTTGACGCTCTTGAAGTTGTCAATGTCAACAATAAAGAACGCCGCGTTTTCGCCTGAGTCTTTATACGCAACCACGGGCACTTGCTGTGTGGTTATACCCTGCTCTATCAACTCACGCGTTGCGGATTTATTGTATAGCGCCGTCAGCGCGTCTGTCTGGCTCTTTAACTCCAGCGCATGGATTATACCCTTCTGGCGCGTGACATCTTCGAGCCGCCCTACAGCCTTGCGAAAATTACCCGCTCCGAGAATCTCATACTCAACGGCGAACCAATAAATCTCACCGTCTTGTTTTTTCAAACGAAACTCCGCATATGCGTCTGTTTTGCCGCCGCGAACGGCTTCTAAGAAGTTGAGTAGCGCCTCTTTGTCTTCTTCTTCGATTATTTGACTTTCGTTAATAGTGTTATCCAAATTGCCAAAATATACACCCGTGCCGAACATTCGCGCGAAGTTACCCGAAAAACGGATTTCACCGCTGCCTAAATAATACTCGAATATAATGTCCTTTGATAAACGCCTTATAACATCAGACTCGCGGCGCTCCTGCTCCAGTGCCACGCGCATGTGCATAAGCCCCGAGATGTCGGCCGCCGACACAAAAACATTATCTTCATATTCGCCCGCCCCGCGCTTAACGCAAATACGAACGCTCACAGTGTCACCGTTTTTAGTGTAGACTTGTGTATCCGAACAATACTCACCGGCGCTGTTATTGTCCAGACACAATACCTTGCCACCGCCGCAAACCTCACCCGCGGGTTTAGTTGAAAGCTCGTCTATATCAAAGCCTGTCAGTTCACAAAACGCGGCGTTTGCATAGACAATCGAGCCGTTTTCATCTACGACCATAACGCCCTGTGGCACATTCTCTAGTATGTTGAATCGTTTCCGATTATCCACCCAAACACCCCTATATCAATTTATACTTATTATACTATTTCTTTCTATGCGCGTCAAATGTATACAAACAATCAACTTGAAAAGCGGTTGCATTATGTGTATAATAATTGTTATCATAGTGTATTTTTTGGGGGCGCATATGGGGATTTACAACTTGCTTATTGTAGAAGACTCCGTTGAGTTCGCCAATCTAATTGTTCAGTTTTTTCAGACGCATTGCGCGGACTGTTTCAGGGTTGTCGGCGTCGCGAACAATGGTGGCGCCGGAGTAGAGGCAATTATGAAGATATTGCCTGATGTTGTTATTGTAGACTTGGTTATGCCGAATGTAGACGGACTAACGCTGATTTCGGCTATCAGAGCAGCCAAAATCAAACAGCCACTAATAGTAGTTCTGAGCGCTGCCTTTTCTGACACCATCATCGCGCGTGCCTATGACGCGGGCGCTGATGAGTATTTCAGAAAGCCTTTCGACTTCCATATTCTCAAAACAAGCATCATCACAAGCCTGAACAAGCGTTCACCGACATCAAGCGCACTCGTATTTGAGAGACTGCCACAATTACTCGCAGCCTTCGGAATGGAGCAACACCTAGACGGCTATACATACTTGAAAGAAGCCATACGGCTTTGTGCTGACGACATCGAATTATCACAACATTTGACGAAGGAGTTATACCCCGCTATAGCTGAGGTTTGTCAGTCAACGCCCGCTCGCGTTGAACGCTCGATACGCCACGCCATAGCCATAGCCTGGAGCACAGGCAAAGTCCAAGCCCTATGCGGCCAGATATTCGGGATTATCCCCGAAAAGCGCCCCTCCAACGGCAAGGCGATTCGGGCGTTGACAGAATATGTCAAGCGAAAACGGTTACCTATGGAGGGATAACACGGTCATAAGTGGTAGGGGCGTGTGAAACGCCCCTATTTGTCACGTCTAATGCCTAAAATGCCGCTCGTTCGCGATTACCATAGCAATACCTAAGCGGTCACAAGCTTCAATAGAAGCTTTATCGTTCTGCGAACCTCCGGGTTGAACTATCGCCTTAATACCCACAGCGGCGGCGGCTTCAACACAGTCAGGGAACGGGAAAAACCCATCGGAAGCCATGACTGCGCCTTCAAGCGCCGTGTCAAGGAATTGTTGCGCGTGTTCTATCGCCTGTTCACACGCCCAAATGCGCGAAACCTGCCCTACGCCTATGCCTATGGTTTGATTGGCATTAGCCAAACAAATCGCGTTTGACTTCACATGTTTCACCACACGCCACGCAAAGCGCAGACTCTCTAGTTGCTCTTTCGTCGGCGATTTTTGCGTGACTGTCACAAACTCGGTATTGAGTGTGCTGTCCGTTTCTTGAACCAAGATGCCACCCGACACGCGCTTTATGTCCATGATGCCCTTTGCGCATTCGATAATTGGCAACTCAAGCAACCGTATATTCTTCTTCTTCGTTAGTATTGCCAAAGCTTCTTTCGTATATGACGGCGCAATCACAACTTCGATAAAGAGGTTGGCTATGCCCTCCGCTGTTTCTGCATCAATTGTGCGGTTGGCCGCTAAAATTCCGCCGAATATCGAAACGGGGTCACTTGCGTAGGCCAAATCGAATGCCTGTTTGAGCGTCGCCCCACTGCCAACGCCACATGGGTTGCCGTGCTTGCAGGCAACAAGTGTCGGTTCTGAAAACTCTTTAAGCAATTCCAACGCGCCATGTGTGTCGTTGTAATTATTAAACGACAATTCCTTGCCATGAAGTTGCTTCGCGTTAGCCAAACTGCTCAACGGCGGTATTGTTTCTGTATAGAATGCGGCGCGTTGGTGTGGGTTCTCACCATAACGAAGCTCTGAAGATTTCTCATAGGTCAGTGTCAGCGTATCGGGATAAACCGCTTCACCGCTCTGTTTCATCAGATAATCCGCAATCAGCGCGTCATAATGCGCCGTATGAGCGAAAACCTTTTGCGCCAGCTTTAAGCGAAACGCATAATCTACATCTCCGCTTTCCAGCTTATCTAAAACCGCGTCATAGTCACGCGGGTCACAGACTACGATTACGTCCTTGTGGTTCTTCGCCGACGAGCGCAACATACTGGGGCCACCTATGTCTATCTGCTCGATAGCATCGGGTAACTCCACATTATCCTTTTTGATTGTCGCCGCGAACGGATAGAGGTTCACGGCCACAAAGTCTATCATGTCGATTTTCAGTTTGGCGGCTTCTTCCATATGCTCATCCAAATCGCGCCGCGCAAGCAGCCCACCGTGAATGGCGGGGTGAAGCGTCTTAACGCGCCCATCCATACACTCGGGAAAGCCCGTAACAGTCGACACCTCTTTTACATCAATGCCCGCGTCCGCTATAGCCTTATGCGTACCGCCCGTAGAGATTATTTCAAACCCTAACGCAGCTAATCTCTGCGCTAGGGTTACAATACCTGTCTTGTCAGAAACGCTAAGCAGTGCCCGTTTCATGTTTCCTCCTAAGTTCGGCCGCCTAAAGGCGGCCTGGGTAAAAGTCGGCTAGAGCCGACTGCATGTGGCTACACACTCGGTGTTAGCCCCAGCGCCATAGCTATAAACGTCTGCATCTCGCCGATTGTCTTATACATAACATCGCCCTTGCCTCTGTCGTGCGAACCCTCTGCCAACACACGCAGTAACACCGGGTTCCCCGAAGTATTCATCGCCTGCATCTTCGCGGCGAACTTCTTGGCATGATACGGGGGCACATTGTTGTCACATTCGCCTGTCTGTAAAAATACGGGCGGGTAGTCCACAGCTTTGACATTATGATATGGCGAATAACTGAGCATATACTCGAAATACTTCTCATCAGCGGGGTTGCCATACTCCGTCACATACATGGGCCCACGGTCATCATACATAAAACGTATCATATCCGTATGCGGAACACTCGCAACAGCACAGCCCCAAAGGTCTGGGCGCATAGTCACAAGGGCCGTAACAAGCAACCCGCCGTTAGAACCACCGCAGATAGCAATCTTTTTCGGCGTAGTCCACTTATTCTCAATAAGCCACTCGGCTATGTCAATAAAATCAGTAAACGCGTTCTTCTTATTTAAGAGATTGCCGCCCAAATGCCACTTCGTGCCATACTCATTACCACCGCGCAAGTTACAGCTCACATAAACATAACCGCGGTTGACCCATTCCCACACGTCTTGACCGATATAACCGTTTGTGAACGTGGGCATGATGGCGTTGTTATAACCGCCATAACCGAACATAACCGTGGGGTTATTGGAGTTCATCTCAACATCCTTTTTGTGAACGACAAACGCGGGAACCTTCTCACCGTCACGCGCCGTAACAAAAATCTGTGTCACGTTGATGTCAGTCGGGATTTCAACCTGCTTAGATGAATAGACAAGCCCGATGTCCTCTGTTTCGGCATTGTATCGGACAACACTCGGTGGTGTCGTAAAGCTCTGGAACATAAAATAGAGATTCTTCGCCGAATCGATATGACCGCCCGAAACGCCCGAAAGCGCCCCCATATCAGAAGGCAACGTCATATTCTTCACAAACTCGCCCTCATGCGTAAAGACAGCCAGTTCGGAGACAACATTATTCATATAATTAACCAGTATGTACTTCTCAGTAACAGCCGCGCCCTGAATAATCTTATCCGTTTCAGGGATAACCACTTTTGATGTCGCGTAAGTGCCGCCGTTTGCGTCAATAGCCACCAGTTTAGAATTCGGCGCGTTATTATTTGTAACTACAAAGTGAACCCCGTCATGTGTGCCCGCATAGACAAATTTGCCGGTCTCGCCGTTTGTAAGCATTGTAAACGGCGCGCCGTCAGCCGCACAAAGCAGTGCGTTATTGCCATAATCTTTCATAGCCTGAATGAACACATAAGCCCCGTCGGCCGAAGAAGCCAAAACCAAAAACGGCGCGTGCTCGTCATGCGTATAAACCGTTGTCAGTTCGTCTGTTTCTGTATTATAGCGCATGATAAACGTATCGTTTCTGCCCGCTTCTTTGTTCACCTTTGCCGTAGCATAGTAAACATTCACGCCGTCTTTTGCCCACGTACTGGAAAACCCGAGCGGCAACTCGCGCATGAGTTTCTTCTCACGATAGTTATAGACCAACGTACTTGGCATAACCGCCCCATGTGGGTTCGCGCTCAAAAGCACTACT
>CAZOVK010000076.1:0-11258 GCA_964583165.1 uncultured Defluviitaleaceae bacterium | reverse complement strand
GGCTTCAATTCGTCTAAATTTACCATTTTCGTTTCATTGTTATATTCTACACAGATATTCAACATCTGCATCACCTCGCGCAGATTGTAGTATGTGTAGCCGTCTATGGTATAAGCCGTTAGGTTCATGGTCTTTCCGTTAAAGGTGAGCGCGGCGCTGCTTGGTGTGGCTGTACGAGGCCCACTTGTGGTTTTCTGCCATTCGCCGCCCGCTATCTGATACGCCTCGCCGCTCCTAAGCACAATCGTCTTGTTGGCGTTGTCATATGATACGTTGAAACGCTTGGTGGGGCTATTGCTTAGAAGGTAAGCGATGTCACGTATCTTATAATAGTTATAGCCGTCTATTTGGTATGAGGGCATACTCCTGACATGGCCGTTCAAAGAGATTGAGGGGCTACCGGGTCTTGCAGATATGCCTGACGATTTCTGGGTTTCGTTATACAAGAAGTTGGCTAAAACCGCTTTACATACGGCGCAAAACTCTTTCTCTACATATCGCATCTTACAACTGTCAAACGGTATGTACCACTTATTCGAGTTTTCAAGAGGGAAAACCCCTATCCCGTCTGTGCCGACAAAACTAGCCCACTTCACATATTCGGGACGGTATTCCGCCGTCATATTCGCTTTTTCGGCATTGTAGTAGTCACCCGCATTATATTCGTCAGCCAAATTGCCCATTGAATGACCCAACTCATGAATCAGAACGTCATAGCTATACTTATTCCCGCCGGAAGCGTAGGCAACCTGCCCGCCACTGCCGCCATACTTATCGGTGTTGACGAGAATTATACAACTGTCAAAGTCAATGGCGCTCTGGCTCAACAGAGTATACGCCTTGTCGTTGTTGTCAGACGCAAGCAGTCTTTCCGCAATATTCCCATACCAGAAATAGCTCTTAAAATATGTATCCTTTAGCGCCCCGCCATAAGCCCCAGCGCCGCTCTGATTCGATGGCGTGTATACCAAGTAATAAACAATGCTGGACTTATAGCTGTTAAACGGCACAAAGTCCGTGAGATACTTCATGGCGTTGTTCGCCTGTTCAGTGAAAAGGTTCATCTCGGCGTTTGTATAACCGTCCGCAAATACTACAAAAACCGTTTTATCCGAATCGTCGCCGAAGTCAGAAACGCCATACCTCTCGCCGTCAAACGCATATCTCACAATCTCGTACGACGCGCCCCCATATGTTGCCGCAAGCGCGGGAACAGCGAAAACAAGAGCACTAAACATAGCAATAAGTAGACACACCCATAGTTTGAGCCTCATAGTTACCCCCTCTGATATGACGATAAGGGGCGACACCGCCCCTTATTCAACAAATCCTAGTTCTCGAAAATCGCGTTGTACAGTCTGTTCACGCGCACGAGCATCTTCGCGACTGTCAGTTTCGCGTCAGGATTATATGCGTTATCGCCGGTTTTATCCATCACGCCATTATCATAGCAGAAACTCACAATCTCGTCAATCGTATTTAAGTCGTCCATATACTCGGGGTCGGCCTTATAGAGTGTTCTGTATGACAACTCCGCAAACGCCTTCTCTGTCATATTCCCGTAGGGGTTAAACATACCGTTCGGGGCTTCCATCAAGCCGAGTTTGACCATGATGTATGCCGAGCCATCGTCATTACCGCAGTCCTTGATAAACGCTTCATCATAGTTCTCGAACAAGTCAGCCGTCTGGTCGGTTTCATCCATATAATAGAACAACGTTTCAAGCACATATGCCGCCTGAATGCGCGTTATTGCGGCGTTCGAGTCGGATATGTTAGCTACAAAGCCGTTTTCGAGCGCTTGCTTGATGTCGGCGCGGCTCCAGTCGTTCGGCAAATCCGATTCGTCGTCTAACACTTCTATTATATAGTCAGCCATAACACTCATACCCGCCGAATTAGTCGCGGTCATTGTGAGTATGTGCTTGCCGGGCTTGACTTCATAAGGCCAAATCAAAACGGCGCTACTCGTCTGATAATCCTTACCGTCTAACATCCAAACAACCTCGTCGTCTGTATAGAGCCAACCGTCTTGAAGGTCATACACATCAACGTCTAAATAAATTTCTTCCGTAATCTTGAATTGCTGTGGCTTATCCCAAACAGTCATAATTTCGGGTTTCTTATAGTCAACCACAACATATGGCGAGTCTATCTCACCCGTCAACACACCATCAGACGCATAGAGGTAGAAATATCCCTCATCAGCACCCGGAAGTGCCGTTAAATCCACCATGTAGGACGTTTCTTCAATGTCAGACGCAAGCATGTAGCTTTCTTCCTCGTCCACACAATACCAGAGTTCATAATAGAGTTTGTCGCCGTCAGAGTCAGATCCTTTCCAACTGATTGTCGCGTTGTCTGTCACGTTTTGATAGTCTGACATGCCGACAAACTCAACAACCGGCACATTCACGCTGATTGTTTGGCTGAAAATCTCCTTATCGTCCTTTGTTATAGCAATACGCGCCGCGTTGTCGGGGTAGCGCATAGTCAGGTTCACTGGCATTCTGTCAACCGCTCGCGGTGGCGTGCCGTTCGCGACAAAACTCATGTAGAAACGCTCCGTCACTAACGCATTCCCGTCTTTGTCATAAATAACGGCCGCGTAGTTACCCTTTGTTCCCATTTTAAGGTTTGAGCGTTCTGTTTCGTATGTATACCACGGTGATTTCTCGAAAGTGCCGTTTTCGTAAAGCGTACCGAAGATGTCAATCGCATTGACATAAGACGCGCTCGTTTTAGCCGCCCGCGAATAGCAGGTCTGGTCAGCTATATCTTCGTAATATACCAAAGATTCACAATTATTGCATTCTACCACGAGATACTCTACGTCGAAGTCATTCCACTCGCCACAAGAATCACATTCGAAGCCCTCATAATTCTCAATTTCGGTGAGTTCTTCACACTCTGTGCATTCGCCATAGACATACTCGGGATAAACTTGGCTGTCGCACACCCAACAAACGCCCCAGCTCTCCTCGTCGTCTTCATAAACGCCGCCGTCGTCGTAGTAGTCATAGTCGCCACCCCAGTCCTCATCTGCGCTGTCGTCTGACGGCGTACCTGTATAATCCCATTCTTCGTCTTCATACCATGAGCCGCCGTCTTCACCGCTCTCGTTGTCGCCCACTTCCGGCTCTGAATAGTCACTGCCTATGTTACCTACACCCGTGAATTTCGTAAATATGTGATTCCAGATGTCAGAAGTCGTCCATACAAGGTATGAATCTGCGCAACCCCAACCCATATAACTTGTCGCTGGTTTAAGAATTTGCTGTGTGCGTAGGTTAAACGGGCGTTGTTGGTCATAGATGATTGAGCCACATTCGTTCAAGCCAATGTCGTTGCCGCCCTTGATATTCGGGTTCGTACCTATGGCTTTCTTGCCCGATTCCATGTCGCGCCCTTCCATATTATATGGGGGCATGTTCACACCTGTGGCTAAACTGCCACCCGGGTATTCGTCACCTATGCCATATACATGGGCGACTTCATGCGAAACCGTCGCGGCATAGTCGGCCGAATTCTCTGTAACGATTGTCGCAGGGAAACCGTATGTATAACCCAGAATACTGTTGTCGCCCTGCATTTCACGCGCATAACCTATGATTAAGTCATAATCCTTGTTCTTCGTCTGAAGTTTTGTCAGCGCATTCCAGACATTGTACATGCCGTCTTCTGTGTTCAAATCATACTTCTTATCCGAAACGTCCAGTTCAGAGCCTAATATGTATTCCAAATCACCCTTGCCTATAGGATATGTGGCGTAAAGGTGGTCCCATGCGGTCTTCCACTCGCCGTTTACGCCTACAACCTTGCCGCTGTAGTTGCAAACCATCGGTACGGCCAAAACCTTTAGCTTACGTGACTTATAGAAATTTGTCGTGCGCTCTGCCTCGCCCGAATCTGATGTGAACACGAATCTATACGCGCCCTCCGCCCAGTTGCCTACATCTGACAGGTTCTTTGGGAAGAAATAGGCGCTGTCTGTTTGTTTAGCCGCCGTGGGTAAGAGTGTCGCCACTTCCTTATCGTTATGATAAATCGTCAGGCGCATACTGCCGTCAGCCGTTACGTCCGTTTTCTGGTTAAACGCCACGAAAACCGCTGTTTCACGCCCCGCGACAAACGCATCGATGAGGTAGAGATTACCGGTGTCGGCGTTTCTGCCATAACTGAGCCCTTGGTTGACCTCAATCGCGCGAACATTGTTGTCTGTTGTCTTGAAACTTGATTCGGCGGGCTTAAAACTTAAACTCGTGTTAGAATAGGGCAAAAGTGACGTATTTGTAGCCTGTTGAGTGCTTTGGGCAATGGGTGCGCTGGCTGTTGGGGTATTATCCCCTGCGTATGTATCCTCATCGTCATCATCACCGCAACCGGCAAGCCCTAAAACCATAACCACTGCAAGCAGTAGAGCTATAAAGCTTATAATTCTATAAAGGCCGTATCTGTGTTTTCGCATATTCCCTCCTTGTAGTTAATAATTGAAGTCATTTTAACATGCAAGGGGTATGAATACAACTTAATAATATTAAAGTTATAAATACTTCATCTCTGTATTGACAATTCTCACAGTAAGTGATATGGTAATGATATACTACTCTAAGGAGGTAATACAATGTTATTAGGCGGTTGGACACTTGCCGACTTCACACCATGCAAATTGCCTGATCAAGCGGCAGCGGCTTTCACAGGGGCAACCAAAAACCTAATCGGCGCAACGTATGAGCCCATTCTCTATGTAGGCTCACAAGTTGTCGCCGGCATGAAGTACTGCATCATCTGCAAGATTACCCCCGTCACGAAAGACCCGATACCCACTGTAGCGGCTGTACACATCTGGGAAAAAGTCGGCGTACCCGAAGAAGAGAAGTATGAGATTACGAAGGTTATAGACGTTCTCGAGAGTTAGGATTCTACATAACTACAGAAGAACCCCCTTGACAACCCGTTGTCAAGGGGGTTCTTGATTTCTGTCAATCTTATCGAATCGGTTCAAGCGTAAAGCGCCCTATCTTCCCCGCCCTATACTCATCTAACACCATTTCGGCCGTTCGCCTTAAATCTACGCGCCCCCCAGAGAGCAAGAACCCTCTGGCGCGCCCTATGGCTTCTAATAACTCGTATATATCCCCACCTACCGAAAGCTCTGTTTTATAGCGCGAATTAACCGCGTCGGGATTCAACTTTATCAGCTCAGAAACAAGAGTTGCGCCGAGTTGTTCGATGTCGATTATATTATCTTTGACGGCGCCCGTGAAGGCTAGGTGTAAACCCATGTTTTCTCCTGAGAGCTTTGGCGCGAGAACACCCGGTGTGTCGAGAAGTTCAAAGCCGTTCATGACCTTTATCCATTGTAAGCCGCGTGTCACGCCCGGGCGGTCTGATGCTTTGGCGCGTGTTGCGCCGACGGTTTTGTTGATGAACGTACTCTTGCCGACATTAGGTATACCGACGACTATACCGCGCACGGGCACGTTCTGCCGCCCGCGTTCACGCCATTTCTCTACTTTATCGGTCATGAGGTCACGCGCGGCCTTCGCGGCATCTTTCAGCCCCGTGCCCATGAGCGCGTTAGCAAGGATTACGCGCTTGCCTTGCGCCGTGAAAAACTCCGCCCATAGGCGATTTTGTGTTTCGTCCGCCAAATCAGACTTATTCAGCACAACAACGCGCGGTCTTGACCCCGCCAATTCGTCCACATGTGACATCTGGCTTGACTGGGGTATCCGCGCGTCTAGCAGTTCTATGATTACGTCTACAACTTTTAGTGATTCCTTAATTAACCGGCGGCTTTTCGCCATATGCCCCGGGAACCAATGTATATCCATTTTACACCTCTTTTGTAAGTAAAGCCCAGTTAATTACCCTCTGCCTGCATGACCATTGCTTGCTGTAACGCCGCGTTGACGGCCTCAATCAAGATTTTACTGGTCATCTCCGCTTCTTGCGGGATG
Source organism: uncultured Defluviitaleaceae bacterium (assembly GCA_964583165.1). GTDB lineage: Bacteria > Bacillota > Clostridia > Lachnospirales > WRAX01 > CAZOVK01. Next base: position 5,295 of record CAZOVK010000076.1, on the reverse strand, counting down.
ATGAGCAGTTCAAGGCTCTGGCTCTTGACAATCTCATCGCGCAAATTCGCAAGTGTGGGCTTGAAGAGCGGATAGAACAGCTCTTCTGATACAGGCATTTCGGACATGGTGATATCCGTAATCTCGTTTTCGGTGACAGTCACCATCACGTCAACGGGCTTATTATGTAGGACGATTGTTGCGGCGTATGTGCCCGGTATGTAGTTAGCCGCGCTTTGTGCGCCAGGCTCTGACCCCGTGCTTTTCTTCGGTATGAGGAAGTATATCAGAAGAATTATGAGCACTAAGCCCACAACGGCAATGATTGCGCTCTTTATCAGCTCTTTCATCTGTAGTACGACTATCTTCGGCCCTCCCACAAGTGTAACCCCCTTAATAGCTTGGATGTTATATATTATTATGGGTTTGTTCAATATATAACCATAATTAGGGGGATTAGCTCTTTCTTCTTGTGCGTGTGTTTGTGTAATGAAAGTCCGCTAAGTCTTGGCTGGCTTTCTCCATTGCGGCTACGGCTTCGTATTGACTGATTAGGACGCTTTCGACAGGCGTTTCGTCCTTAGAGCGAGTAAACACTATCTTCAGTAGAATTGGCGTTATTATCGTTGTGAAAATGACCATGACTACAACGGGGCCGAAGAAAAGTTCGGTCATAAGCCCCAGAGCCAAACCCTTTGACGCGACAATGAGCGCCACCTCACCGCGCGATACCATACCCGTGCCGATTTGAATGGCTTCTATGTTCGTAAAACCCGAAAACTTCGCGCCGAAGCCGCAGCCTGCGATTTTGGTAATGAGCGCAACGGCAATAAGCACGAGTGTCAAAATGACAATACGCGCGTCCATATTCGGTATTATCACGCTTAGACCGATACTCGCGAAGAAAACGGGTGACAGGAGTATATAAGATAGCGTGTTGAAGCGCGACGATACATACTTTGTTCGCGGGGTATTGGCTATGATTAAGCCCGCGATAAACGCGCCCGTAATATCGGCCACACCGAATACATATTCGGCGACAAAGGCCATACCCAAACAGAGCGCGAACGCAATGACCACAAACCGCTGATGATTATGGTTAAAACCCGCCGACCATGCCGCATATGCCTTATGAAAGACTATGCCTACAACGCCCGCGAACACAAAGAACCCAAAAATTCTCAATAAAACAGGCAACAACTCAACTTCTTTATCGGCTAAACTAGATATTACCGTTAGCGCAACGATGCCCAACACGTCATCGATGAGCGCCGCGCCTAATATGGTGTTACCAGCTTTTGTGTTCAGCTTGCCCAGTTCTTTGAGCGTTTCTACGGTGATACTCACACTCGTAGCCGTCAATACCACGCCCAGAAAGATGTTTTCAAGCACGGCAAGACCGTCCGCGTTGGCATCATTAAACAAAAAGCCCACAAAAAATCCGCCTGCCAGCGGGACGATTACGCCGAGTAGCGCGATTATAAAACTTGCCTTTCCTGTTTGTTTTAACTCCCTCAAATCCGTATCCATACCCGCTGAAAACATGAGGACGATTACGCCGAGTTCTGCGAGCATCTTTAGGAAGTCCGTTTCCCTCAGTAAGTTCAGCATAGAAGGCCCCAAAATCAGCCCAGCCATAAGCGCACCCACGACCTGTGGCAAGTGAACACGCTTCGTTATAATACCGAAAATCTTTGTCGCCAACAAAATCATTGCAAGGTCTAACAAATAGCTGTATGATAACATAAGCACCTCTGAAAATAGTTCGGGCGTTTCCCGCCCGTATTAGTATATCCCTCTCACCATTTTTGTCAATAGGAGTTTGTGAAGAAATATGTTTCTTAAATTTATCATAGGTGGCGTAGGCTCTGGGAAAACCACTGTCTGTATCGATGAAATCATGGCGCGTCTTGACGCTGAACCGAACGCTCAGGTCATCTATATTATACCCGAACAATTCAGTCTTGAATCAGAACGAAACCTATTGTCGCGCGGGCGTAGCGCTGTTTCGCGGGCACAGGTGCTCAGTTTTAAGCGGTTGGCGTACTGGGTTTTCTCTCGTGAGGGCGGCGTAAATAACACGGCGCTTGATGACGTTGGGAAAATGATGTTGTTGCAGAAAGCGATTATCGGTATTTCAGAAAAGCTGGAGTTGTACCGTGCTTCGAGCAAGCAGGTGGGGTTTTTGGAGTTACTCGCTAACCAGATAAGCGAGTGTCATCAAAACGGCATAACGCCCGATAATCTGGTTGAAAGAGCTGACGCGTTAAACCCCTCTTTGCCGTCTGAAAGATTGTTGCGTACTAAGTTGAATGAGTTGGCGCTTATATTTTCGGCTTATAATGAGTTGAAGGCTTCGCGATTTATTACCGATGATGATAGCTTAGACTATCTTTCGGCGCGGATTGGAGATTGTGCGTTTTTGCGCGGTGTACATATCTGGGTTGATGGGTTTAATGGTTTTACGCCACAGGAATTAAAGGTTTTGGAAGCGCTTATGCCTGTTTCGGCTTCAATGACGATTGCGCTCACTTTGCCACAGTCAGCCGCTCACCTCGCCAATCTCTACGGTGACCCGTTTTGGGAAGCGCGTCATGCCCTTGATACGCTGACACAATTCGCGCGTGAACATGGCGTTGAGATTGGTAAAACACTTACCTTGCCCGAAAACACAAAAGCACCCGCACCGATAAAGCATATACGCGAAACTTTCTTCGATATACAAACACACGCTTATTCGGGCAATGCGCCGCAAATTAAGCTGTTTGAAGCTGTCAACCGCTACGAAGAAGTCGAACGAGCCGCCGAAACGATTATGATTATGGCGCGTGATGAAGGTTACAGTTTCAGTGAAATCGGAATTGTGAGCGCCGACCCGTCAGGTTATGCGCCACTTGTTAAGAATATTTTCGCGCGGTATGGCATACCCGCGTTTGTAGACACGAACACAGATATTTCGACCCACCCTGTCGCGGACTTTCTACGCGCCGCTCTGATGATTGCGCGTGAGGGCGCGGAGTATCGGCATGTATTTAGGTTGCTGCGAACAGGGCTGTCGGGTATTGATGTTACAGATATTGATTTGCTTGAAAACTACGTGCTCGCGTATGGTATTCGCGGCAGTGGTTGGAAACATGAGTGGACGTTTGGTTTCGGCGGAGGTTATGAAGACTTCGAGTATGAGCGTCTGAACGGCTTGCGCGAGAAGGTCTGCGAAATTCTTGACAAGATAAACGAAACACTCAAAGGCGCGGAAGATGTTCGGGCTTTTTCGGAGCGCGTTTACCGACTTATGACGAGGTTTGAGCTGGATAAAGGTCTAAGCGCGATAATCGACAGGGCGTTTAACAGCGGTGACTATGCGTCTTATCTGGCGCATAACCAGATTTGGGGCAAGATAATTAACATCTTGGAGCGCGCCGTTGATTTATTGGGCGACGTGACAGTTACTCTCACGCAATTTTCTGAATTGTTTGATGCGGGTTTGCTTGCCACGCGTATGGGGGCGTTGCCGCCGACTCTTGACACAGTGATTGCGGGGGATTTACGTCGGTCACGCTTGCGGGGGGTTCGGGCGTTGTTTGTGTTGGGAGCTGTGCAGGGGCTTTTCCCGCCCGATTCTGACTCGGCGGGGCTTTTGTCAGATGACGAACGCGCTACGGCTAAGATGACAGAACCTATTGACCCGACAGAGCAACAGATTTCTAATCAGCAACTGTTAGTTTATATGAGTATCGCAAAACCTACGGAACGGCTATTTATCAGTTATTATCTGGGCAATCTCGACGGTGGCACGGCTTACCCCGCGGCGGCTGTGTTCACACTTCGGGCGATGTTCCCGTCTTTGCGCGTTGAATCGGCCGAAACTCGCGGGCAGATTTCAGCCGCCGCGCCTACGTTTAGCCGAATGGTGAATTTTTTGGGCGAAGCGGATAATTTGGCGGCTGAGAGTAAAGCTGTTGCGGGGCTTTTTGGGTGTTTTAACGCCATTGAGCCTTATAAGACACGACTACAAACGATTAAGAAGTACGTATTTGAGAATGACAAAACCGCCGCGTCATTACCGCCCGATATTCTAGCCCAGATGTACCGCTCTGATACACTGCCAGTGTCTGCTTCGCGGCTTGAGCTTTACGCGGGATGTCCGTTTTCGTATTTTGCAGGTTATAACCTTGGAGCGAATGAGCGCAAGCTTTATGAAGTTGCGGCTGTGGATATTGGGAGCGTGTTTCATGACATAATGAACCGTTTCGCGGAGAACTTGCGTATGGAGAGCCGCGTTTGGCAGGATTTATCAGACGAAGACATAAACACTCTGGCTGATAGGAGTATCGCCGAAGCATTGAATGCGCCCGAGCAGGCGATTTTCGACAGTACAGGTCAATACAAGTTTATTGCGCGTCGCATAGCTGAAATCGCGCGGGCTTCGATTGCCGCGCTGACTAAGCAGATTCAAGCGGGGGAGTTTGGGCTTTTGTCGGCTGAAATCGCGTTTGGTCGAGGCAGTGGCGCGGAGTTGGTTCTTTCGGGTGAAGGCGTGACAGTGTCTGCCAGCGGACGCATTGACCGTGTTGACGTGTTAGAGCGTGACGGTCGGAGGTATGTAAAGATTATAGACTATAAATCGGGCGACAAGCAGTTTTCGTATGCTGAGCTCTTGAACGGCTTGCAGTTACAGCTTGTTTTGTATATGGACGCGGCTTTGCGCTTCGTTTCTGATGAACAGACCGAGACCGTGCCCGCGGCTATGCTCTACTTCCATGTGTTTGAGCCTATTTTACATATGTCTGACCTAAATGGGAAAGCGCCTGAGCCTGATGTGCTCGAAGCCGCATATCTCCAGAAGTATAAGATGAGCGGGGCGGTTTTGCGTGACGCCGATGTGCTGACGGCGCTTGAAAGCGATATGTTTACGCGCTCTAAATCGTCTTCCATATATCCCTCGAGCACGAAGACCGCAAAGACGAAGAAAAGCGAGCCGGCCGCCTATGATTTCGGCGGCTTCGGTAACATGCTGACGCCTGAACAGTTTCAAAAAACAATCGCTTTCGCCGAGAAAACGGCATTACAGCTTGCGGCTCGGATGAAACGGGGGGAGATACCAATTACGCCATCTAAACACAAAGCACGGACGGCTTGTATGTTCTGCCCGTATAGCCCGATTTGTATGTTTGACCCGCTTGTTGACCAATACCATATTGTAAGAGAAACAGAAGCCGAAGCACGGCAGAAAATCTTTGAAGAATAGTGATAACCCAAGAGCAGTTGAGTGGCTGCTCTTTTTTATATTGTTTTCCATTTGCGGAACCCCACTGA
>CAZOVK010000075.1:0-11534 GCA_964583165.1 uncultured Defluviitaleaceae bacterium | reverse complement strand
AACCGATTTGATGGCGGCTTTACAGAATCCTAAGTATAAGATGATGGTCTTTACAGCTCCCTCACGGCGTGATGGCACAACGGGGCGCATACCATGGAAAAACTACTCCACCGATGAGCTAACAGCCATTGAGAACTTCGCCAAAGCGGGTGGCACTGTTGTAGTTACCGGTTGGGGGGATTATTATGAAGGTTATGCAAATCTAAAAAGTGACGCCAACTTCACAGCCGACCAACATATGGCGGCACAGCAGAACAATTTGCTTGCCGCGATTGGTTCTACACTACGTTTAGCGGATGACGAAGCCAAGGACAACGACAACAACCCCGGCAATAACGCGGCGCGACTATTTTTGACAGACTATAATGGTTTCAAGAGTCCGTTGTTAGAGGGTGTAGTGACAGATACAGACGGCAAACCCAAACAACAGTTCAGCCAATACGGCGGTTCGACAGTCTTTGCGGTGGGCAGTGACAGCAAACCCACAGCGACATTGCCGACAAGTGTTACGCCGATAATCAGCGGTTACGGCACGCTTAATGCTGACGGTTCGGGGAAGATATTGAACAAAATCGACTCATATGATGACGACACTGATGGCTACGGCATAGAAAACAACTCCAACAAACCGCCGAAATACTCTTCAGACAATGGCAATACCGTGCTGTTGATGGCGCAAGAAACAGTGACATACGCCAACACAAGTTCTCTTGTCGTTGTGGCGGGTGGCGCGTTCATGTCTAACTTCGAGATAGCGGCAGATGTCGAGAACGCGACATCATTAAACTACTCGAACAACAACATACTGGAAAACCTAATCATTAGCCTAAATCCGCCCACAATCAGCACAGTGGCGCAGGTGAAATCAATGGCGGCGGGTTCACGCGTGACCATTGAAGCCATTGCGACGTCAAATGTTTATAATGGCAGTGACTCAAACACGGGTTTCTTCGACTGCATCTATGCTCAAGACACGACGGGTGGTATTAACCTATTCCCGGTTTCGCAGGGTGTGGCCGTAGGTCAGAAGATTAGAGTCACAGGCACAATCAGCGCGTATCAAGGCGAAAAACAGATACTCGTTGAGAGCCTCAAGGTGTTAAATTACAAACCCCAGACGGTAACAGCGAAGCAGGTGACGACACGTGAAGCCATGTTGCCCGCCAATACGGGCTGGTTATTAGAGTTTAGCGGCAAGGTCACCGAGGTGATAAAGAGTGGCAATGTAATAACCCAGCTCAAAGTCAACGACGGCACTGGCTCGGCACTGGTCTTCATAAACGGCTATATCACTAAGAGCACGGCGCAAAACATCGCTGTTGGCAATTATGTAACGGTCAAGGGCTTAGGCTCAATAGGCGAAAACGCGTCATCACAGACCGTTTTCCTTCCGCGCATAAGGGTACGTGACAGGGGAGAGATAGCGATAGATGCGAGCGCAACACCATTTGACCTTTATAATGTGGCAGTCACAAACGGCAAGGGCGCGAACAGCTTCAAACAAGGCGTTGAAGTAACTGTAGAAGCCGACACCACGGGTGGTAAAGTGTTCAAAAAATGGGAAATCACCGCTATAGATAGTTCGGGTAAGGCGATTGACATTACGACGCTTGGGTTAAGTGACATTACTAAAACAACACTGACGTTCACCATGCCCGCGGGGAATGTAACGGCGACAGCCACATTCGTCCAATCACAAAGCCCCGACGCTGATTCAGGCTCAGGCAGTTCGACAACGGACGTTTGGCAACCGATTAACACTCAGATTAAGTCCGCAAACGAAGGGGAAACAGTCACCGTGGACTTGAAGAACAACACGGTTTTGCCCGCTAATGTTCTTAACAACATCGTGGACAAAGATATCACGCTGGTTATAAACATGGGCGATTATTCGTGGACAATCAGTGGGCTGGATATCTCCGATACACTGACAGCAAGCGCCGTCTATGACCTCAAAGTTACGACAATAACAAACAACGCTGCGGCGAACCCCGTTAAAGACGCTGTAGAGAATGCGGAGGGCAAAAGCAAGAGCATAACCGTTATAGAACTGGCTCATGACGGCGATTTCCCGTTTATAGCAACACTTACGTTGCATGTGGGCAAGGAGCACGCGGGCAAAGAAGTACATATGAGTTACTATAACGAAAAGAAGAATCGGTTGGAATATTGCGCCAAGGTAACTGTAAAGGCAGACGGCAAAGCCGACATACCGTTTAGGCACGCTTCGAAGTATGTCATAACAACAGAACCTGTGGGCATAGCTAAATACGTGGCAGGCGCTGGCACGGTTGAAGTACCGAAAGCCATGCGCGTAGTCGCCGACACGAAGGGTAATCTGAACACCTATGTACCATTTATGGTAACGGACGGAGAGTCTACTTTGATAAAATGGAGCGGTATAGTCGATGACGAAGTAAGCTTTATTGCGCCGATGGGTGGTCATTTCGAGTATCGCGACAACAAGCAGGTGTTTAACGACACAGCCACACACTGGGCGGCTAAATCAATCGATTTCGTGACGGCTCGTGAGTTATTCGTAGGTGATGGAGCGGGTTACTTTAACCCGAACGGCGAGATGACGCGCGCGATGTTCGTCACAGTGCTCGCAAGCCTTGAAGACGTAAACACAACTGCATACAACGCAACATCATACGCTGATGTAAGCGCTGATAGCTGGTATGCAAACGCCGTCGCGTGGGCGTCTGATTGTGGCATAGCAAGCGGCGTGGGTGAAAACCAATTCGCGCCGACAAAGAGCATAACACGCGAAGAAATGGCGGTCATGCTGAATCGCTATATGAATTGGAAGGGCATCACATTACCACAAACAGAAGTCACAACAGCGTTCACAGACTCATCTTCTATATCACTTTGGGCGCGTGAAGCCGTAACGAATGTGAAGACATCAGGGCTAATCAGCGGTGTAGGCGGCGACAAATTCGCCCCACAAACCACTGCCAACCGCGCAAGCGTAGCCCAAGTTTTCTATAACCTACTGAATGCGGTCTCAAAGTAACACATTTCCCACAAATCCCCGACAATCGGCGAATGCCGATTGTCGGGGATTTTGCACTTTAGCAAGCCGTTAAGATGAAAAAATCATCCATGGATATTGACACAACAATTGAATAGTGTTATCATAAATATGATATTATAATAGTCGGATAGTCTAGCCATTTCATGCTCATGAAGGCTTACCTTTCAGTGGTATGATAACGTACCCTCGGATAACATATTCACCCAAATTGAGAGCCCTTGGGCTTTTGGATATCCCTACAGCCAAAAACTTGACGCGCTGTACGTGTTAACAGCCCAAACTCACGGCACATAGATTTACTCTACTAAACAGACATGGTGTGGAGTGTACGCACTTACAAACCAAACAGCATCACACAAAAAGGAGTGTATGAAGATGTCGCAAAGGGTTAATGGCGCGAACAGGCGCAGAACCCGCCGCTCAGGATTTACGCTGGTCGAAATAATCCTGGTAATCGCTATTTTAGGGGTTTTAGCGGCCATTGCTACGCCGTCGCTTATCGGTTTTTTTGGTACAGGTCGGCAAATTAACCGCGAAAGTATCGCGCGCACGATTTATCTTGCCGCGCAAAGCCGGTTATCTGAGAAACGGATTTACAAGACACTAAACACGTTCACAACAGCGTCAAAAGCTGTATCACTTAAATCTAAATTCGCTGAAGGTGAAGCAGGTTATTATGATTTAGGTGTCACAATTATAGAAACTGGCGAGCTAGCAGACAACTATGACAGCTACAACCTAGTCTACATACGAAAGCCTAAAGGCGCGTTACCAACTACAGCCGATGGGGCGTCGGATGAAGAAATCGCCTCCGCCCAGGCCGTTTATGACTTGCTAGACCCTGTTATTCTAGATAAATCAATCCTAGACGATGCCATTGTTATTGAATATAACAATGTAACGGGCATGGTCTTATCGGTGTTCTATAGCGACAGCATAACAGACGGCGAACAACTGGATTATTTGGGAACCTCAGCGGACCCTCATAACATCTCGGGCAGACGCCCCTATGAAGACTATCACACACGCAATCAAGGCTATTATGGCGTTGGCGAAACTGGTGAAATACCGCGGGAGTACACCTATACTATAGACATCTGGGATGGTTACATGACAGTAAGCGGCGCAGATGGCAGCACGATTAGTAAAGCCATTAACGGTATAAAGAATGTATTATATGCCGAAATGTGGATACCAGTGGATGAGGCCAATTCAAACGAGATTTCACTAAAATTTGCAGGCAAGTACATTAGCAATGATGATGGCTCAATTTATAGAGCTAAGGTATCTTACTTGTTGAAAGATTTTAGTGCAACAGTACCATTTGTAGAGTCCACAACCCCGGAGCGTATGTCGTCAGATGATGGCTCGCCACCATCAGCTGATGACCCGTTATACTACCATGTTTACTGGGTTCTCGATTATGTAGGCGACAACATGGTCGCGGAACACGATAACTATAGTATTGGCAGAAGAGGTTTTACGCTCAGCGCGTCAACCAACTATGACGTAACAGTGACAGACAAAGCCACGGGAATTTCAAGAACATCTTCCACTAAGTGCAATCCGTACTTTTATACGGAGAACTCTGGGCTCTATAAAGATGCTACGAATAATCTCAATAAGGTCTATAGCGCAAGACATCTGTATAATGTGCGTTATGCCGCTCCGAACACCAGAATAAATCAAATAGCCAATATTGACTTGAATGAATTAAATAACGTCGTTAGTAACTTCAAACCGATAGATAGTTTCAATGGCACATATGACGGTCATAACTTTACAATTAGCAACCTTATTGTGGGCACAGACCAAACTCCGGCATCAGGCAATGCGGGCTTATTTGCCATGATAACGGCGGGTACTGTTAAAAACCTTAAGTTTGAAGATGTCAACATCTTCGGAAGTATACATGCTGGTGTTGTAGCAGGCTTAAATCATGGTGAAATAACCAATATTCTAATCCAGAATTTCAACGTCAATGGCAGGTCATCTGTCGGCGGCATAGCAGGTGTTAACAATCTCGGAGGAACTCTAAGCGATATAACTGTAGTTTCTATAAAAACCACAGTGCCAGTAAATTCAAGGGGCATTGCGGGTGGGATAGTCGGCAGTAATTCTGGTGTTGTTGTGAACGCGCTCTATTTAGCCATGGCGCCGAGTATAACGACCCCAACTATGCCCCCAGTCTCCACTCTCTATCCCATAACAGGGGAAGGCACCGGGACAGTCACAAACTGTTTCTACCTAATGGGAGCACAACATCGCATCTGGGACGGCACTATACCTGAATATACTACGGGGACGTCTACAGACAACTACTGGGTTGACATTGGGTACAACACAATTACAGATATAAGCGGTGGTGGCGAAGGTAAGACCACTGAAGAGCTTAACTTGGATGACTTTACTATGGGGAGCAACTGGGATAGTAACGATGGCTTATGGAAACCTGAAGAAAGCACAAACGAATACCCGTACCCAACGCTAATAAATCTACCCCTGATAAACGCATGGCCCGAAGCTAAGCACGACAATGCTGCTGTCGTTGTGTATTATGAGAAATACAGCGGCTTCACTACTAGCGCAGATTCTTATCGTTTCTATTATTTTGATGAAGATGACAACAGTTACAAGGGCAATCTGTTAAACCAAGCGCAACTGGGCACACGCACGATAACCGAAGCCGGTTATGGCGTGATATATTCTAAGTCAGGCATATTTGACATCTGGCTCGGTGATGAGAGCGAAACAAACAAAAGCCCATCCACCGGCGAGCAAGTTAACTTTTTTGGTGAGGGCTTGTATCTGTATGCTATAAGCCAAAAGGGCGCTGAGTTAACATCATTCAAGCCGAATAATGACCTAAAGCCTCTCGCGGTCTACTTTAACACCGCCCCAGCTATTGACAGCATGTATATTCTGCCGAATTTTGCAAAGGGCGTGTATAACATAGATGCGACCCCTGACTTCAGCAGTATAGGGGATGCTACAACCGACCCAGACAAATACTTTGCTATTCGCACGCCTCAACAGATGTTGAACATCACGAATGTTGTCAATGGTACAACGGATTTAACTGGCAAGAGCTTTACACAAGAGCTTGACCTTGATTTCAGTGATACAAAAATCGGTGGTCAGTCAGGATTTGATACGTCTGTTGTAGATGGCGAGTTTAAGGGCATATACACAGGCCGAGTAATTCGCAATCTAAACATCGACTCGTCAAACAGTAACATCGGTTTATTCAGCCAAAACAGTGGCACCATCAGCCAAATCGGGCTAGAAAAGAGCACAATTTCAGGTGGTGACAACACGGGTGGCATAGTAGGTACGAATAACGCGGGCGCTGTTGTTGAGAAGTCATATGTGTCATACTCGACTATTAACACATCAAGCTCGAACGCTGGTGGTATTGTCGGCAACAACAGCGGCACTGTTAGTGATGTGTACTTCTTGTCTGATAAGGTGCCGACAGATAAACCCATTAGCGGAGGTTCGAATGTCGGTGGCATTGTCGGGTTAAACGGTTCTACAATTGAAAGAGCGCTCTATATAGCTCCTGCGCCCCAATCGGTCAATAATATCTACCCGATATGCGGCACAACGAGCGGGACAGCTGACACAACCGATTGTTACTACCTCGCGGGTGACAATTATCGCATAAATTATCGCACAGATAACGGCACTGCATACAATCCGAGCTGGACAAAAGGGATATACAACAAGGCCGCAACGATAACGGTTGTCGGTGGTGGCGAAGCTATGGACACGGCCAAACTAAACACAGTGTTCCAAGGTAAACCCAATTGGATGCTTCCGAGTGTAGTTTACCCGTACCCAATAATCGTCGGAACGGCAGCGCCCATCGCATGGCCTGAAACATCAGAAATGTCAGATGTTGTTGTTTACTACGAGATTTATGAAGACATGAGTTACGGCTTCTTTACAACAGAGTTTGACAATGGCTTGCCGACATTACGTAACGCAAGAATTATCGATACGGGTTATGGTGTGTTGTCAACGAAAAACCTTAACAATGTTTCTCTCAGTTTAGGTAACGGTGATTCTAACCAGACAACACGTACCTCTGGCAGTTTGTTTGGTTTGTCTGAATTTAACCTTTATAAGGTATCGCAACAGAAAGCGGATAAATCATTCAGTCCGCGCAGTGACTTAGTACCTCAACAAGTGTTCTTCAACAGGACACTAATAAATGCAGCCTACATCATCCCGAACTTCGCTAAGGGCGTTTACACGAATACGGATGTACCGAATACGGATGTACCGAATACATTCGCTATCAGAACGCCACAACAGCTGATAAACATCACACCCGTTGTTGACTTAACATCGGGCAGAACGTTCAATCAAGAACTGGCTATTGACTTTGACAATACCGCTATTGGCGGTGGTAACAGAACGACTTCTGTCGTTAACGGCACGTTCGCGGGCAGATACAATGGTCTGGCTATCAATAATCTAAACATTAACGCAACAACTGCGGATATAGGATTGTTCAGCCAACTTTCCGGCGCGACAATCAACAACGTCACGCTAAACAACGCGAGCATAACAGGTCGTAACAATACAGGTGGTATAGCAGGTCAAAGCACGACTGCATCAACGCTCACTAATTGTAGCGTCTTAACCAACTCGCGGATAACTGGCAGCCAATTCACAGGCGGTATTATCGGGCAAACGGCCGCGAGCACGAAGATTAACGGCGCAAGAGTGGCCGCTGTTTCCGTTATTGGCGGTCAAAATACAGGTGGCATCACGGGTCTTGCGGCAAACCTTGTAGAGATTACCAATTGTGAAGTAACATGGGATGTTTCTGTAGCATCGAACATTTTGATTACTGGTGGCGATTACACGGGCGGTATTGTCGGTCAACTCTCATCAGGCGCGACAATAACGGGCTGTCATGTCGATGCGGCGAGTATATCGGGTGGTTCTTATATCGGCGGTATTGTCGGCGATAACGCAGGAAGCATAACGTCAACGTTTATCGGCGGACAAATACGAATGAATTCTGTTGTTGGCTCAAGTTATCTAGGTGGTATAGCCGGTATTTGCACAGGCAGTATTGACATAGCCTATGCTGACAACACGTCTGTCGGTAGGGAAGCCTCCACGAATGTAGGCGGTATTGCCGGCGAACTCAGCGGCGCGGGTAGTATCACAAATGTATTCTATAACTATGGAACTATGGGAAATCAGCCCAATAACTTTGTTAGAGCCGTACAAGGGGATCTAACCAGCACGGGTGGGCTTGTAGGTAACTATAATACCACAACAGATAAGTTGACAAACGCTTATTCAGATGCTTTCTTCGATACTCAGAATAACCTTGTAGTGGGTACAGATTCTGCGCGAAGTGCGAATCTGACCAATGTGTTCTATCTAAAGGATGTAGGGTATAACTCCGTTGTTTCTACAAAGGGCGGGTCGGCAAAAACTGTTGAAGAAATGCGAGCACAGGCCACCGCAACAGCGCTGGGTACAGTGTGGGCAATGGGTACGGGCGCGCAACAGCTGAATCCGCTAAATTACACCTACCCACGTCTAAACGCGTTGGTTGAGCCTCAGCATTGGCCTTTGCCAAATACAAGTATCTACACGCTGAAGTATTATGAAAAGTACGAAGACGGGACCTACGGAACATGGGGAGGAGATAATGATGACCACCTCAAGTATAACCAGAGGGTTCTTGAAGACGGCTATTGCATTGAGATTACCGGCAAAAACAACAGCGGAAAGAGCGATTATACAATTAGAAGCATAAATGGTGTTCAGATAGATACCATCGACCAGAAACCCGATATTCAACTGACATTCTTGAATCGCGATGGCGTTACGGCTGGCACGGTAAAGTACGGTATTCTCGACTTAACTGTCTTTGAGAGATACGCGGCCGGTAAAGCGATGGTAAAATCGGGTAATAAGGAAGAAGAAAAACTGATAGTCTCCAAGAGCGGTCTTGAACCAATCTTTATTGAACTGATTGGGCCGCCCGGTAGCACGGTGTATTTCAGAGGTTACTTCAATCCTTTGTATGCAAAGGCTATCTTTGGCACGTTACCCTCGACAAACCCCGATTACTACAAGTCCTACGAGTATATTATCCGCACCCCCAGACAAATGCGAAATATCGCATTTGATGAGTCAACACTAACGGGTAAGTTCAGACAGGAGATAGATATTGATTTCCAAGGCTTAAATACCGCTACGGGGTATCATATGAACCCGACGGTTCATGAACAAGATACCGGTAAGATAGATATCAACTTCACTAACGGTATTGTTTATAAGTCAGGCTTATCAAATATCTTTACCGGTACTTATACCGCTCGGAACAGAAATGTATACGGTATTGAATCTGTGAAGGCTCTGAAGAACATCAGTATACCGTCAACAGGTTCTGCGCAAGCAGGCAACATCGGTATCTTCAGCGAAATCGGCGCTAAAGGTAAGGTTAACGATTTGATTTTAGACACTAATGATATTTCGGGCACTACAGGTAATGTCGGCGTTCTTGCGGGAACTAACGCAGGAACCGTTACGAATATTCAAGCCATAAACTGCACAGTTACAGCCACGACGGGTAAAGCCGGTGGTATAGTAGGTCAAAACAACGGGACATTAGAGAATGTTGTGTTTGTTTCACAAGCCCCGACAGATGCAATACCGATTAAAGCGGATACAACGGCTGGGGTAGGGGGTATTACGGGTAATAACCTAAGCTTGGGTGTGATTAAAAACGCGCTCTATCTTGCGCCCGCGCCCGGAAGCGCCCCGATATCGCCGACTACGGGCAAGAGCATCACAGAAGCGTATTACTTGTCAGGCACGTTCTCCACCAATGACCGACCGAATATAGATGCACTGTCAAGTGACTATAACATCCTGACCGGTATCGGCCAACCGCTTATGTCACACCAATTGAACGGACTTTCTTGGGGTGGGCTGTGGATCAAATCATCATCTGTTCGGAATAGTATGACGAGCGCTATCTACCCGTATATGTATTTGGACCGCGCGCCAACAGCATGGCCCGTGGCATCTATACCGGCAGATAATGTGGCGTATTATGAGAAGTATGACTTAGGTAACGGCACGACTTCATATGGCTACTATTCGCCGAAAACAGGAAGTGTCGGCCTCACAGGGCTTGTAAACGATAAGCCTATACTAGAAACAGGTTATGTCATAATCATGCCCGACAACTACGCAGGGGCTATCAAGATACGTGATGAAGCGGATGGTAGAACGCTGCCCGCGGTATCTGTGAGCTTAATGGACGGTAAAAAAGTCGTTAATATAACGAACAACTTAGACCTATACAACAAACAGCTTTGCGACATAACGGTGAATGATGTGTCGACAGGGTTGAGCGTTAATACGTTGTTCGCGAAGGCTGTATTTGACAGTACGACAAATAAGTTTGGCGAAGAGTTCCTCATCCGCACGCCTATGCAGATGCGTAACATCAGCAGTTATGCAAGCTTAGTGGGCTTGACATTCACACAGAATCTGAATTTAGACTTTTCTACGCTGAATGAACTACAACAGGACTCGCTCAATGCAGATGGCGCGGTTGTTCACGGTGTGTTCAAAGGGACGTTTAACGGTAGCAAGGGCAGCAACAAGTATGAGATTGTGGGGCTAACCATAGAAAGCGACACGAATGATAATGTAGGTCTGTTCAGCCAAAACGCCGGGGTGATACAGGGGGTAACGCTAAAGGGCACTTCGAGTAAACCTATCACAATTACAGGCAAAGACAATGTGGGTGGTATCGTTGGTCATAACCTAGCTAAACCCGCAGAGCCTCAAATCGGTACGGCGGGTCAAATAATGAATTGTGAGGTTAGCGGCGTAGGCGTAGGAAGTGTTTCTATTAAAGGTTCGAGCAATGTCGGTGGTATCGTTGGTCTTAATGAAGCTGAACCTATAGTAATCGAACCAGCAGAACCCGAACCCACTGAAGCCGAACCTACAGAACCCGTACTCGCTATAGCTGAAGACAACAAGCTGTACCCAGTGAGTAATTGTAGCGTTATTGGTGACATTGATGGCTCTATATCAATCGTTTGCAATGGCGTTACGCTCACCGACTATAGTCTGTTATGCGGTAGCAGTGTTGAACCATTCGGTGGCATTGTGGGTTACAGCAAAAATGGAGAAAGTGACATTAACGATTGCTTCCTCAATCTGGATGGCACTCAGACACAAGCCAGTAGTAAATCTATAACGCTACTGGGGGTTACCGCCTCGCTGGTAATGCTCTATCTCAGCCCCATAAACAAGCAACGTAGCTCGAAAGGACGTGGCAAAAATGCAAAGCGTTAGTAAAGCATTGCG
Organism: uncultured Defluviitaleaceae bacterium; assembly: GCA_964583165.1. GTDB lineage: Bacteria > Bacillota > Clostridia > Lachnospirales > WRAX01 > CAZOVK01. The sequence goes on along the minus strand of CAZOVK010000075.1, from coordinate 127 downwards.
AAATAAGCAGGGCGCGTCGTTGCTGTTTGTTCTAGCGATTATGTTACTGTTTTTGGCTATCGGCACTTCGGCACTGGCGGCGGCCAGTGCCAATGCCGGAGCCAGCATAAATAGAACAACACATAAT
>CAZOVK010000074.1:0-11557 GCA_964583165.1 uncultured Defluviitaleaceae bacterium | reverse complement strand
AGACCCGTTTTCGTCACTGAACCCACGCAAGACTGTTTTCAACACAATCGCCGAACCGTTTGACATACACCGCGTCTATAATTCGCGCAAGGACAAAGAAAACCGCGTTTATGAGCTTATGGAACTGGTTGGACTGTCTGAACGATTCGCAAACGCTTACCCACATGAGATGGACGGTGGGCGGCGGCAACGTATAGGCATTGCGCGGGCGCTTGCGCTTAACCCAGAGTTTATTGTATGTGACGAGCCCGTTTCTGCCCTTGACGTTTCGATTCAGGCGCAGATTCTGAACCTGTTGAAACGGCTTCAACAACAATTCGGTTATACATATATGTTCATTACGCATGACCTTTCTGTTGTCAAACACGTTTCTAACGAAATCATGGTTATGTATCTGGGGCAAATGGTCGAGCAAGCACCGACAAAGGAGCTGTTCGCTAACCCGCGACACCCCTATACGCAGGCGTTGTTGTCGGCGATACCTGTACCGAACCTGAACAAAAAGAAAGAACGTATACTCCTAAAGGGCGAGATAACAAGCCCGATAAACCCCAAGAACGAATGCCGTTTCGCGCCGCGCTGTACGTTTGCGGACAAACAGTGCTTTGAGAGTGTTCCCGAAATTACCGATTTAGGCGGAGGACATCGCGTCCGCTGTTGCAGAGTAAATGAGGTGAAAATGTGAACTACCTACACAACATGACATTTAATATGTACTTTTCGGGCGTTTATAACGGTCAGATTACGTTTGGCGAAAAGGGGCTGACGGTATGTGACGTTGACCGCCGCACACGCGCCCAACTGAAAACCGCGCCTTACGTGAAAGAGAAGAAGCCCACACTCATTGATTATAGCGCGATTTATAAGGACTTGGCGGCGTATGCCGAATGTAAGTGGGATTCTGACCGTGTTGAACTGTCAAATAAAAAGATTTATTCGCGTTATCTGACTTTTAGTGGTATAATTGACGGTAAAGAGGTAACAACCCAGCTTTGGGCACAACGCAAGCAACAAGGCGTGCTTGACATCATCACCTGTGACGGTAAGATTGTCGGGTTCTCGAACCCAGGGCGCATTTCTAGCGAAATCGCGATTGTGCCGGGGTATGAGAAACTCACACCGCTCACACGTTTTGATGACCCGCTGATGTCTAAGCCACTTTATGGCGTGAATCATCTGGGCAATATCTTTGTACCGTGTAAAGACGGCACAAAGCTTGCGACAGAGGTGTTTCTGCCCGAGGGTGCGACAGGCAAAGTGCCTACTATTGTCGTTCGCACATGTTATGGCAAAGAGCGTGATATTTTACGTTGCTGGCATTGGGTAGCTTATGGTTACGCGTTCGTCATTCAAGACGTACGTGGGCGTTCTGATTCTGACGGCGTTTTGGAGCCGTTTCAGAATGAGCGTGAGGACGCAAGCGACTTGTTCGATTGGATAGCCGCGCAGGACTGGTCAGACGGCAATATCGGCATGTGGGGCGCCAGTTATTTGGGTTACACAACCACAGCCGCGGCGACAAGCGGCAACCCGCATTTGAAGACGGCTATAAGCGAAGTTAACGTGGGTTCGCCGTTCTATGACACGGCGCGTAAGGGCGGCACAGTCTGTTCATGGCCGCTTCTCTGTTGGACTTTGGGGCAGAGCGTGTCTAACCGCGTGGACTTTGACGTGTTCGGCGGCGTAACTATTGACCCAATTAAGGCGATAAAACACCGCCCGATTGCCGAAATCCCGCAAGAGATAATCGGCAAGAACAGCGGCCCGTGGGATTTGTGGGCGCAACACTACCACTATGACGATTTCTGGCGGCATTCGGATAATACCGTACATGCCGACAATATAAATATACCCATGCTCATTATGTCGGGTTGGTATGACGGCGATGCGCTCGGCGTTCAAGAAACGTGGCGTTTTTTGACGAAGCTTGACAAACCGGGGAGAAGAATTGTCCTTGGCGCGTGGCCGCATGGCTTGAACTCCTTCCGCGATATTATGGACTTGGAGTTTGGCGACAACGCGATTGACTATGACTTTGACACGCGGATTTTACGCTGGTTTGATTTGTACTTAAAGGGCATTCAGAACGGCGAAGACAAACAGCCACGTGCGATTTATTACATAGTTGGTGAGAACGAATGGCATACGTCAGACGACTGGATGCCGACTGAAGCAGAACTTACTAATTTCTATATAACAAGCGGCGGCAATGCGCAATCTCAATTCGGGAACGGCGCTATTGTCATGGAGCCGACTGATGAAACGAAGACAGATTCATACGTCTATGACCCCGAACAGCCATGTGGCGATTCGATGAACAATGACGATGATGGTTATGTTTGCCCGTATATCGTCAATTCAAGACATTTGCGCGCGGATGTACTCGTTTATGACACGCCCGTTCTCAAAGAGGACATCACAATCGCAGGACCTCTCTATACAGAGCTCTACGCCGCGAGTAGCGCGGTAGACACAGACTTCTTCGTGCGCGTTTCTGACGTTGACGAAAAGGGCATTGCGCGTAACATCAGCTTCGGCTTAATTCGCGCGGAGTTTAGAAAGGGTTGGGATAAGCCAGAACTGCTTATGCCCGGCGCGGTTGAGAAATACGAGTTTGAGATGTATATGAACGCCTATGTTTTCCGCAAGGGGCATAAGATTCGCATAGATATTTCGAGTAGCGAAGCGCTTGAATCTTTCCCGAACACGAACACAGGCATTAACCCATACCTTGACCCTAAGCCGATTGTTGCGAAACAGACAATCTACCACGGCAAGGAATATCCAACACACGTCAAATTACCAATTCTTAAAAAATAGGGGGTTACTACATGGCAAAGAAGTATCCGGTTGAGCCGTTCCGTATCAAAATGGTCGAGCCGATTAAAATGCTTACGCGCGAACAGCGCGAACAGAAGATTGCCGACGCGCATTATAACGTGTTCGGGCTGTCGTCGAAGGACGTCTATATTGACTTGTTGACTGACTCTGGCACGAACGCAATGTCACAGTATCAATGGGCGGGCATAATCTCTGGTGATGAAGCCTACGCTGGCGCATCGAGCTACTACAAACTGCTTGAAGCGGGGCGCGACATCTTTGGCTATCAGTACATTCAGCCCGTTCACCAAGGTCGCGCGGCAGAAAAGGTGCTGTTCCCGATTTATCTGTGCAAGGGTAAGTACGCCATCTCTAACATGTTCTTTGACACCACACGCGCTCACGTTGAAATCGCGGGCGCACGCGCTATTGACTGTGTTGTTGAAATCGCGAAAGACCCGTCACACCGCGCTCCATTTAAGGGCAACATGGATATTGAGAAACTCGAACAGATTATCCTTGAAAAAGGCCCAGAGAACGTTGGGCTTATCGTTCTGACTATCACGAACAATTCGGCGGGCGGTCAGCCTGTTTCTATGAAGAATATTCGCGAAACAGCCGCTATCTGCCGCAAGTACAACATCCCCATGGATTTGGATGCGGCGCGTTACGCCGAAAACGCGTTTTTCATTAAGCGTGACGAAGAAGGTTACGAAAATGTTGAGATTATCGATATAATTCGCGAGATGTTCAGCTACGCCGATATGTTCACCATGTCAGCTAAGAAGGACACTATCGTGAATATGGGTGGTCTTATCGGCGTTAAAGACGGCAAGTCACCCGCTATCCTTGACATCAAGGCAAACTGCATCAGCTTCGAGGGCTTCTATACATATGGCGGTCTGGCTGGGCGTGACTTAGAAGCGCTCGCGATTGGCTTGTATGAAGGTATTGACGAAGATTTCTTGCGCTATCGTATCGGTCAAGTCGAGTACCTTGCCGCGAAGCTTGACGACGCGGGTATCGCTTATCAGTCACCGGCGGGTGGTCACGGCGTGTTCGTTGACGCGGCGCAGATGTTCCCACATATTCCGTATACGGAGTATCCGGGGCAGGTTCTGGCCATTGAGTTATACAAAGAAGCGGGCATCCGCACATGTGATATCGGTTCCTACATGCTCGGTAACGACCCCGACACGGGCGTTCAGTTGAAGTCAGAGTTTGAATTTACGCGCTTAGCCATTCCACGCCGCGTGTACACACAGGCACACTTTGACATCATGGCTGACGCGCTCATTGAAATCAAGAAACGCGCCCACACCATTAAGCGCGGCTTCAAGATTGTCTGGGAACCGCCGATTTTGAGGCACTTCCAAGCACAACTTAAACCGATAGAATAAAAAACGACCCGCCAAAAGGCGGGTTTTTTATCGTTTTCTATGAAGTTTGAGATGTCCGCGCTTATAGTAATACGTTTTCTTTGTCGCAAGCTTTCTGATTAGCAATATCACAAGTAACAATACGAGCAAAATACCCGCGAGAATTGCCCAATGAAGCCAAGCAGAGAACATCTCAACTAAAACATCAAAACCGCTCGGTTTCATCTGCGATATTTGTGTATCAGATGAGAGTGACGCGGGTATTATCTCGTCTTCGGCGGGTATGTCCGCAAGGGCTACACTGCCGTTTGCGAGAAGCTCCGTCTGCCCGAGGATATTCCCACCGTAGTAGACGCGCGCGAAACCGATAACATCACCGTTGGCGACAGGTGCTTCCAGCTTGTCAGGCATGTCCGTTTGAACAACGACAGAGCGCGTGTTTATGCTGTTCGGCACATAAAGTCTGATGTCTTTAGCGGGTTGCGCTTCGATTGTGCCTAGAACCAGTTCGCCGTCATTCGTGTTTTGAATTACCATGACTTCCCCAAGTGTAGAGGTTGAGTCCAGCAGTGTATTTTGCCCATATTGCGTAAACCCATAGTTGCCGAGCGTCGCCGTATCAAGGTATGGGCCGTTCTTCTCATCATGCATGACAACTACAATCAGCTCATTGCCATTTTGTTTGAGATACGACACCAGCGTATGTTGCGCTTGGTCAGTGAACCCCGTTTTGCCACCTACAGAGAACGCGTAGTAATACGGGCTTTGGGGGTTTATCATCTGGTTCGTGTTGATTAAGTATCGCGGTTCGAGGTATGAGTTTGTCGGTTCGATTTCATACTTTTGGGCGTTTATGAGCGTGACAAAGAATTCGTGGCGTATGGCTTCTTTCATTATAATTGCCATGTCATAGGCTGTTGTGTAGTGTTCGGGGTCGTGAAGACCGTTTGGGTTCTTGAATTGGGTGTTATATGCGCCGAGTTCACGCGCCCGCTCTGTCATGTGCGCGGCGAAGTTCTCCGCGCTGCCGTCAATGTATTCAGCCACAGCCAAACACATCTCGTTAGCCGATTTCAGCATGATAGCGTAGAGGGCTTCCTCCAGTGTAAACACTTCGCCCGTGAGCGCTCCTATGTTCGACGCGTCATAGGGTATGCCGTTCGATGCCGTGGCTGAAACCGTGAGCGTTTCAGAGTAATCGCCCAAGTTTTCCTCCACATATTCGACAGCGAGTAGGGTTGTCATAACCTTCGTGATACTCGCGGGGTAATAGACCGCCCGCATGTCTTTAGAATAGACTATCGCGCCGCTCTTCACGTCCATAACACAAACCGACGGCGCGAGAATACTTGACGCGTCAAAATCAGCTGACGAGTTGTCAGAATTTTCCGCATAAATCCCCTGTTCAAAAGAAAAATTTAAGTTTTCGTCAAAATTTTCAGCGTAAACAGTGGTAATAGAGAAAAAAATAGTGTATACTGTCAACAGAAATCTAATTAAACTTGGTCTAACCATTACGTCATCCTTTCATCATACCAGGTATAGAGGGGTTTATGGATTTTAGGAAAAATTTGTATTTCTATATTATAGCCATTGTTTGTGTGGTTTTATTCGGGTATTGGTATTTAGAGCGTATTTCGCCCGAGAACCGCTTAGTTTTCATGCCGAATAACGGCAATGAGGAAACGCAGACGGGTGATACACATACAATTATGGTGTATGTAAGCGGAAATGTCAATACTCCCGGCGTGTTTGCCGTGGAAACGGGCAGTCGCGTCAGTGATGCGATTGAGCTTGCGGGTGGTGTTACGAGCGACGCGAATACAGAACTTATCGATATGGCGGCGTTGGTTTATGATGGGCAAACGATACATGTGCCGGCGAAAGGCGAAGACATACCACAGCCTGAAGACAAAAGAATCAACCTGAACACAGCCACAGCGGAGGAACTCACTAGCCTGTCGGGCATTGGCAAGGTCACGGCCGAAGAAATCATCAAATACCGCGAACAAACGGGCGGTTTCGCCCAAATTGAGGATATAATGAATGTCAAGGGAATAGGCGAAAAAACATTCGAGAGATTAAGGGATTACATAAAGGTCAGTAATTAAGGGGGCTATTATGGCGTATAGGATTCTGATTGTAGATGACGAGAAACTCATTGTTAAGGGCATAAAGTTTTCACTGGAGCAAGAGGGCATGGAGGTAGATGCGGCCTATGACGGCGAGGAGGCTCTTAGACTGGCGCGTGACTTTGAGTATAATCTCGTGGTACTGGACGTAATGTTGCCGAAATTGGACGGCATGAAGGTTTGTCAAGAGATTCGAGGGTTTTCGAGTGTGCCCGTCATTATGTTGACGGCTAAGGGTGATGACATAGACAAGATTATGGGGCTAGAGAACGGCGCGGACGACTACATGACGAAGCCGTTTAACATATTGGAGTTAAAGGCGCGTATCAAGGCGATTTTGCGCCGCAGTCAGCGTAAGCCGCTGATTCCTGTTCAAGAGAAGAAGAATACCATTGTTATGCGAGATTTAGAGATAGAGAAGGAGTACCGCCGCCTGACGATTCGTGGGGATGAAATCAACCTCACCGCCAAAGAGTTTGACCTATTGGAGCTGTTTATGGAAAACCCGGGTAAGGTCTACAGCCGTGAATCTCTGTTGAACACGGTCTGGGGTTATGAATTTATCGGGGATGTTCGGACGGTTGACGTGCATGTACGGCGCTTGCGTGAAAAGATTGAGGAAAACCCATCTGACCCTAAGTACATTCACACGAAATGGGGAGTAGGTTATTATTTTAAGTAGATTCAAGGGCTTGCGCCGACTGGGTTATACCATGAGCAGTATGCGCGTTAAGCTGTTTTTGACGTATTTGTTGATTGGCTTCATACCACTCGTTGCGTTCGCTCTCACCATATCGAACGGGCTTGCCGATTATTTTGCGAATCAGCGGGGCGTTGCGCTCAAATATCTAGCGAACCAGTTGGCCATAAGTATCGATAGAAAGAATTATTTGTTTGACGAATTGAAGCGCCCGCTGTTTGACGAGGAGCTAGAGGCACAAAGCCGCAACGGTAACCGCGTTATTGTCGTGGACAAAATGGCATATGTCGTGAATGATTCGTCAAAATCGCAGATTGGCAAGACGCTGATGAATACAGAGATAATGGAGGCGCTGAGCGGCAACAATGTCGCGCGGCTTAAAAATGACTCAAGCGTAATGTATGCGGCCGTTCAGATAGAGAACAAGGACAAGGAAATCGTAGGCGCTGTGCTCATTATCGCGCCGATAGATGAAATAAACCTGTTATTGAATGATGTGCGTATGAATCTGGTCACTATGGCGATACCGCTGGGTATAATTGTTGTTGTACTGGTTGTGATAATATCGTATGTGTTGCTGAACCCCGCCAAGCGCCTGCTTGAAGCCGTTCAACGCATGACAGACGGGCAACTTTCGAGCCGCGTTACTGTGAAGGGGCGCGATGAGTTCGCGGAGCTTTCCGCCGCGTTTAACAACATGTGTAACCAGCTTGAAAGGGTAGAAACCACGCGTCAGGAGTTCGTTTCTAACGTGAGCCATGAATTAAAAACACCGCTGAGTTCAATGAAGGTGTTGAGCGAGGCGATTATCACACAGGAGAATATACCTAAGTCTGTATATCGTGAGTTTCTGGTCGATATAAACAGTGAGATTGACCGCATGACCATGATTATCAATGAGCTTCTCACACTGGTTAAACTCGACAGAACCGAAAACCCGCTTACGCTTAGAAGCATTCGGCTGAACAAGATTATCGAAGAATTGCTGAAACGCCTATATCCACTAGCCGAGCAGAAGAATATCGAGTTGTTGTATGAGGATGTAAAACAGGTTTTCATTGACGCCGACGAGATTAAGCTATCGCTTGCGCTGTCTAATCTGATTGAAAACGCCATCAAATATACGGAAAGCGGCGGCACTGTCAAGGTCATTATTGACAGTGACAATCAAAACGCCTATGTCACGGTAATTGACACAGGCATTGGCATTACGGAGGAGGAACAACCCAAGGTCTTCAACCGTTTCTACCGCGTGGACAAGACGCGCGACCGCGAAACAGGAGGCACAGGTCTGGGGCTCTCGATTACACACAAAACCGTACTACTACACAACGGGAGTATCAAGCTCTCAAGTAAACTGGGCGAGGGTTCGGCGTTTGTCGTAAGACTACCGCTGCACCAACCGCTCGTGATTGCGGAGGGACGAGATGAGTAAACTGAAAAAGGGGAATAAATGGAGCCTTGCGCTTGCGGCGTTGGTTCTTGTGTTGTTGCTCGGCATTGGGCTTTATACGGCTGTTACATACTACCCGAGTGAAACCAAATCTGACAGCATGAGCATAAACATCTATTTTGTGAACCCCACGTCGAATGGGCTTGAAGCCGAACAACACGCCATAACGCGCGGTGACGAAGAAAGCATGACGCTGGCTGTGCTCACGAAGTTGTTGGAGGGGCCAAAGGAAACGAATCTTGTCAAGAGCATACCCTCAGAGGTACGCCTTGATGACGTAATAATCACGGCTGACCATGTGGCTGAGGTGAGTTTGTCTACAAGTTATAAATCACTCACGCCACAACAAGAATTATTCTGTCGCGCCGCCTTGGTCTGGACGCTCACGGGTCTTGAATTTATTGACAATGTTCACATATACATTGGGAATGAGGAATTACTGTCGCTGAACGGTCAGCCGTTGGGATTGTTGAATCGCGAGAATGTGGTTATTACGGATGATGTATTGAATGTAAAAACAGAAAAACGCACAGTTAAGCTCTATTTCTCGGATACGAACGCCATGTATTTGGTGACAGAGGAGCGCGAAATAGAAATCAACCCGAACCAACCTATTGAACGCTCTCTCATGGAGGAACTGCTCAAAGGGCCGATTGAGGAAACGAGTTACCGCACGATACCCATTGAAACGGTCATTATCGACATCACAACGGGCGAGGGTATCTGCTTCGTGAACCTCAACGCGGACTTCATGAACAAATTTTTAGGTGGCAGTAGCTCCGAGGAACTCATGCTATATTCAATAGTAGACACGCTGACGGAGTTAAGTTATGTTACGAAGGTACAATTTCTCATTGAGGGTAACAAAATCGCGGAGTCTAAGGGCGGGTTTGATTTAAGCAAGCCATTGGAGAGAAACGCGGATTTAATACAGTAAAGAATAAATTCAGGGGTGATTATGGAGAAGCGTAGTTTTAAGGACTTACTCAAACTGTTCACCATCTTCTTCAAGGTTGGCGCGTTCACAATAGGCGGTGGGCTTGCGATGCTCCCGATTATGCGCAACGAGTTTGTCGAAAAGCAAAAATGGGTTGACGACAAACAGATTGTGGACATCTTCGCGATTTCGCAGAGTTTGCCGGGCGTTATCGCGATAAACTCGTCTATGTATATCGGGTATACAATCGCGGGCGTGCCGGGGCTAATTGCGTCGTGTTTGGGCGTTGTGATGCCGTCTTATATCATTATCTTGATTATCGCGTTCTTCTTGCAGAATATCGGCGATAACGAGTATCTCGCTCGGTTCTTCTTGGGTATTCGCTCGGCTGTCGTGCCGCTCATTATCTTAGCCGCGGTGAAACTCGGCAAGTCGGCGGTTGTTGACAAATTCGGTATTGTGCTCGCGATTTTAAGCGTTATCGCGACAATCTTCTTGGGGCTTGATGTCGCCGTTATCGTATTGACGGGTGGCGTTCTGGGCTTTATGTATTACGGCTTCAAACAGAAAAAACAGATGACGGGGGAGGGTAAATAATGCTCGCGCTTCAACTGTTTGTCATGTTTTTTAAGATTGGGCTGTTCAGCTTCGGCGGCGGTTATGCTATGGTCGCGATAATCGAGAAGGAACTCACAACGGCCGGCTTAATGACGAGTGCGACATACGCGAATGTGGTCGCCATCAGTCAGGTCACGCCGGGGCCACTCGCGGTCAACGTGGCTACATATGTCGGCGCAATTCTGGGCGAAAACCCCGCGATGGGCATGTTCTACGCGGCGGTTGCGACATTCGCGGTGAGTTTGCCCGCGTTTATCATTATATATATTATTGCCCGTTTCTTCGTGACTTTTGGCTCGAACCAGAAGGTCAAGAATGTCATGGGTGGTATTCGTCCGTCTGTTATCGGCTTGATTCTCGGCTCGGCCGTGTTGTTCGCGCGTCTGTCGATTATAGATTTTACGAAACTAGCGGCGCTGGATATTACCGCGATTAACCCTAAAGCACTACTGATTGCTGTTGCGGCATTTCTCGTTAACTACAAGACGAAAATCAGCCCCATGTGGATACTTTTGGGCGCGGGTGTTGTCGGTCTGATAATTTTGTGACACAACAGCCATAATAATATGAAACTAACCATCAAAGGGGAAAATAGATGATAACCATAAAAACCCTAAAGTCAGGGCTTCGCATAGCCCTTGACCCCATGCCATCCATGCGCTCTGTAGCGTTCGGTTTTTTCGTGAAGCGCGGTTCGCGTAATGAAACGCCCGAAACAAACGGCATCTGCCATTTCATAGAGCATATGCTTTTTAAGGGCACGAAAAACCGCACTGCTCAACAGGTCGCGGATGAACTTGACGAACTGGGCGGTCAGCTCAACGCCTACACGACAAAGGAATTTACGTGCTATTACACGCGCGTGCTCGACCAGCATTTTGACCGCGCCTATGACGTGTTATCTGATATGTTTTTCAACTCACTGTTCGAAGATGAGGAAGTCAAGCGCGAAATCGGCGTGGTGACCGAAGAAATCAATATGTATGAAGACACGCCGGACGATTTGATGCATGATGTGCTTCAAAAGAATGTCTGGCCGTCAGATTCACTTGGGATGCCGATTCTGGGCACGAAAGAGAGTATCTCTACGTTTAATCATGATAAAGTCAACGGGTATTTCCGCGAAAACTATCTGCCTGAGAATACGGTAATCGCTGTAGCGGGGAGTTTTGACCCCGATGAGATGTACGAGAAGTTAGCCAGACAACTGGAAGGCTTCACGGGCACGAATGATGCCGCGAAACATGCCAACACGACTTATCGAGCGGGCGTTTATTCACGCGAAAAGGATATTGAACAGCTTCACTTGGGTGTGGCGTTCCCGTCATTTGGGCTGGGCACTGACGATACCTACACAATGGCGGCGCTTAACACGATTTTCGGCGGCGGCATGAGTAGCCGCCTGTTCCAGCATATCCGCGAGCGCATGGGTTTGGTTTACTCAGTGTATTCGTTTAACACGAGTTATTCAGATACGGGGTTGTTCACAATTTGCGCCGCGCTTAGCCCAACAAACGG
>CAZOVK010000073.1:2975-11876 GCA_964583165.1 uncultured Defluviitaleaceae bacterium | reverse complement strand
GGAACCCCACTGAAAAATCTAATTAGCCATCAAACTTACAGAAATTTCTTGCGTACATATTGACAGTAAAACAATGTTATGTTATACTAAATTCAACGTAACAATGTTCTACTACCTAGCAGAAGAGCAGGTGATAAACTATGATTTCAAAGAAAGATTTACTGCGCGAAACAGGGATTTCTTATGGTCAACTCTATCGTTGGAAGCGTGAGGGGCTGATACCCGAGAGTTGGTTTATAAAACAAACCTCTTACACAGGGCAAGAAACGTATTTCCCACGCGCAAAGGTTTTGGCGCGAATACGAGCGATACAGAACCTTAAAGAGAAATATTCGCTGGACGAACTAGCCAAAATCCTCTCGCCCGAAATCAGTGAGCGCACGTTCGCCATTGAGGATTTGGACGTGGTGGCAGAGATTGACAAGCGGCTGATACCTGTTTTTACGGCGGCCTTCGGCAAGCGGACATTCACGTACATTGAGCTACTATTTCTCATCGCGTTTTCGACCATACGCGCGAACACGAATGTGACGCATGACGACATTGAGCAGATGTGTCGCACGATTGCGTCAAACAGTAACGACATTAAGAGCACGGAGTTTACTCTCTTGGTTCTACGCACGGGTGATGCCTGTTGCCTCATGCTCTACCCCGACAACACGCCCATTTTTCTTGATTTACGTATGCGTTCAATCAGTACGTTAAGGCTTAACGACATCTCCAGTCTTGTAAGGCTGAAATACCAACGGTCGTTTAACTTTCAGTTTGATGAGGGGGAACAACAATGAGTTCATCTCATAGTATTATCGGGTCACGTACAATGACGGGCGACTTTGACAAGCTCGTCATGCTGGGTGATGTTGATTTGTCAGATGGTTGCGGTGGGTATCTCTTACTGACGGGGCGCGCCGACATCAAGAATATGACTGTTGATAAAATCAAGTATGTAGGCGAGATTGTGGCAGAGCGGCTCAAGGTACTTAATCTATCAGGCGCGGGGCGACTGGAGTTTAGGTCAATGTGTGTAGCTAATGCTATCAGTTTTGGCGGTCTATTGGTCGCTAACAACGCCGAATGTCGTCTGCTCCGCTTAACATCATCAGGCAAACACGTCAAAGTTCGCACGGGTAACGATAATGATAAGAAAAATTTCTTAGCGCGTATCGAGGGTCGCGTGTTTGGTGAAACATTCGAAATAAACGCGGCAATGTATCTGGACTTTGATTTCAAATACACGAATATTATAACGTCAGAGCATACCGTTTCTGAAAGCGAGATAGAATGCGAGCGATTCTACGGCTTGGGCGTTTTGGATATTGCGGAATTGAACGCCGAACAGATTTTCATACAGACCTACCCGAATACCAAAATAAAACGGCTAATGGGCACGAAGATTACGGTTTCGCCTACGTTCACACGTTCTGGTGAGTTTGACGCATTGCCGAAACAGGGGCGCTACGCGAGCCGTTCAGTCAAGCGTGGTATAGCTCAAATAGGCACGATTGAGGGCGACACGATTGTTTTGGAGAATGTCAAGGCCGATTCTGTGTCGGGTGTTGATGTATCGATTGGGGCGAATTGCCGAATAAAACGCTGTGAATACAGCGGGAATATACAGATTGCGGAAGATGCAATGATTTTGGAGGTTGTGAAGATATGAATAGAAGCAGAATAGATGGTATTTCTTCAGTGGCAGGTGGCGTTTTCGACGAGTTGTATGTGGATGGTATTGGCAAGCTCAAAGACGACTCGACGGCGAACAAGTTAAACATAAACGGCATTTTTACGGCAAAGGGCAGTATTACGGCCGATGAAGCCATTGTTGAGGGTGTCGCTAAGTTTGAGAACGGCTTGCGGATTAAGCGTGGTGATATTACGGGTGTTGTGAATGTGCGTGGCGCGTTTAACGCGACGGCTGTCAATTGTGAGGGCGTGATTAGCTGTGACGGCGAGTTTTCAGTTGATTATCTGTTTATGAACGGCGTGTGTAAGCTGAACGAGCTGTATGGTGACGAGATTATTATTGATACGAACGCCCACAAAAACTCCGGGTTCGAGAAGTTTTTGTCCGGTGTCATTGAACCGCTGTTTGGGCGCAATGCGCCTGACAGGTCAAAGGCGAAACACATAGAATGCACGAGTTTGACGGCCAGTCGGCTCACGGCTGATGTGGTAATGGCTAACCGCGTAAGACTTACGAACCATTGTCATATCGGCAAGCTCTATTGCTCGCGTGAGTTTATAGAAACAGACGACACATGCAGAATTGACGAGATTATCGAGCCCGACACAGACATTCAGCGTCAGAATAATCGATGAGGTGGTAAGATGCCCGACAAAAAACCAGCCTACTCCACTTGGCAGAACACGTGTTATGTAATCAAGAACGCTTGGCAGATTGACAAACTTGTTTTTTTGTACTTCGGGGCTAATACTATACTGACGGCTTTGCAACCGTTTATCGGCATATTCTTCCCACGTTGGATACTTGCGGAGTTGCTTGGGGCTAAACGCCCCGAGCAACTTTTAATGATGCTGGTGGGCTTCTTTGTCACGGCGGCTGTTACGGGTTATGGCATTGCGTGGTTGTCGGGCGCGTACTTCCCGCGGCTGGTGTCGATTCGCTTGGTTTTCATAAGGCGCTTGCAAGAGAAGTGTATGACAACTGACTTCGCGAATACAGAGAACCCCGAGTTTTTGAACGACATGATGACAGGTTGGCGATGTCTTCAAACGAACGATAGGGGTATCGAGGGCATGATGCACAAGCTGTTCGGGCTTGTGGGCGGGTTGCTTGCTCTACTCATGTATGTGGCGATTGTGTCTACGCTAAATATCTGGGTACTGTTGTATTTGCTTCTGAATGTGGGTATATCGTATTTACTGACGTTTAGCGCCAAGCGCTATGAGCATAGCCAAAAGGACAAGATTTCTGATGACGACCGCCGCGCCGAGTACATCAATCGCATGATGAACGATTTCACATATGACAAGGAATTGCGCCTGTTCGGCATCCGCGGTTGGGTGTCTGATTTGTTCATGAAGTTTCGCAACAGTCGGCTTGATACCCATAAACGCATACAGTGGCGACACTTCCGCGCGGGTTTGTTTGAAGCTGTGATGTTGTTGGTTCGTGAGGGGATTATCTATGCCTATCTTATTTATATGGTGATTTCGGGTCAGATGGACATACCGTCGTTTACTATGTATTTCGCGACTATTGCGGCGTTTGCACTGTGGCTCAATACAATGATTAAAGATTTGGCGTTTTTGAGGGCACAAAATCTTGATATATGCGATTACAGAGCGTTTGTTGAGCGCGGGGAGAGTATGACAAGCGGAAAGCTTTCACTACCGAAACCGCCCTACTTGTTCGAGTTTCGCAATGTGTCGTTTAAGTACCCGAATACGGAGAATTACATATTTGAGAATCTGAATCTGACTATACCGTATGGGCAGAAACTCGCGATTGTGGGCACGAACGGCGCGGGGAAAACGACACTGGTTAAACTGTTGGCGCGGCTTTATGATGTTTCAGACGGCGAGATTCTACTTAACGGTGTGAATATCAAAGAGTATGACCGTATGGCATACTACGCTATGATAGCGCCTGTTTTTCAAGAGATAACGGCGTTTGCTTTCCCCGTGGCGGAAAATGTTTCTATCGCCGAGGGCAGTAGTATTGATAGGTCGCGCGTTCAGAACGCGCTGGAACAGGCGGGTGTTTGGGGCAAGATTACTACGCTCAAAAAGGGTATGGATACGTCTATGCTCAAACATCTAGACGAAGAGGGCATCCAGTTTTCGGGCGGGGAGAACCAAAAGATTTCTATTGCACGGGCTCTTTATAAAAACGGGGCAGTGTTGATGTTAGATGAACCGACGGCCGCGCTGGACGCGATAGCCGAACGCGAAGTTTATGAGCGTTTCGGCACGATAACAGACGGCAAGACGGTCATTTATGTGTCACACCGTCTGGCAAGCACGAATTTCTGTGACGCTATAGCCATGCTCGATAAGGGCAAGCTGGTTGAGTACGGCACGCATAACGAACTTCTCGCGAAGAACGGCAAGTACGCCGAGATGTTCGCGGTTCAAGCTCAGTATTGCTTAGAGGGGGGCGAAGAGAATGAAACTGCCTGATTTCGGCATGAAGAACGATTTGGGTATCGTCAGACGCTTTCTCGCTCTCACACATAAGATTGATGGGCGATTCATTCCACTTGTCGCTATTGGTTCGGTGATTAAGGCGGTAACACCGTTTATCAATGTCATCATGCCTAAGTTTATTATCGATGAGCTGATGGGGCAACAGCGAGTTGATGTTTTTATTCAACTTGTCACGATAACAATAATCGGAAACGCGCTTTTTAACCTCTTAAACAGATACTTTGAAACGAAGACTGATATAGCCAACCGCTCATTAAGTTACGGTTTTGACCGCCATTTGGGGCTTCATATCATGAACATGGACTTTGAGAGCCTTGAGGACCCGGATGTGCTCGACCACAAAGAGCGAGCGCTCTTCCCAATTATGAATCAGGGTGTGATTTTGAGAACCCTTCAAAGTGTCGCGGGGATTTCGCAGGCGTTCATTACGATTATCGGGCTTGCCGCGATTGTTTCGATGCTGAACCCGTTGTTGATTCTTGTAATTCTTGCCGTTGTCGCTGTTAATGCGTTTATATTCGCTAAGTCTTTGAAGGCACAGTATCAGTTCTTTGAAATGTTAACGCCGCTTAATAAGCATTTCAATTATTACGCGAGTTTGACCTCCGATTTCACGATTGCGAAGGATGTGCGCCTCTATGGCATGTCACCGTTCATTCTCGCCAAACTCGATAAATATCGCAAGGTTAATATGACGGCGTTTGAAACGCTCTATAAAAAAGAGGGCGGATATCAAGCGGTTTCGGCGATTAACTTGCAGGTGCAGATGCTCATTGTTTATGCTTATATGGTGTGGCAGGTGTTCTTGGGCGCGCTGACTATCGGTGATTTCACGATGTATATAACAGCCGCGAACCAGTTTTCTACGAATGTGAGTACGTTCATTACACAATTCATGACGTTTCGTCAGATGTGCCGCTATCTCGAAGAGTATTTGAGCTTTGAGGAGATGCCGCGCCGTGCTGTTACAGGCGAACGAGCCGTGCCTAAGATGGAGAACGCAACGATTGAGTTTAGAAATGTTTGGTTTAAGTATCCGCGGGCTGATGAATATACGCTGAAAGATGTGAGTTTGACCATACGCGCGGGTGAGCGGCTGTCTGTCGTGGGACAAAACGGCGCAGGGAAGACTACGTTTATCAAGCTTCTGTGCCGATTATATCATCCCGATAAGGGGGATATTCTGATTAACGGCGTGAATATCAACGAGTATGATTTCGAGTCTTATATGAAAGCGCTGGCTGTGGTTTTTCAGGATTATAAGCTGTTTTCGTTCACCGTTCGAGAGAATATCGCGTTTGGAGATTTGGGGCGTGACAGAGAAGTGGAAGACGCGTTGCTAAAAAGCGGCGTTTCTGATACTATCGCGACACTTCCTAAGGGAATCTCTACGCCGCTTTATAAGAATTTCGAAAAGGACGGCATTGAAATTTCGGGCGGTGATATGCAGAAACTCGCGATTGCGCGGGCGATTTATCGTGACGCACCTGTGGTTGTGCTGGATGAGCCTACCGCCGCGCTTGACCCTTATGCGGAGTTCGAGGTGTATTCTAAGTTTGATGAGCTGGTTCAAGGCAAGACCACGATTTATATTTCTCATAGACTGTCCAGTTGTCGGTTTTCTGACCATATCGCCGTTTTTGACCACGGTCAATTGATTGAGTATGGCAATCATGCCACGCTTGTCGCCGCAGGTGGGAAGTACGCCGAGATGTGGGAGGCTCAAAAGGAATATTATGTGTAATACGGGGCGGCTAAAGCCGCCTTTGTTTTTTGTTAGAGCATGACTAAACTTCGGCGGGCTTCTCTTGGGCTAATGCCTGCCGCGATATAGTAGATGTCTGAAGCTTGAATGTCGCGCTCTAGATAACCCATGGAGCGTGAATCAAGTAATCGTGGGGCGTGTTTGAAATTAGTTATAACGGGTATTTTTGCGGTTTCTGCTAGTTCTGACAGCACACTTGCAGAAGACTTTCTAAATCCCAAAACACGGACATATGGTGTGCCGTTCTCCAGTAAATCAGCATAGTCAGCTTTGGTTATACCCAGAAGGGCATGTGTCAGAAGTCTTGATACGGCCGCGTAAGTGTAGCGTTTGGTTTTTACGGCTTCGGCTAAGGCCGTGAAAGTGGTATGGCTTTCGGCTTCACGAATAACGCGGTTTTCTATGCCCTCAACAGCGCCAGCTATGGCGTTTAGCCATTCTTCCCCGCCAACAAGAAGTTTATATCGTAGGATTTCAGAAAATCTGTCGGTGTGAACGGGGTTTAATCTGCTGAAAATTTCATGGGCCTCGTTTGGTGTTCCGATTTTCAGCGCGTTTGTGTTACCCGAAAAGAGATGCTTCCTAATGGCTGTGGCTGACGGGATTTCTGAAAGGTCGGTGCTGTGATACGCGCCACCCTCGCGTTTTATGGCCACAGGTCTTATGTCCGCGCTGTAACGATTTATCGCACGTATATACTCAATAGCCAAAATGTTGTTAGGTGACGAAACCCATGTAGCGTCGCCGCCCATACGCGCCACGGCTTCGGCGCGGGCTGTGGGGTGTGATGTAAGTTTCTGGGCGCGAATGTTCTGCCATATGCCGCTCTCGTTTTCTGTGAGGAAAGCGGAGGCTTTTTCTATTTCTTCAAGGTTTTCGGCTTCGGTGCCGAAGGCTAGGTGTTTGATAGCACGAAGCTTGGCGAAAATCCCAACCGCGCCACGCGCAAATATTTCGGCGTGGGCAGTGGCGTAGAAAATTGGGAGTTCCAGCACGATATCGGCGCCACAAAGTAATGCCGCGCGGGTTCTTGAGTATTTATCGTATATCGCGGATTCTCCGCGCTGAACGAAATTTCCGCTCATTATAACAACAACAGGCTCGCCGCCTGCTTTCGCGCGTGCCTGTTCTATATGATATTTGTGCCCGTTATGGAATGGGTTGTATTCCGCGATTATGCCTATCACGATGTTGTGAGTTCGCCTTGCTCGACTTTCCGTATGGCGACAGGGCTTAGACCTTTCTTGCGCGTTCCGTAGCGTTTTAAGAGAAGCCCCGACAATAACGCCAAAACCAAACCGCCCACAAAAGCCGCAATTTCGGCGAAGGCTAAACCTGTTGCCAATGCCCCATAATACCCCGCGAACGCGCCTACCAGAAACATCAACAAGGGCACACCATACGCAACCGTCACAGCCTGCAAAAACACGCCCTCCCCTATTTCAAGCTCTACCCAACCTCCGAGTTCTGCGCCGCATAGGTTTTTGGCGGTTATAACCATTTCCTTTGAGTCGATGCCGACTGAACAAGCGCGACATGATGCGCACGCGGCCTTGCGTTCAAGCCGCACGCGCACATCATCACCGTTTATTTGAAAAACCTGTCCTATTTCTCCCATACAATACCTACTTTTTGCTTAAAATCTTGTCTTCTGTAATCAGCCAGCCGTCGTCTGTCAAGTGAGCCACTATCTCATGGGTTGTGATAGTTTCTGTGCCTCCCGCGGGTTTATAGACCTCTATGATGATAGCTGAAAGACGCTCTTTTATTACGTTCATGCAAACTACCTGCTCACTTATGAGCGGCGTTTTGTCTTGCGGTTGTGGGGAGTAATAGTCCATTAGCCCCTTGTCGTTCATTATCATACGGTCGAAGCCCGTCAACTCATCCTTTGTGAGTTGCCCTGCTTTGTATTTCAGGCGTGAAGCCATGATGTCCGTTATCGCCGTTTCAATATCTTGCCCCGCTGTCACACCCTCTTCACCTTCGTCGGGCATAGACAGTGGCAGAATCTGGTCGCCCAGTCTGAAACCCACTACATTCACGGTCACAGTGGCGTTAAGATACGCGTCATTCAACATAATTTCGGGATAGTCCTTGATATTAAACAGAATATCAGAACCCTGCGGCATTGTGTTGCATTCGCTCTCTATCTTAATAGTTCTGCCGTCAGCCAACGTAACATTCAGCGTCGCCATCAAGTCCAACTGGACGCGGTTCTTCTTAGGGTCAGCCACTGTGTCTTCGGCGTGGGCAACGAGTATGAGATAATCCCCTTGTATGCCCATTCTTTCAAGAATCAAGTTATATTGCCCGATGCTATAGTTAATAGAGCGGTCACTCTTTGTGTAGTAAATATCAGAAACCGTGAATCTGTCGTTGAGTTCCGCCTTGCAATATAGGTTCTTAATAGTAAGAACCGCCTGCGTTGGGTCACGCAATGCCATGAAGTCCATGCGCCCCAGTGTCAAGTCTGACAGCACGAGGTTTTCGATAAGGGGTTGTTTGCTGAAACCCGCCGACTTAATCAGACTGCTTGAAATACTCATAAGCTCTGCATCGGCTGAGCTGGTGAACGAAAATTCATACTCATCTGTCGGCGGCGCGAAGTTAAACATTATTGTCGTGCCGCTGGATGAAACCTTGATGAAGTCAATGATAATGGGTGTTAGAGCCGGGTTATCAGAATCGTCGTATTGATAACTTACATACTTGACAGGAGGCAAGTAAAGGTTATCCTTAAAGCCTATAAGGAAGTCAACCCCCGTTCCACTCTTCTTTTCTGTCACAGTCAGCGTGAAGTACCGCGTTTTCTCCGGCAATCCGCGAAAACGGACGATATTGGCTTCTAAATCTGCCCCGCCGTCCGGGCTTTTGATAAACGCATAGTCACGCGCTATCTCGGTATTGTCGGCGTTGGCTACGAGTGTATAGCTATATTTGTCGTCAGTCATGGGCGAATCAAA
>CAZOVK010000073.1:0-2965 GCA_964583165.1 uncultured Defluviitaleaceae bacterium | reverse complement strand
CACCGTGCCATATGCGTCAACATTCATTCTTACAAGCTTGATGTCACCGCCGGGCAGTGTTTCGGGTATGCCCAGATAGATAAAGTTTGCGTTGTTCATGACACCTGCTTGTTGTTCGACAACAAACGAACCCTCCGGCAACGCCGCGTCTTGAACAATCTGATAAATCAGTGTTCCCGCAAAGACACTAAGCCCTAACAACCCAACGCCCAAAACACCGATTATAATGAAGAACACCCTTGTCGGAACGCCCTCAAACCTCTTGGCGAATTTCTCAATGCGCTGTTTGAAACGCTCTGAAGAGGTTGGGCGGCGCGGTATTTCTGCTAGCGGCTCATATTCTATAGGTTCGGGAGGCGCGCTTAAATCGCCAAGTGTATCTTCAAAAGCGCTGCCGTCAAGCAAACTCTGCGTTTCACTAAGTTGGGCCTCTACGGCCCTATCCGCTTCACTGTCACTTTCTAACAGTCGTCTTAGCTCTTCATCTATATCTGTTTCTTCAGCAGTGTGATATAGAACACTGTCGTCCTCTTCAACCTTGCTGGAGAGATTGCCGAGTAAGTCATTAAATGCCTTGAGCTGGTCTTCCGATATCCCCTCAAGCGCGTCCTCCTCGGGAATATTGGGTAAATCGTCGGGCATGTCGCCACCCCTTCATAATTGTATTATAACACTTTCAAAAAAAAGTCGTTTCTATTGCGTTATTGTGGTAATCTTATTATTATAATAAACGAAATACCCAAATAATTCAATACCCTTTGGAGGTAATATGAAACGTGGTTTTACAACGCGCCAAATGGCGCTAATCGGCGTAATGGCCGCCGTCGTGTTTGTAGCTACAAACCTAAGAATCCCGATTCCCCTACCCGTCGGGAAAACAATGATTCACATGGGCAATGTCGCGTGTCTGCTCTCGGCCTTCCTGCTGGGGCCTATCGGCGGGGGGCTTGCGGCCGGTATCGGCAGCGGTTTATTCGACCTTATGAGCGAATACGCCGTTTATGCCCCGTTCACACTCGTGTTCAAGTTCTTGTTGGCGTTTGTTTGTGGTCATATCGCCTATTCGGGCGGGCGTAACGCAAAACGGCTAGGCGTGAACATCCTAGCCGGTATCGCGGGTTCGGTTACCTATATTGTGTTGCATTTGACGCGTACTATGCTCGAAAACGCATGGTTCTTGAATGTGGCTTGGGATGTCAACCTTTTGGCTATCGGGCAGAACACGATTGTTTCGTTGATTAACGCTGTCTTCGCGGTGATTATCGCTGTTCCGCTCGGCATGGCTGTCAACAGAGCGCTGAAAAACATACTCTAAACCTACTTGTACATCTCGCAAAGCTCTTTGATTTGGCGTGTAAACTGCTCAATCTCTTTGTTGCTCTTGGTCTTGTTATGGCGAACGACTGCGTCAAGCTTGTGGTATGCGTCCAGAAGAGCGGCGTAGGCTGAGCTTTCCTCTGTGTCGAAGCGCCCATATGGCTTCTTCGGCATAGGCTTACCCTCTTCAATGACAGTGCCCGTGATTAGGTCGAACGCCGCCCCATGTTGGGGCGCAACGGCGGCAATACCGAAACGCTCGGTCACGAGCTTTGCGAACCCTTCAGCCACACTGTCTTCACCGTGGACGACGAATACCTGTGACGGCTTCTCCTCAAACGCAAACAGCCAATGCAGAAGTCCTTTTTGGTCGGCGTGACCGGATACCCCCGGTAACGCCGTTATTTCTGCCTTTACCTCTATATCCTCGCCCAAAATTTTCACATGTTTCGCGCCGTCTGCGAGCGCACGACCTGTTGTGCCGACGGCTTGGTAACCGCAGAACACGATTGAGCATTCCTTACGCCATAGATTGTGCTTTAGGTGGTGCTTGATACGCCCCGCTTCACACATGCCGGATGAGCTGATGATAATACAAGGGTTTGGCTCTGTATTGATAGCTATAGATTCGGCGACTGACGCGGCGGTTACCAACCCGTCAAACGCAATAGGGTTAATGCCGGCGTTCACAAGCTCCATGGCTTCTTCGTCGAAGCATTCGTAGCGTTCCTCGCCGAATATCTGTGTCGCCTCGTTGGCGAGCGGGCTGTCCATGTATACGCGGAAGCCCTCGTGACCGCTGACCAAATTTTCTGTTTTGATTTTCCTTATGAAGTAGAGCAATTCTTGTGTGCGCCCGACAGCGAATGACGGAATGACGACATTTCCGCCACGGTCGAATGTGCGTTGAATGACAGCGGCAAGGCTGGCGGCATAATCCGGCGGGGGGTTATGCAGTCTGTCGCCGTATGTAGATTCCATAATTACATAGTCTGCGCTCTCGACAAAACCGGGGTTCTTGATGAGTGGCTGGTTTATGTTACCTATATCGCCAGAAAAGACGATTTTCTTCTCCTGCCCGAATTCACTCGCCCAAACCTCGATACATGCCGAACCGAGCAAATGCCCAATATCGCGAAATCGGATTCTAAGCCCCGGAAAGACCTCTACAATCTCCTCATAAGCGCATGGAACGAAACTCGCTATAATCGCATCCGCATCCTCCATTGTGTAGAGCGGCGGCAATACCTTTTTGCCTGAGCGTAAAGCCTTGCGCTCACGCCATTCGGCTTCAAACGCCTGAATATGAGCCGAATCACGAAGCATAATCGCGCTTAGGTGCGTTGTGGCTTCTGTCGCGAAAACCTGCCCCTTAAACCCCTCTTTGGCGAGAAGCGGCAAGCGCCCCGCGTGGTCGATATGCGCGTGTGTCAGTAGTACAAAGTCAATATGACCGGCCGCGAACGGTAAACCTTGCTCAATAAATTCGTCCTTGCCCTGTCTTAACCCACAGTCAATCAAGATGTTCTTACCACTCACTCTCAAACAGTGGCATGAACCCGTCACTTCCCGCGCCGCCCCGTAAAATTGCTTCTTCATATAAAATTTCCCCTATCTAAAAAATTTCTGTAGCTATTTACATTATAAT
>CAZOVK010000072.1:0-12002 GCA_964583165.1 uncultured Defluviitaleaceae bacterium | reverse complement strand
TCTTGAAATATCATCTGTGTCCGTTGCCGATATTTTTTCATTTGAGCAGTCTTGAGCTTATGTATGTTCTCGCCCTCAAACAACATCTCACCCGACGTGGGTTCGTGAAAGCGCATGGCTATACGACATATTGTTGACTTCCCACAACCCGATTCGCCCACTACCGCTAGTGATTCGCCGCGATAGAGTGTGAAACTTATATCATTCAGCGCACGCAGGGTCTTTCGTTTCGAGAAAAAGTTCTTCCCCGCTGTTTTGAAGTCCATAACGACATTTCTGACCTCTAAAACGGCTTGTTTGTCTGTATTCATACGTTCACCCCCGTCAGAGCAGAATTCAGAGGATTATGGCAACAGTAGAAGTCGCTACCCTCAAACGTTCTTTGCGGTTCTTCTTCGGCGCATTTCTCTATGCGGCAGAAACACCTATCTTGAAAACGGCAACCTTTAGGTATGCGCCTTAAATCCAGTGGTGAACCCGGTATGCCCTCCATATAGTGCATTTCGCCCTTGAGTGACGGGAAGGAGTTTTTAAGACCGTAGGTATAAGGGTGGCTTGGGTTATAGAGTATCTTTTTTGACGAGGCTCGTTCAACCATTTTGCCCGCATACATTATAGAAACCGTGTCGCAAAACTCCATCATCAGGCTTATATCATGCGTAATAAACAGTATCGCAAAGCCCAATTGCTCTTTGAGTTCATATATACGCCTCAAAATGTCGCGCTGAACAACCGTGTCAAGCGCCGTCGTGGGTTCATCTAATATCAGCAGTTTGGGTTTAAGCGCAAGTGCCATAGCGATAACGGCGCGTTGACGCATACCGCCAGAAAACTGGTGCGGATAGTCGCGCAAACGCTCGGCGGGTATGCCCACCAGCGCCAATAACTCCGCTGACAGTTCGCGTGACTTCTTTATATCGTTTGTAACATTGTGATACTTAAATATCTCAAAGAATTGCTTTTCAAGCGTGACAACGGGGTTCAAGCAGTTCATGGCCGATTGAAAGACCATGCTGATTTCTTCCCATCGAAACTGTCGCAATTCTTTTTCCTTCATTTTTAGGACATCGCGCCCATCCAGATTAACCGAACCGGACGAAATCAGCGCCGGTGGGCGATGCAAACGCATAAGCGAATAGGCAATTGTGCTTTTGCCACAGCCCGATTCGCCCGCAAGCCCCATGCTCTGCCCTTTGGCAATAGAAAAACTCACATTGTCAACCGCTCTGACATACCCACCGTCGGCGGTCACATAGTCTACACAAAGCCCTTCCACTGTAAGCAAGTCAGCCATGTTCACACCCTTGCCTTTCTTAGTTGCGCCCTCTTGACCTTGTAGTAGTTCTTCATAATCCTTTGTGCGCGTAGTTTCGGGTTTGAAATTTCATCAATCGAGAAGTTTATAAGCGTTAGCCCTGCGCCCATTAGCACTATACCCATAATGGGGCCAATGACTTCCCACCAAAGCCCACTTTGAAGCGCGCCTGTGTTTTGAGCGTTATAGAGCATAATGCCCCATGTGACGGAGAGTGGGTCGCCGAAACCTATAAATTCGAGTGTCGCGTGCGCCATGATAGCATAAATCATGGTGCTGACAAACGACGATGTAATCATCGAAAGCATGTTAGGCATAATCTCTACGAACAATATGCGTATCTTCGACTCGCCCAGTGTTTCGGCTGAATAGACAAATTCGCGATTGCGTATGCTCATTGTTTGAGCGCGTAACACTCGGGCGTTCCACGGCCATGAGGTTAGCCCGATAATCACGCATATCAGAAGTGGCGAAACGCCGTTTATCAAGCTAGACACAATCAACAACAACACGATATTCGGTATGACCATCAACACATTGATAAACGTACTCACAACACTGTCATACATCCCACCGATATAACCGGAGCTGATACCAAAGAACATACCAAGCCCTACAGTTAAAACGCCCGCCAAAACACCAACCATTATGGACTTTTGACCGCCGTAAAGGGTTTGTGCGAACACATCTTTGCCTAATTGGGTAGTGCCTAAAATGTGTTGCGCTGAAGGTGCCGTGTGGTATTCGTTGACGTTTCTGAAATTGGGGTCTTGGTTTGTGAACAGGCTAGCTCCTAAAGTCATTGCAAGCACAATCAAAATCAATAGAGCGCCGATAGTGGTTTTAGGGCTATTCCTGAAAAAGCGCATAAATTTAGAGTTCCAGAGTTTGTCCATATCCTACCTCCTTCGGCGTTATTTCGCGGCTGATTGTTTGCGTGTTCGTGGGTCAAGGAATAGCACGGCTATATCCGCGATGAAATTCGCGGACAGCATGAGTATGGTCGTCATAAGCAAGATGCCTTGCATAAGAGGATAATCGCGGCGGTTGATGGCATTAACCATGACCTTACCTAAACCGGGATAGTTGAAAATTTGTTCAATAATCAGCGAACCGCCCAATAAGAAACCAACTTGCATAGCCAGTGTTGTTACCACGGGTAATAAAGCGTTTCTTGCCCCATAGCTAAACATTATCTTTCTATCGGGTACACCTTTGGCTATACCCATAACTATATAATCGTCGCCGAGTTGGTTTATCATGTTCGCGCGCATACCCATGATGCCGCCAAGGCTAGAAATAACTACTGCTGTAAGCGGCACGGCCGCATGATAAAGCACATCTTTTATGTATTCCCACGTGTTGGCGGGGATGAACAAAGGCGTGACCGCATAACCCATGGGGAATATCTTCGTATAACAGAGCGTAAAACTCAATACTATCGCGACAATGACAGACGGTACATTTGCCAAGAACTGGCCACCCACAGTAAACGACGTATCAAAGAAACTCCCACGCCGCCACGCAACCAGTATGCCTAATAGGTTGTTAATAACAAATCCTATAACGAGTGCCGAACCCATCAGAAAGACTGTCCATACCAGACCGCGTTGAACAGACGATAACACCGTTTGGGGATAGTACGCAAACGATACGCCCCAATCACCCTTAAAAATACTGATGAAATAGTTGAAGAAACTCGCAATCAGCGATTGATTGGGGTCATAGCCGAACAGTTTCTCAACTGATGCGATGACTGCGGGGTCAATCTTGCCACCCGTTTGGCTAACTTCTGCCAGATACATCTGAACGGGGTTGCCGGGCATGAGGCGTGGCAAGAAGAAATTGAGCGCGGTGGCCGCGATAAACGCAATTATGTAAAACCCGAGCCGCTTTAAGATATAATTCAAGCTTATCCCTCCATCCTTAATTGTTAGGGGATAGTGGGCGGCATTAAGCCGCCCATTTAGTGACTGATTTATTTAACGGGTCTTAACAACATGAGTTGCAGGATTTTGGAGTCGTGAATGAAGAGCGCGGGTTGGACGGTTTTATTCTGTTCTGTTGACCAACCTGTGAAACGGGTTGTGTTATAGACAAACCAGTTGCCGTTATGAAGAATCGGAACATTTATCATATTCTCTGCGAAATAGAGCTCGATTTTATCTGTGATAGCTTTGACATCAGCATCTGACGCCGCCAACGGCAGTTGGCTGATGAGATTCGTCATTTCGTCATTTAAGTAGTTAGTTTGGCAAACTGACCACCAAGTGGGAGTCTTAGAGCGTGTCTGGTCACCAATTGTGTCATAGTAGAACTTCCAGATGTCGGGCGATGTGCCATAGGCTGAATATAATACGTCAAAACTGCCCGTGCCCCATGAGTCGATTATAAGCCCTAGGTCTTTTGCGTTCGCCTTAGCGTTAACGCCTAACTTCACCAAGCCTTCTGCGCAGATTACGGCACCATCGTTCCAATCAGTCCAACCGGCGGGAGAAACGATTTCAAACGCTATAGCCGAGCCGTCGGGATTTTCTACGAAGCCGTCACCGTTTACGTCCTTAAAGCCGGCCGAATCAAGGAGTGCTTTCGCGGCGTCTATGTCATATTTGTTGTATTTCGCCGATTCAGCATCAGCCGCAGGGTTCTTATATCCAAACAAAGACGGCGGCAAGCCTGTGTTAGTCGGCACTTCCTTAGACAGATAACCGAACACGGCTGAGTCAATAATACCCGTTCTGTCAACAGCCATTGATACTGCTCTTCTGAAATCAACATTGTTAAATGCCGCTTGATTACCCGCATTGGGTGACATATAGTTAAACGAAAGTCTTACAGCGTCGTTTACACCATACCAATATTTACGGTTGGCGTCGCCTTGCACATAGTTCGTGTCGATATCAGGAATGAAGATGTGCGCCCAATCGACACCACCTGTCTGTAACAACGCCCAAGCCGAGTCGTTACCGTTAAACTGTGGAACGCGTAATATATCTACAAACAGTTCATCAGCCTTCCAATAGTTGGGGTTTCTGCCGAGCTCTACCATTTCGGGTGTAAAACTCTTAACTTCGCTGAATGCGCCCGTTACTACGGGGGTATCTGTTGCATAAACATAAGAAGCGGGGTTAGTAATACCCTCCCATACATGTTTGGGCATCATCCACTTTTGGAAGAAAAGCGAATTGCGATGGAAGCGGTTGGGCTCTTTCATAACAATCTGCACTGTGTAATCGTCTAGTTTGGTTATAGACTCAATTCTACCTGTCATGGGTTTGCCTTCGTCGTCGAGTTTAACTTTGCCGTTTTCGTCCAGCTTATCCCAATCGCCGTTGCGGTCGATTTCTGGGTATTGTTTTGTATAGCTGTAGGTGAAAACAACGTCATCGGCGGTGAAGTCTGTGCCGTCACTCCATTTAACGCCCTTGCGTACCTTGACAGTAATCGTTTTGTTGTCGGGCTCGGAGATGATGTCCTCAGCTAACCACATAGTTTCTTGGTTGTTGTTATAGTTGTCAAAGATTACGAGTGGTTCATACATAAAACCTAACAAAAACTGATACACACCATTAACAAGAGGGTTGAAGTTCTTGACCCAACCATCGTTTGTGTCCATGAGACAGGTGAGAACGGCTGGGTTGCTGTTTGTAGGAGCGCTTGCTGTCGGGCTGGGTTGGTTGGTTGACTGTGGGGTGGTTGAGGGTTGGTTGCCGGCTGGTTGGCTGCTTACCGGTTTGCTGTCAGACGATTGACAGGCTGCCAAACTAGCGCATAACAGCGCCAACACTAAAAGCATAGATAACGCTTTTTTGAAATGGACTTTCATTTCTTCTCCTCCTTAAAATTTAGGTATTATGTATATAAATGTATAGCCGTCCGGCTATAAATTCCGTACACAAATAACATAGACGACAAATATCATCCACAGCAGGCTAAACCTTGTTTCTATTGGGCGTTAACCGTTAGCTTTTTAACCGTTTCACCCTCCAATAGTGAACCGCCAATAAGCACTGTCTTAGGTATATAAGTGCGTGGCATCTCCACGGCTGCAATCAGCAACTCCGCCGCCTTGGCCCCTATAGCCGCACTGTCTTGCTTTAACGTAGTGAGCTTTGGCTTAATCACTTGTGACATTAGTATACCGTCATAGCCCACAACGCTTATATCATCGGGTATCGAAAGCCCCTGCCTTTCAATTTCGTTCCGCCCGCCGATGAACGAGAAGTCATCGGGGTAAATAATACAGGTGGGTCTTTCCCTTTGGGCTAAAAGCTCCCTAGTCGCGACTTCACTGGAGATTGGGTCATGGAAGCGCGCGGCTTTAACGTTGTTGTTACTCACTGTTATATTATGTTCATCACACGCCCTATAAAACGCCGCAAGGCGAATCTTAGAAACAGCGGTGAGTTCGCCGTGGATATAGGCTATACGGCTATGCCCCTGCCGACATATGTAATCGACCAGATTATACATATCCCGCGCATTGTCTGATATAATGGCACTTTGGTTGTTATATACATAATCTATCGTTACGATAGGTAAAGCCCCGCGCACAAGCTCTAACACTTGTGGTGAGTCAAATTCAGCGTTGGCTACTACTACACCATCACAGCATTGAGAACGGGCGTAATCGTAAAACGACATCTTAACACCACCGATATTGTTGGCTATAAAGGTAATGCCATATCCGCGCTTTTCCGCCTCATTCTTGAAGTTGTTCAGTATTTGAGAGAAATACTCATGCACTAACCCTGCGTTAACATTATCTATAAATAGAACGCCTAGCATATGAGAACGCTTGGTTTTGAGCGCATGAGCCGCCGCATTTCGCAAATACCCCATTTTCTTGGCGACTTGTTTTACCCGCACAGTCGTTTGTTCGCTAATGTCTGGGGCATCTCTTAGCGCTTTGCTGACGGCGGTTACTGAAAGCCCGCATTCGCGTGCTATTTCCTTGATTGTTACCAATAGTTTGTCACTCCTGCTTATGTAATCTAGCT
This sequence comes from uncultured Defluviitaleaceae bacterium, assembly GCA_964583165.1. Lineage (GTDB taxonomy): Bacteria > Bacillota > Clostridia > Lachnospirales > WRAX01 > CAZOVK01. The sequence continues at coordinate 5,687 of CAZOVK010000072.1, read as the reverse complement.
ATTTTTACTTTAACGTTGTAGTAATATTAACTCAACACAGGACATTTGTCAATAGTTTTTTGTTCACAACAGCAAAAAAATAATAGAATACCTAGCGGAACGCCTACTTTCAAAAGTTTTATCTCCTTATTGATTGTAATAGCTATCTGTTACGTTAAAGTTGAGTTTGTCTTTATCATAACCTGTAGTGTTAATAACCTCACCTCGCGAATGGCACACCGTACAAGCTATTCATGTTTACATATTATATATGACAAAAGCGCCTCTAGCATTTTAGCCATGCAAGAGGCGCTTTTATCAACAATCTTAGGGAATTCGCTAGTTTTGAGTTGCCATAATTTATGCGTTTAACATCCCATTCTCAAAGGCTTCAAGGGCAAGACGTAATTTATCAAACCTAGATATAAGCCAGTTAAAGTGTTCATGATATAGATTCGGATTGTGAACATCAGCATCGATGGAATGCAAAATACGTTTTTCTGTACCATTTTTTCGACTGGTATACCATTCTAGTTCTGAACCATAGATAGCCTCGATTTCTGCTTTTCGAGATTCAAGACGCTTAAAACTCTCTTGCTTATAAACATAGATTCCAATACGTAGTGTTTTCTGACGCGACAATTGAAAAAACACATGGTATTCACGACTGCCGGTCGAAATATCGTACCAATCATTAGTGGACGCTTTACGGGAAGCTATATCGTCGCCGCGACCGTTTTCCCGACAATAATCCACAAAATGACTCCAGAAATCCAAGCAAAGCCTCTGTTTGTCCGTTTGAACATTTGTATCTGTAGTGGATGTTACAAGAGGTCCACTTTCGTTGATTTCCGGCGGCACAGTGCGCCCGTCATTCACAAAAGATATATGTAGCAGTTCATCTTTTGTTTCATCTGTCAGCACTATTCGCCAGCGTTTCTCCATGAACTCTAGGAGAGCTAAACCACGTACAAAAATATTCTCGGCTGTCCAGTCGCACGCTTCAGCTACTTCAATTTCTGAATGTGAACCGTTTTTGTAGCCTCTGCGCTTATCAGCAGGCGGGTTTTTCTTGTCGGGAAAGCTATCGTTTTGCAGGGATGAATTTATGCTTTGAGATAATAATAGAAGATTGCCAAGTGAGCCAGACAACTGCTTTTTCTCCTCATCCGAATACATTCTGAACATGTTTCGCCAGTACCATTTTGTTGGTGTTTGCGGGAAAATGTGTTCAATGGTCACTTTGTCTTTTTCTACACGAGTGAACATGCCCCAGTCAACCTTTTGAAGGTTATTCTTTACGGCTTTTTCATATTCGTATTCATAGAGGAAATAGCGGAGGTCGTGCCAGCCATAGAAGCCCTCGCCTGTGTTGAACTTCCTTTTTATACTGGTAGTGAACCACTTGATAGCTTCATCATCATTATCAACCATAGCGTTTATGTCGTCTGCAAGCGACGTGAGAGATAAACTACCATTCATTACATAACGAGCGTTGTTGTAATAAACACTGCTTCTATAGCTTGCTTGAAAGCCACCCACGCGGAAACACACAAAAATAAATCGCTCAATAGCAGTATAAAGGGCAACCCGTTCTTCCACTGTGGTCGTTTTTTCTGTAGACATAGCGGCTACTACAAGCGGGCGGAAATAACCGATACCTATGCGGTTTAACCTGTCAATCCAAACCTTTTCATCAGATGATAGTTCGCTATCGTAAGGGAAAAAGCTAAAATACCAATGCTCTGCCAGTGATTTAAGACTGTTAACGTAGTCTATAACTTCCTTTGGCGCAAGTTTGCTAACCAACGATACCTCAGACTCAGTCTGTACTTCCACCGCATCATCGTCATCGTCTGTTACAACATCTGACAGAAGAACATTCGTGACATCATTTTGCTCAGGTAATAGTTTTTCAAATACATTCTTTGCAGAAAATTTGTCCAGCAAGAAGTGAATGTAATCGTCTCCCCCTTTGCGAGAGTATCGGAAGTATGTAATCCAATGGGCACGCAAAAACTCGTCGTCAGAAAGCGGGGCGTTTTGGTTGCGCCCGAGTTGATAGTATATTTCTTTCCATGTGTCATTGATGTTTTTACGCAGTTGAATCTTATCGCTACCATCTAATTGACCATCATCAAAGAGCGTTGTAAGATAGATTAGGCGATTTTTCAAAAGTTCAAGATTAGTCAGCTTCTTTCCGCGATTATTCATAGTTTCAAAGGCTACAAATACATCATAATCGTCCTCAATCTCGTGAATATTGAACATAAGCCTCTGTGTCAGTTTGCGATAAAGGCACGCTATGCCCTTCATGCCTTCACTTTCGTATAAAGCGTTTAGATTTCTTGCAAAAAAGTCCTTTGCGTACTTCAAGTTTGTTGTATAATAGGTTTCAAAAACCGCTCCGCCGAACGGTTCCTCAAACACCCTGTATTTCAAATAGTTGGCACTGGGGTTGTCGGTCTCATATCCAAAAAGATAAGTCGCAACTATATTTTGCGGCGGCCTCTTACGCACAATGTATTTCGTCTTGATGTCCTTAAGCGATTCGAATCCAAGGTATATATCTGCATCAGATTTACCAACATTCTCTGAAAGTCTATTGATAAACGCAACCACTTCATACATAAGTATCGAAAACGTGGTCAGCCGCTGCTGTCCATCTACAATATGATATGCCTTATAGCCAATATCGAGAAGCCAATCGTCGCCATCCCATGATATAATTTCGCCTTTCGATACAACCTTTAGTGAAAGCAGTCCTGTATAGTGATATCGTTCTTCACTTAAATTCATCAAGTCTTCCCAAAAATCAACAAGCTGCTCACGTTTCCAAGCGTAACCACGCTGATAGTCTGGTATTCTAAACAATCTGTTCTGAAACAGAGCTGAAAGTGATTGTAGTTCGTTGGCCATAATGATTCCCCCATGCCTAGACTTCGTAATTTAACATTATGTGCGGCTTATCTTTAATGGCGCTCATCATCCCTTTGTCCTATTACGCCGACAATAGCCTTATTTACATTCGTCGATAGTAGCGGATAACCATACTATATGGTAAATTACCATCAACTTACCCCGCTTCCTCTCGTTGTTAGCGGTCAATCTCTTTACCGGTTTCTCAACAAAGCTGAATAAGTTCGACTTTGACACGCTTCATAACACCGTAAATGTTCCCAATTTGTCAGCTACTTGTCCAGAAGTTATCTAATTAAGCCCCATAAAAGAACTCCTCTAGCCTAATTGTTGAGATTATACTACGGACTGCCTAACAATTCAACACTAAAATATGAATGGGTTTTCCGCTCACATAAATTGTCCTTCTACTATATACTAGGGATATTGATATCATTTATATAGTCATACCGGTTGTCCATCTGACATCAATAATCGGGGGGTGGTACATTGTATTACAATAAATTTACGAGTAGGGTTTTATCAATCATTATCAGCATTATGATGATGCTCGGCTTAGCTCAAACAAGCGTGGCGGCGACGGTTAACTTCAGCGACATTGCTAATTCGCCCTATCAGTGGGAATAACAACGATGATTTCATGTTTTCGTAAACGTGTGCCATAGTCTATAGCAAATTCCCTCTTTACAACACTCATTGGTTTTGCTATTATAGGTTGAACCAAATACATAGTAATGAAGGAGTTGTCATGGAATCTGTAAACGTAGGATTCTGGTCAGTAGTACCCCCGCTTATCGCAATTGTTCTTGCACTTGTAACAAAGGAAGTTATCTTTGCGCTCGTTGTTGGGATTTTGTCGGGTACAGTTATTTATTCTTTAGCCATTGGTATCGGTTTTGTGGGTGTATTTTCGACCACTACAAACCTCATGGTAGATAAGCTGGGCGGTAACGCCTCAATGCTCATCTTTTTGGCGTTACTGGGTGCCCTCGTAGCGGTCATAACTAAAGCAGGCGGGTCAAGAGCTTACGGCGAGTGGGCAAGCCGCAAGTTAAATAGCAAAAAAAGCGCGTCGGTTGCAACCGCTATTTTGGGGATGTTGATTTTTATAGACGACTATTTTAACTGTCTGACAGTTGGCACGGTTATGCGCCCTGTCACCGACAAACACCTTATTTCAAGAGAGAAGTTGGCCTACTTAATCGATGCAACCGCCGCGCCCGTGTGCATAATTGCGCCGATATCCTCTTGGGCGGCTTCTGTTATGTCATACTTCCCAGAGTCTTCACAAATGAGCGGAATGCAGGCGTTTTTAAGCTCAATCCCCATGAACTTGTATGCGTTGCTTACGCTGTTTATGGTCTTTTGGGTATGTCTGGTCAAAAACGCTGACTTTGGCCCCATGGCAAAAGCAGAGCTAAAGGTGCAGAAAGATGGCGTTGTCAAGCCCGACGCCCAAAGTACAGGCGATGACGAATTAGCGTCAATGGATGTTTCCCAAAAGGGGAAAGTGTTTGACCTTATTATCCCCGTAGCATTTTTAATCGTGTCGTGTGTTCTGGCGATGTTGTATTACGGCGGCTATTGGACAGATAATGTCAGCTTGTTCACGGCATTTGGTGACACAGATGCAGGCCTTGCATTATCCCTTGGCGGTTTTTGTTCTTTGATTGTAGCGTTTTTGGTGTTTGTACCGCGGAAACTCCTCACCTTTTCGGACTTCTTCGCCGCTGTTGGTAAAGGCGTTAAGTCAATGGTACCGGCAATGACTATTTTAACACTTGCTTGGACGATAAGCGGTGTGTGTCGCGACTTGTTGATGACAGGTGATTATGTAGCACAAATAGTGCAGAACTCGGTAATCCCGGTTGCGCTTATACCCGTGCTTATGTTTGTAATTGCGGCGATTTTGTCGTTCTCAACAGGGACTTCATGGGGTACATTCGGGATTCTGATTCCGATTATTCTGGTGGTGTGCGAAGCGATAGCGCCACAGCTCACAGTGACAGCACTTTCCTCAATCCTTGCCGGCTCTGTTTTAGGTGACCATTGCTCGCCTATATCGGATACTACGATTCTTTCTTCAACCGGGGCAGGATGCAAACACATAGACCACGTAGCAACCCAGTTGCCATATGTTTTAACAGTTGGAGCGGTCTGTATAGTCGGCTATCTGGTCGCTGGCTTCACAAATGGGTTAGGCTATGGCATGAGTCTTGGCATAACGCTTGTGGTGTCATTAGCCTTATTGGTCGTTACGCTAATGGTTCTGCCTAAACTAAGCAGAAAATTAAGCGCATAGGAATAGGCTGTGAAGCTTTAGATATCTACTAAAAGAAAAAGGCAGAGAATACTTCTGCCTTTTTTAATTGCTACTCGAATGCGCGTGTCTGATTAACGGGAAAGTATACATTCAATAATCTTGTCCAAATCCTCAATCCATTGTTCAAGGATAGCAGAGTTTTCTTTTAGCTTATCGGGATTCTTTTCAAATCCTTTAAGCAACTTTTGTTGCCTTGTAAAATACTCTTTGAGTTTCCCAAAGTGGTTTTTATACAACGATAGATTAACCATCTCTCCTCGTTGCAATTCGCTTCTCAAGAGCCCCAAATCAATTTTACACTGTTCTGCCGACATTCCCACTGTTTTCTTAAAATCACGTAAAACCCATTGCCGCTCAAACAAATTTCTTGCCAGCCAGCCATTATATTGTTCAATATATATGTCGATGATTTTGTGAACTAACGAAAGAGCAACTTCATCTAATATTGTAGTTGTTTCTTGTTTCG
>CAZOVK010000071.1:0-12031 GCA_964583165.1 uncultured Defluviitaleaceae bacterium | reverse complement strand
GCCATTATAACATATATATTGCAGATTGTGAATGCTCTTGTAAAAATTTCAGAAAGCTGTTATACTGATGACATCAACTTTCAACTCTATGGAGGGCTTTTTTTGCAGTCAAGAATCAGGAATTTTTGTATTATCGCCCATATCGACCACGGCAAGTCCACGCTCGCCGACCGCCTTATCCAGAGCGCGGGGTTACTGACAGAGCGCGAAATGACCGACCAAGTGCTTGACAATATGGATTTAGAGCGCGAACGCGGCATAACGATAAAGGCGCAGTCCGTCCGACTGATTCATACGCATACGGACGGGCAGGAGTATGTTTTGAATCTGATTGATACGCCCGGTCATGTGGACTTCAATTATGAAGTCAGCCGCTCGATTGCGGCGTGTGAGGGCGCTATTTTGGTGGTTGACGCGTGTCAAGGCGTTGAAGCCCAAACACTGGCTAATGTGTATCTCGCGATTGAGTCTGATTTGGCTATTGTGCCTGTTATCAATAAGATTGACCTACCCGCCGCACAACCCGATGTCGTTAAACATGAAATAGAAGATATAATCGGGATTCCCGCGCTGGATGCGCCCGAGATTTCGGCGAAGAACAATATAAACATCGACGCAGTGTGGAACGCCATAATCGAGCAGATTCCGCCGCCGTCGGGTCAGCCCGAAGAGCCGCTCAAAGCGATTATCTTTGACTCGTTCTATGACGCGTATCGGGGCGTTATCGTCTTTATTCGCGTGTTTGACGGCGAGATAAAGCCGGGCAAGCGCGTAAGGCTTATGGCGACAGGCGCTGAATTTGATGTCGTAGAAACAGGCATTTTCGGCCCCGGACGTCAGATACCCGTCGAGAGCTTGACATCGGGCGACGTGGGTTACTTCACGGCGAGTATTAAGAACGTTAAGGACACACAAACGGGCGATACGGTCACCGACGCGGCTAACCCCACCAAACACCCGTTCCCCGGTTACAAGAAGGTCAACCCCATGGTCTATTGCGGTGTGTTCCCGTCAGACGGCGCGCGCTATCAAGACTTGCGTGATGCGCTTGATAAACTCAAACTCAATGACGCGGCTTTACATTTCGAGCCCGAAACGAGTATCGCGCTGGGCTTCGGTTACCGTTGTGGTTTCTTGGGGCTTCTCCATATGGAGATTGTGCAAGAACGCTTGGAACGCGAATATAACCTTGATTTAGTCACCACTGCACCCAGTGTTGTTTATCATATCTATAAAACAGACGGCGAGATGATAGAGCTGTCGAACCCCACGAACTACCCCGACGTGACGCATATCGAGCACACGGAAGAACCGATAGTCAAGGCAGAAATCCTGTTGCCGCCCGAACACATGGGCGCAATCATGGACTTATGCCATGAGCGGCGCGGAGAATTTTTAGGCATGGACTATCTCGACGCGACGCGCATACGCCTGAACTATAGACTGCCGCTCAATGAGATAATCTTTGACTTCTTTGACGCGCTGAAATCGCGTTCACGCGGTTACGCAAGCTTTGACTATGAGTTAGAGGGCTATGTGGAGTCTGATTTGGTTAAACTCGATATGCTCATTAACCACGAAGCCGTTGATGCGCTCAGTTTCATTGTCCACCGCTCGTCTTCATACGAAAAAGGGCGTAAAATGGCGGAGAAACTCAAAAAAGAAATCCCGCGCCACCAGTTTGAGGTACCCATACAAGCCTGTATCGGCGCAAAGATTATCGCGCGTGAAACCGTCAGCGCCGTCAGAAAAGACGTATTGAGCAAGTGTTACGGCGGTGACATCACGCGTAAAAAGAAACTTCTCGAAAAACAGAAAGAGGGCAAAAAGCGTATGCGCCAAGTCGGTAATGTCGAGTTACCGCAGTCGGCGTTTATGAGCGTGCTCAAACTGGATGAATAAGGCGCGGGCTTTGTACGTACACATACCTTTTTGTGTGAAGAAGTGCGCGTATTGTGACTTCGTATCGGCACCTAGCACACAACAGATTATGAAAGACTACGCCGATGCGATAATACGGGAGCTTGGGTTAATGTCAGCCTTGGCCGACACACAATCCAGCGCGGCTTTAGCCGCAACAAGGTTGGATACGGTTTTCTTTGGCGGCGGTACTCCTACGTTAATGCCGCTTAGAGCAATGGAGCGCGTGATTAAGGCCATTAACACGCGCTTTTCTTTGCATACGGGTTATGAGTTTACGCTTGAGGCTAACCCTGACACTGTGACATCTGATTATCTGAAAATGTTGAGAGATAACGGCGTAAACCGTCTTTCTTTTGGCGTTCAGTCACTTGATGACAGGCTACTGAAACGTATCGGGCGCGTTCATGATTCAAAGGCGGCGATAAAAGCGTATGAAATGGCAAGAACGGCGGGCTTTAGGAATATCAACATTGATTTAATGTTGGGCTTGCCGTCACAGACTATCGAAGACGTTGCACATACTATTGACCTTGCGTTACAACTCGAACCCGAACATATCTCCTGTTATAGCCTTATTCTCGAAGAAGACACACCCATGTATGACGAAAACCCAAACGACCTGCCCGACGAAATCTCTGAGCGCGCCATGTACCACTATGCCGCCGAACGATTTCATCAAAACGGATTGCCGCGTTACGAAATCTCGAATTTCTCAAAACCCGGTTACGAGTGCCGCCACAATCTGACATACTGGAACGCTGACGAGTATATCGGCGTTGGCATAGCCGCGCATTCATACACTGACGGGGCGCGTTATCACAACACATTTAACCTAGAAGACTATCTACAGGGCGATTTTTCGTCATACGACACAGAAAACCTGACGCATAATGACCTCATATCGGAATTTATGTTCCTAGGCTTACGAAAAACGGCGGGTATCAGCCGCGCCGAGTTTTTCACGCGCTTCAACACACCTCTTGAAGCCATTTTCGACACAACAATAAAAGCCCTCGAAAGTGACGGGCTTTTAGAAACCGACGGCGATATGTTACGGCTCACAAATCTTGGGTTTGACTTGTCGAACCGCGTTTTTTCCGCGTTTTTGTTGTGATTTCTTTAATGGAGCCGTATGGATAGAACAGCTTCCACGGCAACGACAGGATGATGAAGATACCGATGACTATAACGCCCGAGATTTTGAGCGTATCTACGCCGCGTGTAACGGCGCTCGAAAAATCGGAGGTTACCAGATAATACATGGTGTAGTAAATACCGAAGCCGGGCACGAGCGGGATAATCCCGCCGATAAGATAGACGGTCAGCGGCATACGCCGTTTGTAGGCTAGTAAGCGGCTTGCGGCTGTGATAATCATTGCCGCCGCGAGTGTTGCCACTACACCGTTATCGACTGTCAGAGTGATTATAAGCTTATACGCCGTCCAGCCGAGAGCACCTGTCAACCCGCTGTACACAACCTCTGTGCGCGGTGAGTTGAACAGAACGGCAAAACCGAATGTCGCGATAAACGCCACTATAAACTGCATTAAGAAGTAACTGATTGTGTACATAAATACCACCAAATAAACAATTATGTCTTGGGCTAATACTTTGCCCTATTTTTCATACAGCAAACTGCCCGAAAATAACAAGCCACATCTGTAAGAACGAGCCGACCCCCGCCGCAACGGCCACTGCGACAATCAACGCGTCCATGAGTCGCGCCGAACCCGACAGATAGTCGCCCTCAAGCACATCTCTTATGGCATTGGTAAACGCCACACCGGGTAGAAGTGGCATTAACGCGCCGATTATTACCTTGTCTAAGTTGTCGCTGATGCCCAAATTCAGCATGAGCAGTGACAGAAACGCTATCAAAACCCCACCGAACATATTGAGCAAAACAGGTGACAGATTCTTTGATTTCATTGTGAAAAGCTGTATGAACGAGCCGATTAGAAAACCCGCCAAACAGTCCGTCAGATTGCCGTCGAGCAGAAACGAAAACCCCGCGCAAGCCGCCCCCGCAACCAGAATCTTAAAAGCGTTTGAGTACGGCGGTGTTCGTGTATCAACGCGCCCGAGTTCTTCAACTATATCGTCAGCCGTTATCGCCCCAGAAACGAACGCGCGCGAAAATGCGTTGACCAGCGCGACCTTCTCTAAGTTAGTGCTGCGTGATTTGACCTTTCTGACTATATTATAACTTTCGCCCACTTCTGTTGTTATGCCTACGAATATGCCCGTAGAAGCAACAAAGCAGTCTGACGCCTTATAACCGCACGCTATAAGCAACCGCGCCATTGTGTCCTCAACGCGGTAGGTTTCAGCCCCGTTTTTAAGCATTATCTCACCCGCAAGCACACATAGCGACAGCGCTTGTTGTGGCGGTATGTTTTGTGTTTCTTCCATAAATCGTACCTCGTACTGATGTTTCGCCAAAATCCGTCGTCTAAAGCGACGTTAGGTATAGCGACCGCCTAGTGGCGGTTTGTTGAAGTTATGTCAAATCATCTACCCTCTTACAAGACCCGCGATTAAGAAAACACCCCGAACAGTAAAGGCGCGGCGTATGCCTCAAACAGCGATGCCGCCGCCGTTCCTGCCATACAGATTATCAGCATAAACAAGTATGTGCCGAAGTCATTCGCTTTCTCGACAACGCGCGAAATCGCGCCGCTGAAGCGACGTTTGCTTAACCCCGCGAACCTCTCGGCTTGGGCGAGCATGGCGACTAAGCAGGGCATGAGTATCAGATTGGGCATGAGCATGTAACACATCACATACTTCCCACCTAAACCCGCGACAACAGATGCCGCGAGCGCAACGCTCACCGCTTTTATGAATATTACCACATAATTTAGGTTTTGGCAAGGCGGCAGAAAGCCTAAAAGCCACATTATCACAATCAATTTACCGTTTCTTAACAAACCCTCAAAAAACAAGTCGGCGCTCAATAATCCCGCCGTACCGCCTGTTGCCAACCGCGTCACTTGTGGCATAAAATCAGCCGTTTTTACAAAACCTGACACTATAAAACCGATTATCAACCCTAACGCGATAATAAACGCGCCAATCATCGCCGCCACTCTGAACCCACCCTTGCCGCGCATACGCGCAACGAGCTTGGTACGGCTTGTCCTATCCAACATGCCTATCACCCGTTAGATTCTATGCGAGGTGACGCGGGTTAATGCCCGATTCTGGAGCTACTAATCGTGGGCGGAGGGTGTTTTTGATAGGTTATTTACAGTGTAAAGAAAATTTCCCATTTGACACGGTAATTTTACAGTAATATAATGGAACTGTCACAATACGGGGGAGAGTATGAGTTTACTACAAAAAAGTAATCGGCGACGCGTGATTTTGGCTGTTTTGTTCGCGCCTTTGCTGATATTAGCGCTTGAGGCGCTGAACCCGGGCGCGTTAAGCCCCGACGCGTTCATTTTTTCGGCGGCACTGTTTACGGGAGTGTTCGCGATTCTGGCACTTTTGCTTAATTCGTTGTTCGCGGCGGGTGTTACTGTTGCTTTACCGCTGACAGCGCTTTATATCGGCAGTTATTATAGGAGGCGAATGACGGGGTTTGTGTTAAGCCCGTCAGATTTGTCACTCGCCAAAAGACTCGGGAATATCCTCGGGTTTACGACAGTCAAAGTCTACCCTGAGGTTATCTTTGCGGCTATTGCCGTTGTTGCGCTGACATTGGCGCTGTTGTTGCTTGAAAAGGGCTTCGAGTTTAGTTTGCGTAAGCGCATGACGGCGTTTTCCTGCGCTTTGGGGTTTACGTTTATCGTTGTCACCGCCGGCCCGATACCGTTTTATGAATCGGCTAACCTTTTGTATTCTGAGCGTGGCGTGGCCGTGGGCTTCTTAAATCTGACAGCACAGGCATTAAGCCCCTCGCCGATTGCTGTGGCGGCCGGTTTAACACCAGACGACATACTGGATGACGCAAACTTGGAAGAGTTGTTCGGCAACCCGCAATCTTCTGTAGCCGACTTGGCGGCCGCTTTGTATTCTGATGAACTGATGGCGGCTTTATCGCGTAAATACGGGGCTTTACAGGCGCAAACACCGCCCGGGGTTACGCCTGATATAATCGTTATTATGTCAGAGGCTTTCACCGACCCGAAAAACTTTCCGAATACATTCTATACGAAGAACCCGACAAAAACATTCGACTCGATAACAGACGGGCATAGGATAATTACGCCGACTTTCGGCGGCGGCACGTGTAACCCCGAATATGAGTTTTTGACGGGTAATCTCATGTTGCTTTCAACGCCGGGCGCAATCCCGTTTGAAGCGCCTGATCAGTATATACCCGCGCCCGATATACACGCCCTACCCTACTCGCTGAAAAATCTGGGCTACCGCACGGTTGCCGTTCATCCGTATCACCGCGATTTCTTCAACCGCGACACTATTTACCCGCGCTTGGGCTTCGACAGCTTTATCACAGACAACAGCATGGGTGACGCACCGAAAAAGGGGCTGTTTATATCCGACGACTACTTTGTTGACACGATTGTGAACGAGTTGAACAACACACGCGAGCCGCTGTTTCTGTTCGGCATCAGCATGGAGAATCATTACGAATATTATGACATCAAGTTTCGCGAGAACGAGTATAACCTTAATGTTACATCTGACCTAAACGAAGAGTTAAACGGAGGGCTCCACGCATACGCACAGGGCATTTATGACGCGGATGTAGCACTCAATAAGTTATTGGCGTTTCTTGAAAGCTATGACCGACCCGCTGTTTTGTTCTACTTCGGTGACCATCTGCCGCTTATCGGCACAGAAGCCATGCCGTGTTACACAGAAACGGGCTTTATCGAACCCGTGGCTGACCTGTCGGCATTAAACACGCATGACAGGTATAAGATGTTTACAACCCCTTATGCGCTCTGGGCCAACTATGATATGGGCTTTGAAATCGCGGGGGATTTAAGCTCGTTCTATATCGGGGCTATGTTATTGGAGGCGGCGAAACTGCCCAAGCCCGAATATTTCGCGTTTCTTTACGAAAACTATGAGGTATTGCGCGCGGCTATTCCGCATTTGTATGTGAACGGTGAGGGCGAATTGGTTGAGTATGCCACACCTGAGATGCGGCGGGCGCTAGTCTTGTTGAATTGTTACCAGAAGCAGCGCTTTTCTGGGGAAAACATGCCGCGGCTCACGATTCGTATCAGGGGTAAGGAAACGAAATACATGCCGCCCATGTTTAGGGATTAGATGTGAATAGTTTTCCACATTCATAATGTGGAAAATCTTAGAAAGTGCAGAAAAACAGGCGTTCAAAATCGACCGAAATTGTGGATAAGTTAATAACTTTGTGGATAACTGTTAGAAATGTTGAAAAACGTGGTTAAACCGATGGATGAACCAGCGGATAAACCTATGGATAAACCGTCGCGATGACTTTGTGGATAAGGTAGGATTTAATGCGTACTTTTTTGAAGAAACTGGTTGATGAGTTTTTTCGGGACAATGTGCTGTCGCTTGCTAACGAGCTGACGTATAAATTACTGCTTGCGAGTTTCCCGTTTCTGATTTTCTTAATAACGCTTGTGGGTTTTATGAACCTCGACGCGGATATGTTCATTCAGCAGGTTTCGTTGGCTTTTCCCGAGAATATCGCGCATTTTATCGAAACGATTGTTGTTGAGGTCGTAGACGCGCGGCACGGGGCCGTGATGTCGTTTTCGCTGTTATTCGCGGTTTATAGCTCATCGAGTGGTTTTTGTGCCATAATGAGGGGCATAAACCTTGCCTATGGCTTTGAGGACAAGCGCGGGTTTATCCGCTCGCGCATTATCGCAGTCTTGGCATCTGGGATTTTCGCGCTCTGTTTCATATTGAGCCTTCTGGTTCTGGTTTTCGGCGATAAGCTGTTGACGCTCATACCGTTTAACCTACCCTCATGGACTGATTATCTGTTCGGGATAGGGCGTTACCTTCTGGCAATGGTGCTCTTAAACATCATTGTCGCGCTTATTTATAAGATTTCGGTGTCTGAGCGCGTTAGTTTTATGTCGGTGATGCCCGGGGCGCTGTTCACGGCGGTCATCTGGGTGGTGTCAACGAAGCTGTTTAATATCTATGTCAACAACTTTTCGCGCTTTTCTCTGACTTACGGCAGTATCGCTTCGGTGTTCATCATGATTTTCTGGTTGAACATCATAAGCATAATCCTGCTTCTGGGCGGCGAGATTAACGCTGTCTTACGAATTATGGAAACAGAAAGGAAAAAACTTGAACACGCCTAAACCAAAGAGAACCACGAACCCACGAGTGGTGTTTATCGGCATAACGATATTGCTTCTTGTAGGTATTGTGGGTTATTTCGTGATTGAGCCTTACATACCGAACGGCAAGACCGAAAACTTTTATATCGCGCGCGGACTTGAGAATTCGCGCGGTTTTGTTGTGCTGGGGGATATGTTACTTAAAGAAGCCGATGCGCCTTTGATTAAGGATGGGCAGATTTATTTGTCAACCGATTTTGTGAAAGATGAGATAGACACATATTTGTTGGCTGATATGGCAGCGGGTCGAGTGACCGTGACCAGTGAATCTAGTTGCATCTACTTCACGCGCGGCAGCTTAGACTATACCGTCAATGATGCTGATTTTACGCTGGACTTGCCCGTGATTTCTGACGGGGGAAAGCTTTACATGCCAGCGAAACTTCTGACGGCGCTTTACGGCGTGACAGTAAGGTATGAGCCCGAGTATAAACTTGTGATTGTTGACTTGCAGGGTATCAGGCTGTATGAAGCGACTGTTACGCGTGATACGGCTGTGAGATATGAAAGCGATATTAAAAGCCCGATAGCGGTTAAGTTGAAAAAAGGCGCTGTGGTTTTGAGTTTTGACGAGGAGGGCGATTTTACGCTTGTGCGGCTTGACAGCGGGGTTATTGGGTATGTGAAAACCAAGGATTTAAGCGCCCCGCTTGCCTTGCCGTTAAACGAACGCAAACCCGAGGTCGCAAAGAAACCCGCCTTATTGCCCTATGTGGCTATGGCGTGGGACCAGATTTGGACGTATGAGGCGAACGCGAAGGAGAGTCTGTACCAAAAGCCCGACAGGCTCAATGTGCTTTGCCCGACGTGGTTCAGCTTTTCAACAGAACCACTCGACGGCACGATTAAGAATATTGCGGACGTGGGTTATGTTGAATGGGCACACGCGAACGATATACAGGTCTGGGGGATGCTCACCGACAACTTTGACAGTCAAGTCAGTAACTATGTGCTCACGAATACGAACGTGCGGGAGAAGGTTATACGTCAGGTTCTCGAACTCGTCGCGCTGTACAAGCTGGACGGCATTAACATAGATTTTGAGATGGTCAAAAAGGCAGATGCGGACTATTATATACAGTTTTTGCGTGAATTGGCGCCGCGATTACATGAAATGGGCGCGATTTTGAGTGTTGATATGTATGTACCGAAAGATTATAATTTGTATTATAATCGGACAGAAGTCGCCAAAGTCGCAGATTATATCGTGATTATGGGTTATGACGAACACGCGGGCAACTCGCCTGTAGCGGGGCCTGTGGCGAGTTTTGGTTTTGTTGAGAGCGGCGTGGTTGAAACGATTAAAGAAGCCGCCCCCGAGCAGGTGATTCTCGGTATGCCGTTCTATTCAAGGTTATGGCGAGAAGTGTTAGACGAAAACGGCGAAATCACTGCTCTAAAACCCCGCGCCTTGGGCATGGATTATGCCTACCGCCTTGTGACGGAAGCGGGTGGCGTGTTTGAGTGGGATGCTGTGGCGGGTTCAAACTACGCCGAGTATAAAGCTACGGAGGACGGCGAGTCGGTTAGATACAAAATCTGGCTCGAGGACGAGCGGTCGTTTGGTCTTCGCATGAATTTGGTTAATCAATATAAGCTGGCGGGTTTCGCGGGCTGGTCGCGTGGGCTAGAAAAGGACGCGATTTGGCAGTTCAAGACAAGTGATTAGAGGTGTTTTGTATGGCTTTTATGGACGAGTGTATTATCATTTCAAACAAACCCATCGCAGAGGGAATTTTTGAGCTTATTGTATTACACAAAGAAGCGGCTAATGCCGCTCTTGCGGGTCAGTTCGCGAACATTTATTTGAAGCGCGCCGATTTATTGTTGCCGCGCCCTATCAGTATATGCGGGGCTGACTCTGATACGGGGTTGTTGCGGTTTGTTTATGCGGTTGTGGGCAAGGGCACGGAGGAGATGGCTAAACTTTCGGCGGGCGATACCGTGCGTGTGCTTGCGCCGCTTGGAAATACGTTTTTGGCTGATGACGCGGATATGCCGAAAAAACCCGTGCTGATTGGCGGTGGCGTTGGCGTGCCGCCGCTGTTGTTCCTTGCGCAACAGCTGACGAATGCGCGGGCTTTTCTGGGCTTTAGACACGAGCCGTTTTTGGTCGCCGATTTTGCGGCGAAATCGAAGGTGCAGATATCTACAGACGACGGGGCCGTGGGCTTTCACGGGAACCCGTTGCAGTTAATGAACCTGCATAATGTTGACACGGATATGATTTTCGCCTGTGGCCCCATGCCGATGCTTAGGGCTGTGGCTATGTACGCTAAGGAGAACAATATCAGGTGTCGCGTGTCAATGGAACAGCGCATGGCGTGCGGATATGGCGCGTGTGTGGGTTGCGCGGTCAGTGTGGGTGGCGTTTATAAGAAGGCGTGTAAAGACGGCCCCGTATTCTGGGCTGACGAGGTGGACTTTTAATGATTAATTCGATTGTCAATATATGCGGCGTTGAGTTGCAGAACCCTGTGATTACGGCTTCGGGCACGTTTTCGCGCGAAACGGCGGGGCTTACGGATGTTAACAAGCTCGGGGCGGTCACCGTTAAGGGCGTTTCGATAACACCATGGGCGGGCAACAAACCACCGCGTGTGGCTGAAACATATGGCGGTATGCTTAACGCCGTGGGCTTGCAGAACCCGGGGGTTCACGCGTTTATCGAAGAGATACCGTTTTGGCGGCAGTTTAAGGCGAAACTGATAGTTAATGTCTGTGGGCATACGATTGAGGAGTATTGCGAATGCGTTGACGTGCTCGCGGGCGCTGATGTCGATTTGTTGGAGCTTAACATTTCGTGCCCTAATGTCAGCGAGGGCGGCATTTCGTTCGGCACTGACCCCGCGACGGTTGAAACGGTCGTTGCGGCTGTGAAGAAACACGCGCGACAACCGCTTATTGTGAAGTTAAGCCCGAACGTCACGGATATTACGGCTATAGCAAGGGCGGCGCGCGACGGCGGGGCTGATGCGTTGTCGCTCATCAATACGCTGTTGGGTATGCGTATCGATTTGAAAA
This sequence comes from uncultured Defluviitaleaceae bacterium, assembly GCA_964583165.1. Classification (GTDB taxonomy): domain Bacteria; phylum Bacillota; class Clostridia; order Lachnospirales; family WRAX01; genus CAZOVK01. Next base: position 764 of record CAZOVK010000071.1, on the reverse strand, counting down.
CAAAAAAACCCGTGCTCGCGAATACGTTCGGTGGGTTGAGCGGCCCCGCTATTAAGCCAGTCGCGCTTCGTATGGTTTATCAGGTGGCGCGGGCCGTGAACTTGCCAATTATTGGTATGGGCGGGATTATGACTTCTGATGACGCGCTCGAATTTTTGTATGCGGGCGCAACGGCTGTGTCAGTGGGCACGGCTCATTTCGTGAATCCGACAGCTTCGGCAGATATTGCGGATGAACTGGTCAAAAGGATTTAGCGCAGATTTTTATGTGCGGTTTATGGGTGTTCTTAAACGTCTGTAAACCGCTTTTAGCCATTATTCATTCCATAAATAACTCTAATATATTTTTTTAATCTGACGATACTTATTATGAAAGATAGTAACTGGCAAGGTAGTTTGGAGGGTTAATTATGCTAGGCAATATCTCCAGAATTCAGAAGATTTACGAAACGAATGTTTCAAGCCTTCCGAAATCAGCCAAGGTTAAAGCGGGCGCTAAAGTCGCGGCGACTGATACGGCTACAGTGAGCACAGAAGCGAGGCTGTTGAATATGGCGCGCCGTGCTATTGACGCCGGTGATGACGTTCGGGCTTCGCGTGTTGAAGAATTGCGCGCGCGGTATCTGGCGGGCACTCTCGATTATGAGGCGGAGGACATCGCCGCTAAGATATTGAATATTTAGGCGGTAAATTATGGCTGGGCTTATAGTTGAGCTTATGGATATTTTGGAGCAGGAAGCCGATATTTATGAGAAACTTATCGGT
>CAZOVK010000070.1:0-12043 GCA_964583165.1 uncultured Defluviitaleaceae bacterium | reverse complement strand
CGGGGAGTTGGCGGTTGCTGTTGCTTTCACAAACGGTATCGAAGTCAGCTAACGTAAGCCTGCCAACACCCGCCCGCGCCAATGCCTCGACGCAGAATGAGCCAACGCCCCCTACCCCACAAACGAGCACATGTGCATCTTTGAGCCGCGCCATACCGTCTTCGCCCAGTAACATTTGTGTACGAACAAATCTGTCGCTCATAGCGTTTCATCAAGCTTACGGCGGTTTTCATACACTTCGTCCTGCAAATCCGTCAGCCCAGCTTCTGTTTCTTTAACGGTCTGGTTGAATGCCTTCAGCGCCGCGCCCACAATCTCTTCAACCCTGCCCAAAGTACCCTGTATGTAGTCCTTCGTGCCCTGACGCAGTTGCTTGACATATGTTTTATTCTCGTCGAGTATCTGCAATGCGCGTTCCTGAGCCCGACGCACGAGAACATGCTCGTCAATGAGCTGTTCCGCGTCGGCTTCGGCGGCGGCGATAATCTGCCGCGCTTTACTTTGCGCATCAGTGAGAACCTTTTCTCTATCCATAACAACGCGCCGCGCCTGTGTTATCTCGTTCGGTAGGTCACGCTCCATATCCGAAAAAACCGCGCGAATGCGGTCGATTACGTCGTAAAATTCATTGCGGTCTATGCTTGTCTTGCCCGTTAAGATACTCGGGCGTGCCTCGTTAAGCATTTCCTCCAGCTTTGTTATGAGCTGGTCCATTTGTTCTAGATGTACACCAATCGGTTCCAACGCTTTCACCTCACAGCTTTTTCATAGCGCTTAGGCCTTCGCTTCACGGCTATTTAGTAACTCTAACACACGCGGGGGTACCATGCCGCTGATGTCGCCGCCCAATACCAGAACTTCTCGCACAATACTTGACGAGAGATATAGGTATTGAAGACTTGTAGAAATGAACAACGTCTCCAAGCGTTCGTTAAGATTTCTATTCGTGAGCGCCATTTGGAACTCATACTCAAAGTCAGACACGGCGCGAAGCCCTCTAATTATGGCGTCTGCGCCCTGAGATTTTGCAAAATCCACAGTCAACCCCTGAAAAGAGGCGACACTCACATTCGGAAAACTTGATGTTATCTCTTTGATATAATGTATTCGTTCGTCAGCTGTCAAGAACGGCCTTTTTGCGCTGTTATTCGCCACGGCAACAATGAGCTTGTCACAAAACTGCGCCGCGCGGGCGATTATATCTAAATGCCCGTTAGTGGGCGGGTCGAAAGAGCCTGGGTAAATAGCAATCATCATTTATCCTTTGTCATTTTTATAGAACAGCAAACGCGCCAGTTTGTAGCGTTTGTTTTTTATTAAGCTATAGGGCGTCTCGATTTCTTCACCATGCGCCGTTTCAGAGCAGAGTATGCCTCCCGGCGCCAGCAGTTTTCGCTCAAAGATGATAGAAACGGCGGCGTTCGCCAAGCCCTTGTTGTAAGGCGGGTCCATAAGGATGATGTGAAATCCTTTATCATCTGTGGTTTTAAGGAAATTCAGGCAATCCATGCGAAGAACAACACCACTCACAAGCCTTGTCTTTTCAAGGTTCTTGCGGATTAGCCCGTCCGTTTCCATATCAACAAACACGGCTGACTGCGCTCCACGGCTCAACGCCTCAATCCCAAGTGCGCCACTGCCCGCGAATAGGTCAAGAATACCCGCGCCATAAACTGTCGCGCCGAGTATATTGAACAAATCTTCCTTCATCCTATCCGAAGTGGGGCGTGTGTTCAACCCCTTGGGCGCGAACAAAACCGTGCCGCGTGCTGTGCCGCTGATTACCCTCATTTCACTATCCTTTACATTATAAGATATATTACAATCATTGTAAATATTATATTTCGCGAAAGTTTTTGTTTTGTCTAAAGTTTGCTCAAATCGACTGCTTGTGAAAGCGCTCTAGCATTCTGTTGACCTCGCGTTCAATGCCGATTGGCAGACTCGCGTGATTCAGCTCACGCGCGAACGCCCCCGCCTGTTCGAGTATCTCTATATCGCGGTACAGGTTAGCTATACGCATCTTAGGTATGCCGTGTTGTTCAGTGCCGAAAAAATCGCCGTAGCCACGCAGATTTAAGTCCAGCTCAGCAATGACAAAACCGTCGTTCGTGCCAGACATCACCTTCATGCGCTCTAACGTGTTATCCGAGTGCGCATCCGTTACCAATATACAGTATGATTTTGCGCTGCCGCGCCCTACCCTACCCCTTAGCTGGTGTAATTGCGACAGCCCGAAGCGCTCGGCGTTCTCGATTATCATGAGGCTTGCGTTTGGTACATTCACGCCCACTTCAATGACTGTTGTAGACACAAGTACGTCCGTGTTTCCGCTTGCGAAGTCCTGCATGATTTGGTTTTTCTCGTCGGCCTTCATGCGCCCGTTCAGCCCCGCTATGCTCAAATGCGGCAACATCTCGCGCAGTTGCGCCGTATACGCCGCCACTGACTTCGCGTCCATCTTCTCCGAATCTTCAATGAGCGGGCAAACGCAATAAACCTGTCGCCCCTCTTTCACTTCTTTATCGATGAATGCACACAGCCGCTGGCGATATTTACTCGTGACCGCGTAGGTTTCTATCTTCTGTCGCCCGGGCGGCAGTTCGTCAATGACCGAAATATCCAAATCGCCGTAGAGCACAAGCCCGAGCGAACGTGGAATCGGCGTTGCGGACATGATGAGGTTATGTGGATTTTGCGCCTTTTGAGTCAGCGCAGAGCGTTGCGCCACGCCGAAACGGTGTTGTTCGTCTGTGATGACCAGCCCAAGGTTCTGAAATTCAACGCTTTTCTGGATTACGGCGTGCGTGCCGATGACCATTCGGGCTTCACCACTCGCGATTTGTGCCCTAATCGCTCTTTTCTCGCCCACTTTGAGCTTCCCTGACAGTAAAACTACCTTTATGCCAAACGGCTCGAACATTTGACAATACGATTGGTAGAGTTGCGCCGCCAACACCTCTGTCGGAGCCATAAGCGCGGCCTGATAACCCGCGCGAATGACAAGATACGCCACGATTTGCGACACAAGCGTCTTTCCACAACCCACATCACCCTGCAATAGCCTGTTCATAACGCGCCCACTACCCATATCCGCCAAAATCTCACGCAAAACACGGTTTTGGGCATTTGTGGGCTTGTACGGTAGTCCATCCGTCAAGTCTGAATAGTCTAAATTGCCTATAACAATATCAGTGTCTGTCTTGATATGCCCCTTGACACGCCTAAGCGCCAGTTGCATGAGGAAGAGCTCATCAAACACGAGCCGCCGCCGTGCCGCAAAGAACGCCTCCCCGCTCTCGGGGAAGTGGATGTTGCGTATCGCCTCATTTATGCGCGAGAGCCTGAATTGCTCAATCGTGCTGTCATCGAGATAGTCAACGAATCTATCCGCCGCATCCAAAGCGCTGAAAATGGCGGCCCGTAACATCTTATGCGAAATTCCATCAGTAACTGTATATATCGGCACAATCCGTTGTGAACTTAATAGCGGAATACCCTTGTCTTCCTCAAATTCGGGGTTTAACATTATATAGTCGCCGCCATAACGCTTAATCTGCCCCGTCAAAAGGTAATAAGAAGACGATTTTATCGCATTTTTAAGAAAAGGCCGATTGTACCACTCGGCACTGAAAACACCTGTCGCGTCCATAGCCGAGAACTTGGTGACGGTGGATTTCTTCAATGTCGTGACATTGGGCGCACTAAGCCGCACACGTACAGTAACCCGCGCGTTATAATAATATTCATTACAAGCCGCCTCGACAGTGATGACGTTACTTCTATCATCATAATCTCGCGGGTAATAAGTCAGCAAGTCCGCGATTGTCGCTACACCGATTTTTTCGAGTGCCGCCGCACGCGCCTTGCCCAAGCCCTTCGCCTTTTGTATACTATCAGTCAATTCCAAGTAAATACCTCTGGATTGAAAACCAAAAAAGCCGCTTGCGCGGCTTATTTGTTAGTAAAGCACTAATTTAATGTAATCGCTCAAAAGTTTACGCCGACAAAGCGTTCACTCCACTAATATGGCGCAAAGTACGCGTCATATTTACGTTACGCTCACAAGCCGTCGCCGCTTACGCTAAACTTTTTGAGCGATTCTGTATTAGTTCGTGCTTCCTTTAGTTGTATTTGCGTTTACGTGCCGCCTCTGACTTCTTTTTACGGCGCACACTGGGTTTGTCATAGTGCTCTCTTTTGCGCACTTCGCCCATAATACCGGATTTCGCACAGTTGCGTTTGAAGCGGCGCAATGCGCTATCCAAGGTTTCATCCGCCTTGACCCTAACCTCTGACATGAATTTCCCCTCCCTCCGGCATTACGTTGGTATCGCTTGTTACATATAACCGCAATTTATATTATACACAAAAATTGTCGTTTAGTCAATCACTTTGTTAATTTTCTTGTGGATTAACTGTGAGAGCTATGCCCAGCTCTTTTAGCTGTTTGTCTTCAACGAGATTCGGGGCTTCTGTCATCGGGCAAGACGCATCTTTGACCTTAGGGAAGGCGATAACGTCGCGAATCGCGTCACGGAAAGTCAGAAGCATAATCAGCCGGTCGAAGCCGTAGGCAATGCCCCCGTGCGGCGGTGGGCCATACTTGAACGCGTCAAGCAGGAAGCCGAAACGCTCGTATGCGCTTTCTTTTGTGAAACCCAGCGCCTCGAACACGCGGTTTTGAACGTCTTGGCGATAAATACGGATAGAGCCGCCGCCGATTTCGAAACCGTTTAATACTATATCATATGCTTTAGCGCGCATTTTGAGCGGCTCGGTATCGAAAAGGTGCATATCCTCGTCCATTGGGGACGTGAATGGGTGATGACGCGCAACAAGGCGGTCATCCTCCTCGGAGTACTCAAACATCGGGAACTCGGTAACCCAGAGGAATTTGAAGTCGTCGGGTCTCGCCAAGCCTTCTTTTTCAGCGATATGACAACGCAATGTGCCCAATGCCGAAAAGACTTTATCGTTATTACCCGCGCACATGAGCAGTAAGTCACCCGGTTTGCCTTCAAGCCTTTCAACAATCGCGCCTAATTGTTCGGGCGTGACCGTTTTTGACATAGCGGATTTCAACTCGCCATTCTCGCCAACAACAATGCTGAACAGACCGCAACCGAATGTCTTCGTGACTTCGCCTAGCGCGTCAAGCTGTTTACGTGAATACTTCGCGCAACCGTTTGCGTTGATACCACGAACAGACCCACCCGCTTCAAGCGCGTTCACGAAAGGCGCGAACTCGAAGCCCTTGACAACCTCCGTAATGTTCTGCAATTCCATGCCGAAGCGAATATCAGGCTTATCAGAACCATAACGCTCCATAGCGTCAGCGAACGTCATGCGCGGCATGGGGATTTGTACGTCAACATTCAGTATATCCTTAAACAGCCCCTGCATAAACTTTTCGTTCATCTCAATGACGTCTTCAACGTCAACGAACGACATCTCTATATCAATCTGTGTGAACTCGGGTTGGCGGTCGGCGCGTAAGTCTTCATCACGGAAGCACTTTACGATTTGGAAATAGCGGTCAAAGCCCGACACCATAAGCAGTTGCTTGAAAAGCTGTGGGCTTTGCGGCAACGCATAGAAATTGCCCGGGTGGATGCGGCTCGGCACTAGATAGTCGCGCGCGCCCTCGGGTGTGCTTTTGGTGAGGAACGGCGTTTCTATTTCAAGGAAGCCGTTATCAGACAAGAATCGCCTCACATACTGCGCGGCGTTGTGGCGCGTCATCAAACTCTCTTGCAATTCGGGGCGGCGTAAGTCGAGATAGCGGTACTTCAAGCGCATATCCTCTTTAACGCCCGTGTCTTGAACCTGAAACGGCGGTATTTCCGACTCTGATAGGATTTTAACGTCCTCCGCGATAATCTCAATCGCGCCGGTTTTCATCTGTGTGTTTATGTTGCCCTCTGTCCTGTTGCGAACCGTTCCGCGGACGGCCACGACATATTCGCGCCCGATGCTCTCGGTCTTCTCAAAAAGCGCTGTACTCGCGGTGTTGCCGTCAACAACGGCTTGAACAACGCCCGTTCTGTCACGTAGCGCAATAAAAATCAGCTTGCCCAGGTTGCGGCGTTGGTTGACCCAGCCCATGACCGTGACGACCTGCCCAACCATGTTTTCGGTTACTTCCGTACACCTATGGGTGCGTTTCCAGCCGGCTAATGCCTCGCCCATAATGTCACTCCCTCTATATTCATCAGATGTGGTAGATGGTGTTATCCTCAAACCATTGCGGAATTTTTTCTATATTAACAGTGGCGATTGTGCCGTCTGCCATGCTTCTAATGTTGACTGTGCCTGTTTCCAACTCACTCGCGCCAATAAAAACCGTGTATCTCGCGCCTATTTTGTCGGCGTATTTCATGTTGGCTTTGGGCTTTCGCGCAGAAATGTCCGTGAGTGCCAAGAAACCGTGCCGGCGAAGTTGTTGAACAATTGCTAAGGCCTTCAACGTGCCCGCCCCGTCAACACCCGCTATGAACACATGCGGCCTATCGACATAGTTTTGGGCTTTGCCTTGTGCCTGCATCACCAACAATAATCGGTCAATGCCCATGCCGAATCCAACAGCCGGGACATTCCCGCCGCCGAACGAATCGACAAGGTTGTCATAACGCCCGCCACCACAAATAGTGCTTTGTGAACCTAAGTCTGTGGTCACAAACTCAAACACCGTGCGGGTGTAATAATCTAACCCGCGGACAATCTTTTTGTCAACTGCATACGGTATACCCATAGCATCAAGCGCCGCACAAACACCCGCGAAATGAGCCTTACACTCGTCACCGAGCGTATCCAACACCGTCGGGGCATCTGCAAGCACACGCTTGCAACGGTCATTCTTACAATCCAGTACCCGCAACGGGTTTTTCTCACCCCTTTCGCGGCATAACGGACAAAGCTCGTCATTGTGTGCCTTTATATATTCCTTCAAAATGCCGTTGTAACGCTGACGGCATTCGGGGTTGCCGATTGAGTTGATGCGTAGTTCAATATTGTGTAAACCCAGCCGTCTGAACAATTCATGCGCGACGGCCATAATCTCAGCGTCCGCGAACGGTTCGCTAGACCCGAAAATCTCTGTGCCAAACTGGGTAAACTGGCGCGTTCTTCCCTTTTCGGGTTTCTCAGCGCGGAAGTTTGGCCCCATGTAGTATAGTTTCAGCGGCAAAGTGCCGCCCAGTAGTCCGTTTTCTATAATAGAACGGCAAACGCCCGCCGTGCCCTCGGGGCGCAGCGTCAAACTCCGCCCGCCTGCGTCTATAAACGTGTACATCTCTTTCTGCACAACGTCCGTTGTTTCGCCTATGCCACGCACGAAAACCTCTGTGAACTCAAACATCGGCGTACGGATTTCCGCAAAACCGAAGTCACGCGCCACTGAATGCGCCGCGTCCTCTACATAACGCCACATCGCGGCGGTTTGACCTATTACATCATATGTGCCCTTCGGGGCTTGAAGATTACCCACAGTATCACCCTATCTGAAATTGAAGCCCGCGCGTTTGCGTTCTATCATTTCGTCAATTCTCGCTATATATTCGTCAACATTCTTGACATTGAAAACCCGCCAAATCAGCCCGTCCGCTCCTATGAGCTTGCTTACAGCTCCCGCGCCCATGGCGGCTATGGCTTGGTTTTCTTCCATAGTTATTACGTTGTATAGGCATTCAAAACCGGGTTTGGCGTAGCCGACATTCTCGAAGTTACCCAACATGTTCTTTTGGCGATACATGTAGTATGGCAGAAGCCCTATATCACGCGCCGATTCTGCCGCTATGTCTAACATTTCACAGATTTCAGCGGGATAACTAAGGCTCACGCTGTTCGCGCTCTCACGTATGCGCTCCATCAGCGGTGACGCGCGTTTTACTGACAGTGTGTGTACAGTAATCGCGGACGGCGCAAGCGCCTTGATGCCGTCAAACGTCTGGCGCACCATCTCGGGCGTTTCACCCGGTAAGCCAACAATCAAGTCAATATTTATATTCTCAAAACCCAATCCCCGCGCCAATTCATAGGCGTTGTAGAACTCGTCAACCGTATGGTTGCGCCCAATAAGCCGCAATGTCTGGTCATGTAGGGTTTGTGGGTTGATAGAAATCCTTTTAATGCCGTAATCCAGCAGGATTTGAAGCTTTTCAGCGTCTATCGTGTCGGGTCGCCCGGCTTCTACCGTGACTTCCGCCACATTCTTTATATCAAAAAGAGATTGAGTTTCTTCTAGTAATACACGTAATTCTTGCGCGTTCAGTGCCGTAGGAGTTCCGCCACCGAAATAGACTGTTTGAATCTTTCTATCGCCAATACTCTCGGCGCAAAACCGCATATCACGAATGAGCGCGTCGAGATATTCGCCGATACGATTCTTATACTTTGCGTATGGGTTTGACGCGAAAGAGCAATAAATACAGCGGCTCGGGCAGAACGGAATGCCGATATAGAGACTCACGGCGTTCTTGTCAATTCGGCGAATGAGCGCCTGTTCGTTTCGCGCGACAGTCATGGCAACGTCAATCTTCGCATCTTCTATGAAAAACTCATCCCGAAAGTACGCGCGGATTTGCTCGTCTGTTTCACCCGCATCAATATGTTCGGAGAACAGTTTCGCTGGGCGAATGCCTGTGAGCAAACCCCAAGGGTTTGTCATGCCCGTGAAATTCGTCAGAGCCTCATAGATGGCGGCCTTAACGGCGCGTTTCTTCGAGTGAGTGTCCTCCCCCAGAAGCGGTGACTGCGCCCTTGCGACCAGTTTTCCATCCTCGTATACTATACAGTATGACGCTTTTTCGTCCAGTTCAGACAGAACCGTTATGCCCTCGGCGGGTTCTGTTGCGAGTTTATACTCCTGATTCGGGAAGAACACCTGCGTCATGGTCTGAACGTCATTTATTTGATTATGTCCGCGTAGAATCAGATACATTACTTAAAGTACGGATTCGCGGCTTTTTCAGCGCCGATAGTTGTTGGGCGGTTATGCCCGGGGTAAACGCGCGTGTCGTCCGGCAAGGCGGCTATGATGTTTTTAAGGCTGTTCATCAGCGTATCATAATCCCCCGTTGGGAAGTCCGTGCGCCCGACAGAACCTGCAAACAACGTGTCGCCCGAAAACAACACCTTGTCGTCGGCGTTATAATAACATACCGAACCCACTGTATGCCCCGGCGTTTCAATAAGCGTAAGCCCGCCGAACACATCTCCATTTTTTGCGCATATATCAGGGGTGACAGTAACAGGTGTTCTGCCCAGTTTTTCAGAGCCATTAAGGGCAGAATCCGTCACAAAAGCGTACTCGCGCTCGCTCGCCACAACCTTAACCCCATAACGCTCGCGGAGTTCGTCAACCGCGCCTATATGGTCAAAATGGCCGTGTGTTAGCAGTATATAGTCTAAAATTACACCTGTTTCTTCTATTATATGTGCTATTCTGTCAGCGTCAAAACCCGGGTCAATACAAACGCCGTGATTCGTGTTTACGTCAACATAAAGGTAGCAGTTCATCTGCATTGTGCCAACTAAAATGGGTAATACGCGCATGTTTTCCTCCGTTATACCGATATTCTCTCTATTTCATGTATACCTGTTATACGTTTAAGGCGGTCAATGACCTTTGCGAGTTGGTCTTTGCCTGTTATGGTAATTGAAACGTCTATGATGACACCCATTTTCACTGTTCTTAGGTTTATGGCGCTGATATTGATTTTCTCTGAATCGAAAACGCGCGACACGTCCACGAGAAGCCCGTTTCTGTCGGCGGCCTGCAAATGCAGGTCAGCGCGGAAGGACGGACCGCCGTCGGTGCGGGCGGGTATATGCCACACGGCATCAATGAGCCTGTGTTTTTCGAGTTCCGGCAAGTGTACTATATTCGAGCAGTCTTTGCGGTGTATGCTAAGACCTCTGCCCCGCGTGACAAAACCCACGATTTCGTCACCCGGCACGGGGCTGCAACAGCGCGAGAACCTCACGCTCACATCACCTATGCCCTTGACTACTATACCGCTACCGCCCTTTTTCTTCGTTTCGGGTTGCGTCTGTTCGCTCATCTGTTTGAGCGCTTCCGCATCCGTGAGTTCGGCAGTGCCGTTCGTGCGCAGATACTCTTCGTGTAATCTATTTAAGACTTGGCGTTCTTTCAGACTGCCCAGACCTATCGCCGCGCATACCGCGTCAAAGTCTTTAATCGAGTATCTGTCCAGAACTGCCGCGATGCCGCCGGGCGTTGCTAAATCTGTAAGGAGAAGCCCGAGGCGCTTCGCGCCCTTTTCGAGCACTTCGCGACCTTTTTGTATATATTCCTCTTTGTTTTCTTTTTTGAACCACTGGTTAATTTTATTGCGCGCTTGGCTAGTCTTGACGATTTTGAGCCAGTCGCGGCTTGGCCCGCGTGATGAACTAGACGTAAGAATTTCGACGCGTTCGCCCGTTTGAAGCACGTAGTCAAGATTGACAATGCGCCCGTCTACCTTCGCGCCAATCATAGCACTGCCGATAGCCGAGTGAATCGCGTATGCGAAATCAATGGGCGTTGCGCCCGCGACAAGGCTTATAACTTGACCCTTTGGTGTGAAACAATAGACTTGCTCGTGAAAAACATTCAAATCCAGCTTAATCGCGTCTAAATACTCGCGGTTGTCTTGCATTTCCTTCTGCCAGTCCAGAATTTGGCGAAGCCAACTAAGCCTGTCTTCTTCATAAGCCGACGCGGCAGACGCGCCCTGCTTGTATCTCCAATGCGCGGCAATACCATATTCAGCCGTGCGGTGCATTTCCTTCGTGCGTATCTGTATCTCGAACGGCTCGCCACCTGGGCCTATCAGCGTATTGTGAATACTCTGATACTTATTGGCCTTAGGAAGCGCGATATAGTCCTTAAAACGCCCCGGAATAGGCGTATACATCTCATGGATTATGCCCAGAACCTCATAACATTCACGCAAGCTCTCAACAATCACGCGAACGGCAAAAATGTCGTAAATCTGGTCAAGATTCTTGTTCTGGCTGACCATTTTCATGTAGATGCTGAATAGGTGTTTGGGTCTGCCCTCTACGATGAAATTGGCAATGCCGTGTTCTTTGACGCGCTTTTTAAGTTGCTCAACGATTTGTTCGACATATTCGATGCGCTCGTTCTGCTTTGTCCTTATCTTGTGCCTTAAATCGGCGAATTCTTCGGGGAAGAGGTACTTAAAACAGAGGTCTTCCAACTCGTTTTTTATCTTCGATATGCCCAGCCTGTTGGCCAAAGGCGCGTAGATGTCCAAGGTTTCTTGCGCCGTTTTCCTTTGTTTATCGGGTGGCATAAAGTTCAGCGTTCGCATATTGTGTAGGCGGTCGGCTATCTTTATGACGAGAACGCGTATGTCACGCGCCATAGCAACGAACATCTTTCGGTAATTCTCGGCCTGTACCTCTTCGCGTGATATATAAGGCAGGTTCGTAAGCTTCGTCACGCCGTCAACAATCTGCGCAATATCCGTATTAAACAGCTTTTCTATATCAACATAACTATAATGCGTATCCTCGATAACATCATGGAGTATCCCTGCGCATATACTCTCCGCGTCCATCTCCAATTCAGACAGTATGAGCGCGACAGATAGCGGGTGAATGATGTAGGGCTCGCCCGATTTGCGCAATTGCTGTTTCTCACCGTGGGCATTCCTCGCCATTTTGTAGGCGCGGTCAACCATTTCTATCGACGAATCCGTCAGATATGTGCGAATCTTTCGCATTAACTCTGCGTATAATTCCGTTTCCCTCATCAAATCACCTCCATGAATAATATACTTTGTCAGCCGAATAACTTCATTTCGTGATGTTATTATGCTTGATTGCGTAAGAAGACTTCACCGATAAAAGGCTACACAGAGCAAGCTCATTGTACCTTTATCGGTGAACGGTATATAAATAAGCTTCATTATACCTCAATTCCCCCTATTTGTCAAAACAAAAAATTCCTGTCCCCTCTTGTGATTTTTGGAAAAAAGTGTTTAGCTAAATAATCATTTAAAAAAGAGCTGCT
>CAZOVK010000069.1:0-12069 GCA_964583165.1 uncultured Defluviitaleaceae bacterium | reverse complement strand
TAAGAACCTGCGGGAAGGGCTTGTTTGTTGTGATTTTAACAACTTGATACTTGCCGGCTTTGTTGTCAACGCCGGTTTTGCTTTCTACAAGTTCAGCAATCTGACCGGGCATACCGTTTTTGGAAGCGTTAAGCGCGTCAAAAACGGAAGTTGTTTTGCCGGATTCTTTTTTGCCCTTGAGTTCTTCAAGGTCAGTAATGATTTCAATCTTTTCCATGGAGCTGTGAAGCGTGTATGTTCTGTGGTCGGGAGCAGCCGCTTTGTCACGCGCTACATTAAGCGTGAATACAACGTCTTCACCGCCAACACGAACGCCAGTGTCTACGGACTTCTTGTCAACAACTTTAGCAAAGTTTACGTCGTCACGAAGAACGAAGTAGTATTCTGTGTTGCCTTCGCCGATAGCGAAGTTGTAAGAAAGAGAACCGTCAGAAAGGACTTCGTCCTCATCCGTGAGGTTGACAAGGCGTATGTAGAGGTTCGTGTTAAGCTGGTTGATGGAGCCATCATTGCCCTTAACAGGCCAAAGGGACGTGAGGTTGCCCATTGTCTGTGTGAGAACAAGCACGCGCGAATCGGATTGTGTTTTGTCTACGTATTCGATTCTTTCCCAAACCATTGAACGGGATTTGGAGTGGCGCACTGTGGGTTGGTCAACGACTTCTTTGTTGAGGGCCATAAGACGAAGGCTGGAGTACATCGGGATGATATAAGCGTTCTCTGTTACGAGCGCGTTCTCAAGGTCCGTGTAAGTCTTTACGTACTCTTCGGGTGTTTCTGTGGCCGCTTTGTCAATAAGCGCGTCAATAGCGGGGTCTTCGATAGGCTGACGGTTGTAGTCGCCACCCGTCTGGAAGATTGAGCGAACGGCATAGTCAGGGTTACCCGTAACTGTCGTCCAACCGCCTACAGCGAGGTCATACTCGCCTGAGTCAAGCACTACAAGGAAGCTGGAGTAGTCCGGCTGTGTGTTGAGTTTAACGTCAAAACCGGCTTTTGTAAGCTGGTCGCGAAGGACGTTGCCATCTTTTTCACCTGAAGACATAAGCAAAATGCGGATTTCTTCGGGCTTTGTCTGCACCGGAGCCGCTTGGCTGGGTTGGCTGCTGTTACTTGATGTGGGTGTCGGTGTCGCATTGTTCTGATTGTTGTTGTTCTGGTTGCCGCTAGTGCTACTGCCGCAACCGACAAGCATAGCCGCGGTAAGAAGAACGGCTGTGGCCTGTGCTAAAAGTTTCTTCATTTCATTCCTCCCGTTTTTAATTGTTATACTATTTTAGCTCTCGGAAGAAGTCCGTAGAACCAATAGCCATGTTGGGTTCAGTCGCCTAAAGGCGACTTTGGTACTTGGTACCGCCTAAAGGCGGTAGTGTCGGGGGCTACTAATACTTCAAGGTTCCTGCCTGAATCTCTTTGTGGCGGTGGCAAGCCGCGAAGTGACCGGGGCTAACTTCTGTGAACACGGGGTTTTTGCTCGTGCATTCTTCATTAGCGAACGGGCAACGTGCCGAGAAGCGGCAACCGACTTTTGGGTTAATCGGGCTTGTGATTTCGCCTTTAAGGATGATTTTTTTGCTCTTGCTATCTACGTTTACGGAAGGAATCGCGGACAGCAGTGCGATAGTATACGGATGAACCGCGCCGCCGAAGATTTCGTTTTTGGGCGCAAGTTCTATCATCTGACCGAGGTACATAACGCCTATGTTGTCGGATATGTGTTTGACAACAGACAGGTCATGAGATATGAACATGTACGTCAGCCCCATACTCTTCTGCAAACCCATGAGCAGGTTCAAAATCTGTGCCTGAACCGACACGTCAAGCGCGGAAACAGGCTCGTCGCATACCACGAATGACGGGTTAATCGCCAGTGCGCGTGCGATAACAACACGTTGGCGACGACCGCCGTCAAATTCATGCGGATAGGAGTTATAGCTACGACGCGGCAACCCTACCACATCCATAAGTTCCTCTACACGCGCCTTGCGTTCATTGTCTGTCGCGTAAACCTTATGGATTTTCAGCGGTTCTTCTATTATTTGAGCGATTGTAAGACGTGGGTTAAGACTCGCGTATGGGTCTTGGAAGATTATCTGTAACCGCTTGCGCATCTGGCGCATTTCGCTGTCATTGAATTGCAGAATGTCTAAACCCTCGTAGAAAACCTCGCCCGCCGTGGGTTCATGCAGGCGGAGAACGGCGCGCCCAAGCGTGGACTTACCGCAACCCGATTCGCCGACTATACCTAGTGTTTCGCCGCGTTTAATCGCAAAGGTCAAATCATCAACGGCGTGTAGGAAACCCGCCGGAACGGGGAAGTATTTCTTTAGGTTGCGTACTTCTATCAAGCCCTGTGACATTTTTACGCCTCCCCTCCGAAGTCAAAATGACATTTATACTTATGGTCAGTGCCCTTTGTGGGCGGTTCAGTCGTGCGGCAGATGTCTTGGCAATGGCGGCAACGCGGGTGGAAGTAACAACCCGTCGGCAAATCCGCGGCGTTAGAAATCGCGCCCTCAATCGGCGTGAGTTCCGTTTCTTCGACATCCAGCTTGGGTATGGAGCCGAACAAGCCGATTGTATACGGGTGTTTCGGGTTCTTGTAAACCTCGCGGACAACGCCCATTTCTACAATTTGCCCTGCGTACATAATCGCCACTTTATCACATGTTTCGGCGACAATACCGAGGTCATGCGTGATGAGCACCATGCTCATGTTGTATTTCGTGCGCAAGTTACCGATGATTTCTAGCACCTGCGCTTGAATTGTCACGTCGAGCGCGGTTGTAGGTTCGTCAGCAATTAGCAGTTGTGGGTTACAAAGGAGGCTCATTGCGATAACCACACGTTGTTTCATACCACCCGAAAATTGATGCGGGTAGTCGTCATAGCGGTCACGCTTCACACCAACAACTTCAAGCAATTCGATAACGCGCTGTTTAACCTCCGTTTTCGAGAGCTTCTCATGTGTTTCGACAACCTCGGCGAGCTGTTCGCCAACCGTCATAATCGGGTTCAGCGCGGTCATAGGGTCTTGGAAAATCATGGATATGCCGTTACCGCGCATGTCTTGATTCTCTTTTTCTGTATTAAGGATTACGTTCTTGCCGTTGAAGTTGATTTCACCGTCTAAGATGATGCCGGGCGGGTCGGGAATCAACTGCATTATCGCAAGCGCCGTCGTCGTTTTGCCCGCGCCTGTTTCGCCGACAAGACCGAACGCTTCGCCTTCTAATATATCAAAATCAATGCCGTTGACGGCCTTCGCCGTTTCGTCATCCGTCACGTAGTGGACGTGGAGGTTCTTCACTTCAAGTATGGTTTTTGCGCTCATATTACACCTCCTACTTTAGCTTCGGGTCAAGGGCGTCACGTAGCCCGTCGCCGAAGTAGTTAAACGCAAGCACTATAAGGATAATCGCAAGCCCCGGGAAGATGGCGATATGGGGGGCAAGCTCTAGGTATGTAGAACCGGCTTTCAGGATGTTGCCCCACTCGGGGATATGTGGCTCAACGCCCAAGCCCAGATAACTCAACGAGCTTGTCGAGAGAACCGCGCCGCCGATACCGAGCGTTGAACGAACGATAATGGGCGCGAGTGAGTTCGGTATGATGTGCTTAAATATTATCAAACTGTCTTTCGCGCCGCAAGCTTTGGCGGCTTCAACGAATTCTTGCCCCGACAGCGTTAAAACCGTCGCGCGGACTGTACGCGCATACATCGGGATTGCGCCGATAGAGAGCGCCATAATCAAGTTGAACGTATTCGCGCCGAAAGCCGCGATAATCGCGATAGCTAAGAGAATGCCGGGTACTGCGTAGAGAATATCGAGCAGACGCATGATTACGTTGTCAGTGGTTTTGCCGTAATAGCCCGAGATAGCGCCCAGGATACCGCCTATCATAATCGGAATCGCTGTTGAAATCAAGCCGACAACGAGTGAAATACGCGCGCCGAAGATAATACGCGTGAACAGGCAACGCCCGAAGTTGTCTGTGCCGAACGGGAACATCAAAGACGGCGGCAGAAGAAGCGCCGAGTAGTTGTTCACGATAGCCATATCATAATCGAACGTGAGGTAGCTGTAAATCGAAATCGACAACAAGAAGCTGATGAAAAACAGCCCAATCACGCTCATGTAGTTCTTGAACAGGCGTCGAATCACATCAACCCATTCAATAGAAACTTCCTTATTCTTATGGAAGATTTTCGCGAGCATGATAATGCCGAGAAGCAGTGAAAACGCGTTACCGATTGCGGCGGCGATAATCGCCAGAATCGCGAAAGGCAGAGCCGCTTTCGGTACTTCACGTGTCGAACAGAATTTGCATGTCGCCCACATGACGATTAGGTTAATCGCCGCGATAGCGACAAGACCTATCATACCAAACACGAAGTATTGGCTGACAGATTCTTTGAAGATATTGATAAACGATACAACGCCGATGAATAGCGTAATCAGCAGGCTATACACACTTAGGCTATATTCGATACCCTTGTCTTTGCGAACAAGCATGAAACCCGCAATCGACAAGAAGAAATTACCCGTAGCCACGAGTGGTATCAGCACAAAGCCAAGCATACGTGTTTTCTTTGAAATCTCGCCAAAGCGGAACATGTCCTGCATAATGGCGCGGTACACAAGAAACTGGAACGCCGTACAAAGCGCGTAGACAGCCGCAACCCCCAAAATCAAAGGGTTCGCGCTCATAGTCTTAAAGTCAAACGCCAAGAATAGTATGATGACCGACGCAGCCAACGTTATCTGCCAGCCTAAACGGCTTGTCGTAAACTCTATACTGCCGTGTAACATTCTTTCGCGTTGCTTCTTTTCATAGAATGATTTTTTGTCAAAGTCCTTTTTATCCAAGTCCTCGCCCCCTTTACCCTGTAATATTAGTAGTTCTTCATCTTAGACTTGATACGCGGGTCAAGGAACGCGTATAGGATGTCAACCGCTAGGTTAGCGATACTGATGACAACGGCTATATACACAACGCCCGCGAGAACAACAGGAATATCGGGAATAAATTGGCGGTCAACGATATAGCTACCAAGACCGGCAATGTTAAAGCTCTTTTCAGTAACGGCCGAGCCGCCGAGCATACCGCCGAACTGTAGACCGATAACGGTGACGATCGGAATCATAGCGTTGCCCAGAATGTGCTTCATGACTACTTTATAGGAAGAAAGACCTTTCGCTTTCGCCGTAAGGATGTAGTCGGAGTTCTTGACCTCCAACATACTCGAGCGTGTCATACGTGCCACGGACGCGGACAGACCCGTGCCGAGCACGAATGCAGGCATGATGAAACTCTTCCAGTTCCCCACTATGAACGTGGCGGGTAGCCAGTGGTTTCTTATCGAGAATTCGAGAATCATGATGAGCGCAAGCCAGAAGTTCGGCACAGACAAACCGATAAGCGCTATAAACATGAAGATATAGTCGAACGACGAATATTGTTTAATAGCCGAGATAATACCCGAAGGTATGGCGATGCCGACGCTGACGACAAGTGACCAGAACGCGATTTGAAGCGTAACGGGGAATTTGTTCATGATTTCCGTCATAACGTCTTGGTTGCCAACGAAGGTTTTACCCATATTAAATGTAACGAGTTGCTTAAACGTATCGAACAGGCGCGCGACATAACCCTTGTCAAGCCCGTAGATGCGGTTAAAGTTCTCAATTTGTTCGGTTGTGGCCGTTTGACCCAAGATGTTTGTTGCTGGGTCCATCGGGGAGATATAGAGAATAGTGAACACCATAAAAGTAACGCCGAAGATTACGAAAACCATCATAACAAGGCGTTCAAAGATATATTTGGATACGTGATAGGAGAAAATTAACATAAGTATGTACATTGGGAAACTGACTATCAGTGAAAACAATAAAAACAGCGGGTTCGCAATCATTTCGCGATACACAGATGTAAAGGTCAATGCTGTGATGTGGCTTAAATCCGCTTCTGCCTTCGCTTCTTGCGCTATGAGCGCTTTCCATTTAGAAGCCGCGATTTTTTCAGCCTGTTTTGCGGCAGCTTCTGCGGATATGTTCTTCTTAAAAAATGCGTTTTTCTTTTCTACCTGCTCGCGTGCTTCTTGGGCTATGCGTTCCTTTGCCCCCGATTCTAAGAGCCGTTTCTCCGTTCTTTCGAGAATCTTTGAGAACGGGTCGTTGGGCTTTTGGAGCGCGTATTTTATATACACGAAGACCAAACTTAAACAGCCCGTAACGATTAGCCAGATTTTGTACTGCTTGTTTTTGAACATCTTTTCAAAGTTGCGATTTATAAACTTCGCCATAGCCATCTCCCCCCATTATGATGAAGAATATTAACATAAATTGCCGTTTATGTCAATACTTTCATTTAGCATAATGACGAAAAGCGGGCTTTTAACAGACTTTCAGACAAGGTAGCCGTTTATATATGTGCTTTTCAGCGACAAAAAGTAAACGAGAGGTGATATGTTTTGGAACTCACGGTAACACGCCTAAACAAGACTTTCGGTGACAACCACGTACTCAAAGATGTGGGGTTTTCCGCCAAATCCGGTTCCGCGTTCGGGTTACTCGGCCGAAATGGTGCGGGTAAAACAACGACAATACGTATAATAATGGGCGTTTTCCCGGCTGACTCCGGGGAAATTCTTATTGACGGCAAGGCCGTTGACCGAAGCCGCGTGCGGTTTGGCTACCTACCCGAAGAGCGCGGGTTGTATCAGAAAATCAAGATAATTGACCAGCTCATCTATCTGGGGCGGCTTCGTGGCATGACAAAAGCTGACGCAATTACATCAGCCGATTATTGGCTTGACCGCTTAGAAATGGCCGAATATAAGAATCGCAGGCTTGACACGCTCTCAAAGGGCAATCAGCAGAAGATTCAAATGGCAGTGACGCTTCTGACTGACCCCGATATCGTCATCTTCGACGAGCCGTTTTCGGGGCTTGACCCCGTGAACTCAATGTTATTGAAAGAAATCTTTATCGAGGTCGTTCAAAAGGGAAAACTCGTGCTGTTTTCATCACACCAGATGAACTATATTGAAGAGTTTTGCGACAACATGGCGATATTAAACGCGGGTAGGGTCGTTAAGTCAGGCAGTATCCGCGCTATAAAACGTGCCTATGACAGAACGAAAATCGTTATTGAGTCACCCGACATATCGCGTATACGCGAAGCCTTGCGCGAACAAACTGAAGAAACAGAGGGCGGCCTGCTCGTGCGCCTAAATCACGCTGAAGACAAAGCGGATTTACTGTTGCGCCTTGCTAATGCGGGCTTTGACATTGACGAATTTCGCGTGCATGAACCAACGCTTGCCGAGATTTTCGTTGAATACACAAAGAACTGACAAGGGAGGGAGATAGACAATGAAACAGTTAATGACTGTTTTGGGGTTTGAATATCGCGGTTATGTAAAGGCAAAGGGGTTTATTGCCGCTACAATCGCATTCGTGATACTAATTGGAGGGGTTTTATCGTTCCCGCGCTTTTCAGGGTTGTTTGCTGGCTTAGGTGAATCAAATGATACGGGCACGATTCTTCTTGCCGGTGACTTCAGCAATATTGAAGGCGGTGGCGAAAGGGTCGCACAGGAGTTAACCAAGGGCTTCCCTGATATGGGCGTTGATTTTCTTGACCGCGATGAAAGCGCGCTGGAGGAGTACGTTGACTCGGGAGCCTGCAAGTTTGCCATCTATGTAAATAGCGATATGAATTATACCCTTTATACAAAAACAGCGGGGCTTAATGACACGCGTAAATACGTTGTTGACAGCATAATGAATGAACTCTACCGCGAAAGCCGGCTGAAAGACATGGGCTTAAACGTCGAAGAAACACAAAACCTCTTGAATGAAAGCGTAAAAAGCGAGCTGGTCGCGACAGGCAAAGACCAGCGTCAGAACTTCTTCTACACTTATGGGTTGCTGTTTTTGCTCTACTTCGCGGTGCTCATGTACGGTCAGTTTGTCGCAATGGGCGTTGCCACAGAGAAAAGCTCACGCGCAATGGAACTGCTCATAACAAGCGCCAAACCAACAAACCTCATGTTCGGGAAAATCTTCGGCGCAGGTTTGGCAGGGCTTACGCAGATGTGCGCGATTCTGGTCGGCGTTTTCGTGTTCTATAACATAAACGCCCCGTATTGGGAGAATAACGTGGTCGTTCAGAGTATCTTCAACATGCCACTCGAGATGCTGCTCTACACACTATTGTTCTTCGTTCTGGGCTTCTTCATGTACGCGTTCCTTTACGGCGCGGCGGGTTCGCTGGTGTCAAAAATCGAGGACGTCAGCTCGTCCATCATGCCGTTTATGCTAATCTTCATGGCGCAATTCTTCATCGCCATGTTCTCAATGGTCGGTGGTGCAGTTGATAGTTTGCTCATGAAAATCGCATCATTCGTGCCGCTTACATCAGCCATGACAATGTTTGTTCGCATATCAATGGGTGTGGTCAGCGCGGTTGAAATCGTTATAAGCGTCTTGATACTCATAGTCAGTATCATAATCGTGGGCTACATAGCCGCCAAAATCTACCGCATAGGCGTGACACTCTACGGCAAGCGCCCGAGTATGAAAAACGTACTGAAATCGCTAATGTTTGACAAATAAATGGAAAATTAGGCTTGTTTGCTCTGGTATACTTTTTGCCCAATCAACCATATTAAATAAGCATTGATACTCTATCACGCCTTAAAAACCTTACTTTATATGGTTAAGCGTTATAGTTTCGAGGGGGGCGAAATGAAACGGGAGATGAATAAAATCATAACCGACAGGGCTTTATCAGATAATCTCAACAAATTACGCGAATGGGTGGGCCGCGCGGATAACTCGCGCGGCAAGGTCGCGTTTATGAATACACAGGGGTTTGTGCGCTTTATCGCGAGTTCAACGGGTGAGAGCATCAGAAACGTTCGCGCGTGTGTGACGGCCATTGAGCCGTTCATACCGCTGACGATTGACGCGGGTAATGTCGCGCAACTCTTAGACGCGGTGGTTTCTGGTGACGAAAAGAAGGCGGCCGAAACGGAAGCCGCCTTGATACAAAGCTCGCGTGTTAAGTTTTTGAACCAACTGACAACGGCTGACAACCTAGACTGGAACAACATAGTCATAATCTGCCGCGAAATCAGGACATACCTAGAAAAAGGTATTTAGCAAACATTATGAGAATGGCAATTGGACGTATCGCTACGCCTAATGGCCATTCTCAAATTATTTCTACCTATCTTCCAGCGGCATTATAGCCCAGCAGACCACATATATCACCATCAACGGAACAGCCATAGTCATGATACTTGCCAATACCCAGATTATTCTTACCAGAGTCGCGTCCACGCCGATATATTCGGAAAGGCCGCCGCAAACGCCCGCAAGTACCTTGTTAGTGCGAGACAGGCACAATCGTTTTGGCATCTAAATCACCTCTCTTACGCTTCTTATCTTAATGTACGTTGTGGCGGCGATAATGTCTGTTTAATCTTATCAAGTTGCACTACTATTTTCTGGTAAATCCGCAAGCAGACGCTCCCAAAGTTTGTCAATGCCCGCTTTCGTTGAGCTTGAAGTGGGTATGGGCGGCTCGTTTAGTTCGAGTTTCTTCCTAATTATATTTAGATTCTTTTGTAACTCACTCGCGCCGAGTTTGTCTGTCTTTGTGGCGGCTACAAAAAACGGTATCTCGAAATAGCGGAAGTAATCCGCCATTTGATAATCAAGTGGTTGTGGCTCATGGCGCGAATCGACAAGTAGTAATGCTCCATGTAGAACCTCGCGTTTTTGGAGGTAGGCCTCAATCATCTTGCCCCACTTCGCGGCTTCTGCTTTACCTGCTCTCGAAAAACCGTAGCCCGGCAAATCAACGAGATACAATAGGTTATTTACGTTATAAAAGTTAATCGTGCGCGTTTTGCCGGGCGTTTGGCTCGTTCGCGCAAGGCTCTTTCGCCCTACGAGAGCGTTAATGAGCGAAGACTTTCCGACATTCGACCGCCCCGCGATACAAAGCTCGGGCAGACCCGTTTCGGGGTATTGTTTTAAGACAACGCCCACGGCTTCCAGTGTTACGGATTTTATTATCATATATTCTCCTTCTGTCGTTGTATATAATAACAAATTTCGCGGTATATTTCAATTGCTAAATTAGTCAAAATTTGTTAATATACTATTAGGCAATTATCTTAATTATACTGACTTCAAAAATGGACGTCAAAATCAAGCGAAGCCAGTATTACATACTAATTATGAGGTGATTATATGGAATTATCCAAACGTGCGTTAGGGCTTAAAGCGTCATCAACGCTCGCTATCTCGGCGAAGGCGAAACAAATGGTGAGCGAAGGGCACGACCTTTGCAGTTTCACAGTCGGCGAGCCCGATTTTGACACGCCTCAACCCGTCAAAGACGCGGCAATACTTGCTATTGAGCAAGGCTTCACGAAATATACAGACGCAAGTGGCATCATGCCCCTGCGTCAAGCCATCTGCAAGAAACTGAAAGAAGAAAACGGGCTGGAATATACCCCAGCGCAAATTCTTGTGTCAAACGGCGCGAAACACTGCTTGAACAACATCTTTGCGGCTATTTTGAATGAGGGTGACGAGGTTATTATACCCGTTCCGTATTGGCTTAGTTATTCGGCGATTGTTGAACTGTTCGGCGGTGTTTGTGTGTTTGTGCCCACAAAACCCGAGAACGCTTATAAGATGACGGCTGAAGAGTTTGAAGCGGCAATTACGCCTAAGACAAAGGCCGTGCTCATCAATACGCCCAACAACCCGACGGGTTCTGTCTATTCGGCAGAAGAGCTCAAAGCGTTAGCCGACGTAGCCGTAAAACACGAAACAATCGTCATTTCAGACGAAATCTACGAACACCTTATCTATGACGAAGGCGTTTCACACGTCAGTATCGCGTCATTCGGTAAAGAAATTTTCGACCTTACCATAGTCATTAACGGCTTCTCAAAGAGCCACTCCATGACAGGTTGGCGCGTGGGTTATTCGGCGGCTCCTCCGGCTATAGCTAAGGTTATGTCGAATATTCAAAGCCACTGCACATCTAATATCAACAGTATGACCCAAAAAGCCGCTCTTGCCGCGCTTTCTGAGCATGAATCGATTGAGGCTATGCGCCAAGAATTTGCGAAACGCCGAGATTATATCTACGACCGCCTGTTAGAAATCCCGCTTTTGACGGCCCCTAAGCCCGCGGGCGCGTTCTACCTATTCGTTGACTGCACAAAGACATACGGCATGACAATCGGCGGTAAGCTTATTAACACAGCCGCTGACCTAGCCGACGTAATGCTTGATAGAGCCGGCGTTGTCGTTGTACCATGCGCAGACTTTGGCGCCCCCGACCACATTCGCCTGTCTTACCCCATGAGTATGGCAGAAATCGAAAAAGGTATGGACAGAATCAAGGCATTACTCGCGTAAATATTGGTTTTATGTCAATCTCCACAACAAGTCCCAATACATACTATACATTGGTGATGTGTATGGAGTTAAACGTACTGGAATTGCCCGACATACCGCTAGGGAAGCCGTTTCGCATTGTGGAATTGCCACGTGGCATGAAACGGCTGATGGAACTGGGCTTCTGCCCGGGCGTGACGGGATGCGCGGTTCACGTGAGTCTGAGTGGGCAATTGCGCGCGTATGAGTTGTTGGGCACGGTCATTGCTCTACGTGACGAGAGTGCGCGAATGATAAAAGCCGTGATAACGGCGTGAAAAAACGGAATCCGCGTTTTGCGGATTCCGTTTTTTGTGCTAGTGTTAAATTATGACAATTCTGAAAACACTTTTCTTGAAGAAATTGCGATTATTGTCGTCACAACCGCGCCAAACAGTACAACAAAACCAAACAGTAGAACTACAATGGAAAAAATTAGAAAAAAAACCGACATGCTTAGCGCAACGTATCACTAATTGTTGATATCTTGTTTTCGACTGTCCGCAAATATTTCTCCATTTCGCTAATAAGTATCGCGGCTTCTTGGTATTTTTTAGCCGCTGCATCTATATCTACTTCATCAGATTCAAACCAA
>CAZOVK010000068.1:0-12405 GCA_964583165.1 uncultured Defluviitaleaceae bacterium | reverse complement strand
AGATACCCGCGAGTTTGATTTTACAAGTCCATGATGAATTGTTGCTTGAAGTCCGCGAAGACTTTGCGGAACAGGCGGCGGCGATTCTACATGAAGAAATGGAGAGCGCGGCGGAATTGCGCGTGCCTTTGTTGGCTGATGTGAAAATCGGCAGAAGTTGGTTTGAAACGAAGTGATAGATGATTACTCTGGGATTAACGGGACTGTCGGGCGCGGGTAAATCCACTGTCGCGGAGATTTTGCGCGGCATGGGTTCGCTCGTGCTCGACGCTGACAAAACCGCACATGACATCATATTGCGCGGACAACCCGCATATCATGACATTGTGGAAGCGTTCGGCACGGGCATTCTTAACGAGAAGCAAGAGATTGACCGAAAATCACTGGGGCGTATAGTATTCGCGGACAAGGAAAAACTTGGGCTACTCGAAAAACTGACGCATACTCACATCATCAGGCGGCATGTCAAGGACATTGAGCGCGCGAGTGTCGGAAACGTCTACGCTATGGTCGTTCTTGACGCGCCCCTTTTGATTCAGGCGGGTTTGCACAAGCTTTGCGGGCCTGTTTGGATTGTGACGGCTGACTTTGACGTGAGGGCAAGACGTATTATGGCACGTGACCGTTTGAGTTATGACGAGGTAAACACGCGTCTGAACGCCCAAACGCCACTGGAGGATTTATTGCCATACGCTGATTTAGTGATTGAGAACAACAATGACTTGGGCGCACTCACACACTTTGTAACGGAACATGCACGAAATTTAATGCAATAGGCGGCAAAAATGACGATTGTTTGGGATTTGCGGAAGATGAAGTGGTTAATCGCTTTTGGTATACTATGTATAATCGTAACGGTTATGGGTTATCTGGGTATCAAACGTTTCTATCCGCTTGAATACAGCCATTTGATTGAGGAATACAGCAGACGTTATAACCTTGAGCCCGCGTTTGTCTGCGCGGTGATACATGCAGAGAGTAAGTTTAGGCAAAACGCCGTGTCTAACAAGGGCGCAAGTGGGCTTATGCAACTCACACGCGAAACGGCCGATTGGCTCGCGTCTTATTATGACATTAAGGGCTATAGCTATGAAAACATTTTTGAACCAAAGGTTAATATTGAACTGGGTTGCGCGTATCTGAGAATGTTGATGGATAGATATGACGACGACACAGAAAAGGCACTAGCCGCCTACAACGCAGGGCCGTCACGACTCGACAGTTGGCTTGACGCAAGCGGTAATTTGAATGACATACCCTATGTCGAAACGCGCAATTTCGTGTCACGAGTGAATACGAACATGAAGATTTATAAGGTTTTATTGATGTTTAGATAACGGAGGAACAAATGAAGATACGAAAGATATTGGCCGCTCTGCTTGCCGCGTGTGTCATTTTGGGCGCCTGTCAGGCAGAACAAATTACCCCGTCACCCTCCCCTACCCCCTCGGCGGTCGAACCCACCCCAACGCCAACGCCCGAACCCACCCCCGCGCTTGGTGGCTCAATGACCATTGCCATGCGGATGCCCGAAACGCTGAACCCGCTGTTGAATCGTGATGCGTCAGTTGCTGAAGCGTTGAAGCTCATGTTTGAGCCGCTCGTGATACTCGGTGAAGACCTAAAGCCCATACCTAACCCCGTTCTCGTGCGCTCCATTGACGTTTCGGCTGATGGTTTGAGCATGATTCTGCGCCTAAAAAGCGGGATTACGTGGTCTGACGGCGCGGCGATAACGGCTGATGACGTGGTTTTTTCACTCTATACACTGCGTGAAGCGCCGGAGAATGCTTACTATAAACAGGTTGTCTATAATTTGGACAGCTACAGCGCAATGGATGCTGAAAATGTGCGAATTTCGTTCAAACAGCCGTTCGGCGCGTTTATGTATCTGTTCATGTTCCCCGTTATTGCCAAACACTATTATAAGAACAACGCTGACAGCGATTTAAAGCCATTCGGCAATGGCGCATATGAGTTTGAGAGCTTCACGGCTGTGCGTGAGCTTGTGTTGAAAGCGTCAGACCGAGCGCTTGGGGGTAAGCCCTACATAGAAACTGTGCGCTGTCTATTCACGCCCGATTCGGCGAGTGATTTATTCGCGTTTGAGCAAAGCCGTATGGACGTGCTGAACTCGAACATCTCTGTCTGGAGCCGTTTCTCTGACCAGCGCCCCATTAACATGACGACTTATGCGGGCACATATTTTGACTGTGTGGGCTTCAATTTCAAGAAACCTTTGTTTGAGGATAAGAATGTTCGCGCCGCGATTGCGATGTTATTACCCACAGACGAGATTATTTCTACGGTTTATTCTAACTATGCGGTTCGCGCCGAAACGCCGATTTCGCCTCAATCATGGCTGTACAAACCGACGGAGAATTACGCGTTTAATATCGAATCTGCGAAAGGTATGATTACCTACGGTACCGAAGTTACCCTCCTTGTCAATGACGAGAATATTGAGCGCAAGAAAATCGCGCAGATGCTGAATGAGAACATGACAGCGGCTGGCTTTAGAGTCACTTTGGTTGAAAAGCCGTTTGAAGATTTCCGCGCGGCTATGGAAGCCGGCGAGTATGATGTGGCTGTTTGTGGCTTCAACATGAGCCTTGTTCCCGATTTGACGTTTATGTTACATTCAAAAACAGAGGACACGGACGGCAACCTGTTCGGTTATGCTGACGAACAGATGGATGCGCTACTTGCGGTGGCATTCTCGGCTGTTAGTGACGAAGCGTACAAGGCCGCAATCGGTGACATTCAAGACTATATCGCGGCCGAACTGCCCGTAATTGGGATTGCATACCGCAACAACGTACTGCTTACAGGCAAAGCCATATATGGCGACATCAAACCCGCCGCTGACAATATCTACCGAAACATTACGGAATGGTTCGTCCCCTAAACAAAAAGGCAGGCGCTTATGCGTGACTGCCTTTTTTGATGCCTATTTCTTCAAGCTGAAAAGGATTTCAACCCTACCGCTTCGTGCCCAAGCCAAGATATTATCTTTGTCCATATGTTCAATAAACTCATCAAGCGTGACTTCTTCCCTGTTTACTATACCGCGCGTGAAATCGGGCAAAAAGGCGTAGATAGCGTTGTCTGACAATTTATATGAATCATATAAATCCGGATAATTCGGGTGACGATAGAGTTTGAAGGTGCCTTCGACGGTGTCAAAGTCTGCCATCCGTCCAAAATAGCTACTCGATGGCACTTCATAGAAGCTTTCCAAGATGTTACTATTCGGAGGTTCCCACTCATAGAAGTCGCTGTCTTTAGCGGGCCATTGCCCAAAACCGCTCTCTGAACGGAAGAACGCTTTAGCTGCTTCCATTGGGTTAGAGCGGACGGGGCTTATCCACAGCCCATTCGCGGCTTCGGGTTCGTCAATCTCATTTTCGGGTACGGCATAGTAGAGGTTGCCGTTTGTATCAAGCGAACGCTCGACACACCACGCATAACCAGTGCCATACGGTTGTGACAAGAGCATATGAACCGCATCACCATTCGACATCGTCGAAGCAATAATAGCGTGTTCCCCCTCATAGGTTTCGCGCTTTAGCCAACCTATACTCTCCAGATACTCACGTGCGGCAATGCGCTGACCGGGCGCGTATGCAAGGTTAGTGTTTATCGTGCCCATACAGCCAAGGTATGATAACTTGCCGTTGTCATTCTTGACCAGTATGATGGGTTTACCGAAGCTTGTTCGTTCCTCCGTGACCCAACCATCCTCGAATGGGCGGTCAAGGGCGCGGATAGCGATTTCTAGGTCACTCGGCTTTAAGCGGTATTCGAGTGTCCAGAGTTCAACAGGTATCGGGAAGTTCTCCAGTGTCGCGAGTTTCTCCAGTTTCGTTATCTTACTGTCAGTAAATTTTATAAAAGATGTGGTCATTTCTTCGTTTATATAAGACTGCGCGAAATCGTTTACGGTATTGGAGGTTGGGGAAGGTTTTGGCTGAATGGGTTGTGTCGATTGAGTCAGCGTTTGTTCGGTAGTCTGTGTCGGTTCAGTTGTCGCGGGGTTCGAGGCCAAACCTACACAACCCACAAGCGCAATCACACAAGCCACCGCTGAAATCCAAAAGGCAGGGCGCTTGTAATTCAGCACATGCTTGATACGACGCTTCGCGAATTTCTCTGAGAACGCGAGTGGGCTTACGTAAAGATGGCGGCTTTCAAGGCGTAAAAGCGAGCGCGAATAATCCTTTTTCACACCATTGCCCATGCGGCGTAAGACGTATTCATCACAAGCCTGCTCCATATCGCGTGAGATGGCAGCGAATGCGAGCCATACCAATGGGTTAAACCAGTGAAGCGAAACGGCAAAGAAGAACAACGGTTTTATAATGAAGTCAAGACGGCGTATGTGGGCGCGTTCGTGCATGATGATGTAACGTACTTCGTGCTCGGCTATTCCCTGTGGCAGATAAATGCGCGGTATCAGACCGAAAACAAACGCCGTGTCAATCTTATCAGATATAAAAATATCCGATTGAATCTGTTTCGAGCCGCGAAGCCTTATAGCAAGTTTAATTGACGACCAGACAGCAATTAACAATAACACTACAAGACCGATTGCCCAGACACATGTACCTATGAAAATCCATATTTGTAAGGGGTTCGCGCTATTCATGGGCGTGGCGGGCGGCAATATCGTGTTGACGGCATTGTCAATGACTTGAACACCACTCGAAATGCGCGGTTGGGCTTCAAACCCTATATCCTGCCTAACCGTAACAGGGTTTACGCGCATGAAACTAAACGCGCTCTCAAACGATAACGGGCACAACAGCCGAAACAGCACAACCGCCCACAAAATGAACATCATAGCACGCGGCGCACGTTTGAGCAACAACCTCACCAGCAGAACAAACAGAATCACATAAGAAGCCGAAATACTCATGTTCAAGATTTGCAAGAAAATCGCTTCCATTTAGCCCTCCTTGTGTTCGTTAATTAGGCGTTGCAGTTCTTCAATGTCGTTTTTGTTGAGCCGACCTTCATTTGTAAACGCTGTCAGAAACATGGGCAGAGAACCGCCGAACCGCTCATTTACAAATGCGCGGCTTTGGCGTGCGCTGACCTGTTCGCGCGTGAGCAGTGCCGTGACAGTGCCCCCATCGTTTGAGAAAATCCCCTTTTCTTCAAGCCGTTTAAGCATGGTATAAGTTGTGCTCTTCTTCCAATTAAGTTGCACTTCACAGATGCCCACCAGTTCGCGCGAATGCAATGGCGCGTGTTGCCAGATTATTTCGGCGAGTCGTTCCTCCGACTCGGTCATAGTGATATTACTCATAAACCCCTCCAAACAAAAAATCGGTCTACATGATATAGACTAGTCTATATCATGTAGACCGATTTGTCAAGCAGAATTTCCGTTATTTTCTTAGGTTGATACCTATCACGCCGCCAAGCCCGCCACCCGTGAGCGAGAGCACTAGCAAAGTCAGGGTTTTCGTATCCACGCTGACGGCTTTTTGAACCCACATCTCCATTGCGATAAGGAATACCGCGAAAATCCCACCGGCCGCTACACCCCAGAGCCAGCCCTTGTTTTCTGCGCCTTTCGCCGCCTCAAACCCCGCGAAAATCGCTGATGCGGCTATGGTTATTGTGATAACAAGCGGCAACGCGTCCTCTGACATGCCAGTGTATGTGAGCAACAACGCGCAGGCGATAATGACAATACAGCAGAGCGCGCAACCCATGAGAACGCCCATTCCGACACTCATAACTAGCCCGCGCGGCTCTGCGTCAACCTTTTTAATACTTGATTTCATAAAATGCCTCCCCCGTACATGCTTTTATACAATGTACGAGTTGGAGGCATATTTTATGACAAGCACTGGTATTACTTTATAGCAATTCCATGTTTTAACGACAGTTGACGAAGACACAATCACAGATGCTTCAACCTGTTGTGGCAAGGAAAAGTGTCGATTAAAACCGGAATTGCGCTAGAAACCGACAAACATTTTCCGCAAGAACAGCGCTTGCATCATCATACGCGCACCGCCCAGACGATTGTATTCGTTCACGATACTCTCCCACGTCTGCCGCCCGATTACGCCGTCTGGTGTCAGCCCAAATTGGCGCTGGAATGCCGTTACGCTACCCTCCATGCCGGGGCCGAAAATGCCGTCAATCGAGGGCTTAGGGATATTCGAGTAGCTGTTTGCTATAAAGTTCAAGTAACTCTGCATAAGTCGCACATCGTCACCACGCGAACCAACACGTAAAGCCGTGCCCGGATAAGGCGGTTTAGCCGTTTGTTGCGTCTTGTTGTATTCGGCGACTATCTGATTCCACGTACTACGCCCGATTATACCGTCCGGTGTAAGCCCATACTGTTGCTGGAAGGCGATAACGCTACGCTCTGTGCCGGGGCCGAAAACACCATCAGCCGTGAGCTTAGGGATTGCCGGGTTCGTGTTCGCGATTGCATTCAAATAGGTTTGCATGAGTCTTACATCATCACCACGCGAACCCACACGCAAGGCTGTACCCGGATAAGCCGGGCTACCCGGCGTGGGTGGTTGCGTGCCCTGTTGAATCTTGTTATACTCCGACACAATCCTATCCCATGTGGTACGCCCGATTATACCGTCATCAACAAGCCCGAACTGCTGTTGGAACGCAATTACACTACGCTCTGTGCCGGGGCCGAACACGCCGTCAGCCGTGAGTTTCGGTATAGACGGGTATTTGCCCGCTATCGTGTTCAGATAACTTTGCATGAGCCGCACATTTTCGCCACGTGAACCTACGCGCAAAGGCGTGCCCGGGTAAGTGGGGTTTGACGGCGACGGTGGAGTTGGCGGCATAGGCACGTTCACATCATCACGGATGGATTTGTAGACTGAATAGAGTTTATTCCATGTCTGAGGGCCAACCGTGCCATCGGGGGTCAACCCAAAAGTCTTCTGGAACGCCTTAACGGCCGTTTCTGTTGTTGGGCCGAACAAACCGTCCTCGATAACAGTCGGTATTGTAGAGAAGAATTCGGCTATATAGTTGAGAAGGAATTGTAATTCAACAACGTCTTCTCCTCGGGAACCCACTCGAATCACAGATGTCGGCGGGTATGCGCCAATGTCCATGCGTTCTCCCTCGCTTGTTAATTCCGCGAGTTTCTTCACTGCGACATAGATACTCGTAATACGATACCACGTCTGCTTACCGATAATACCATCGGGCGCGATATTGAATGTTTTCTGGAAAGCCTTAACGGCGGCTTCAGTATCCGCATCAAATAGACCGCTTGGGTTCTTTATCTGTGGGATATTTGGGAAGTTGGCACGGATACGGTTCAAGAAATCCTGCATGAGCTTGACATCGGGACCCGATGAACCGACTTTGAGCGGCGTACCGGGATAGGTTTCTACATTCGTTGTAAATGAGTTGGTTTCTACGAGTTGAATATCCCTCGGATAATACGAACGGAGGATTTCAAGCGGCGTTTTGCCTTGGTTAGCGAGCGTTACTGTGCCCCACTGCGATAAACCAGGGCATGTAGCCGTCGTACCGTTACAATACTCGGCGTAAAACGGCTCTCTGCGCCCCGCGCGGCGTAAAAACACGTTAAAAATCTCGTCAACAATGCGGCTGATGTTCTCGAAGATGGTTCGCCCATACACAAAATACTGGTCAAATGCCGTTGAGTTCGTGATGTCAAAGTCATAGCCGCGGCTTCTATACCAGACGGTGTAGACACGGTTTAATACCAAAGAAATCTGGCAATAGATATTCGCGCGCAGTGACGCATCGGGCCATGTCGGATAAATTTCTGAAGACGCCACATTTTTGATATAGTCAATGAATTTCACGCGTACATTCGGCGCGTCAGCACTCGGCCTGCCCAGATGGACAGTGATGTATTCAGGTATTTTGACTTCCTGAAGTGTTCTTGGCGACGTGTTGCTCCATTCGGCCTCTGACGACGCATCTTCAAAGTCGATTCCGAACACAGTAGGGAATTCGAGTTCCTGTGCGCCCGAAAAGCCACGAGGGGTTGACAGGCGAGGAACTAAATTAACCGGCAGGATACTTGTTTCTGTATCAAAAATCGACACATTCTTTAGAATAGCCGGAAAGAAATTCTCATCTTCCGTTACATAAACGTCAACGAGGTTAAAATACGGCCCGGGGTCTGCCGGGTCCAGTGTGTGAAATTTGTCTGGCGCGACAATCTCCATCCGCTCGGTGTTTCCGTTCTCGTCAGTTCGCACATCGTATAGGGTCTGGTTGACCTTGTTAATTACGACTACCCTAGCATTCGCTATGGGCAGCGCCTCCTCACCCGTGCGCAATTCTACAATCAAATACCCTTTTCCCATAGAATCACCCTGAGCTTTTTCTATACTATATGCCCGATACAAGCTGTATGTGTAACAATTATATGGACAATCTGTATTAAATAGTAATGAGCGGGTAACCCTCTTGCAAAATCTCTGTCAGCGGCAAGCCCCAAGGCTTTATCTCAATACCCTGCTCTCTCAATTCATCGGCAACACCGAGCTGTTCGGCGCAAGCTACACAGGCTGACACCTTGACGCCCTGATGTTGCGCCATTTTGATTTTCAGCCGAATGCTCTCATCATGCGCGGCGATTGTCGCCGACGAACCCCAAATAATGATTGTGACTTCATCCCACCAATCAAATCGAAGCGCATTAACCGCGTACATAAACACCATGAAATGAGCGGTTTGTGCATTGTCACTCGTCCATAAAATGTAGAGTTTTCTCATCTTTTCCTCCTCTGCCGCTTATCCTTTTTGTAGCGGACTTGCAATATTTATATATATTTTCATAATATGTATTACCGATAGCAAATTTTCGGAAAATGAACTAGGAGGGCTTTTGATGAATCCTATGCCAATGGGTCAGGGCTGCGCACCTCAAACGGGCGACAACACACTGATGCTTCTGCTGATGCTTATGATAATGAACCCCGGAATGATGGGAGGCGCGGGCGACAACAGTATGTTGTTCCTGATTCTGATTCTCATGATGTCCGGCGGCGGGCGCATGTTTTAGGTATTTTAGATGTTTGGGAAAAAAGGGGCGCGCATTGCGCGTCCGTTCCCTTTAATTCAAAGGTTACATAAAGTTCATGATACGTACACAATTCGTTCACATACACGGTAAATAATACTAGAAACCAAAAGCAATCACAAAGGAGGATGGATTTATGAATACAGCAGTTGAAATGTTCTCGAGCGTTTCTTATAGTGAGAGTCTTCTTATGAGTATGGTTGCGCGTAATACTATATGTCAGCTCATGTCCGTCACACCATTCGATATAGATAACATCTTCACAGAAATTGACAAAAACAATAAGACAATCGCCGCACTGTTACGCCTAAAAAACCTGGTTTACGGAAGAATTCAGTCAACAATGGAGCTGTTCGCGCATTCACAGAGGAGCCTGTCAAGCACTGAGATTAACAGTTATTGCATATTCCTAAAGGACTATGAGAATTTGTCAAACGAGTTGATGAAAACATTGGAGCTAACTGAGGATTCTCGCGCCTTGCACAAGGCACAAAAGGCAATACTTCACGACACACCCAATCTAAAGCTTGCATACAACGAGTTGCGACGTATGGGCAATGCGCAACAGACAGCGATAGCCCAGTTACAGTACCTGCTTGAAATCAGCAAACGACAGTTACAGGTTTTGGTTGAGATTTAGTTACGGATGGATGTCATGCGGTACTCTTTGATATTCGGGTAGAGCTGTTTCACGCGTTCAAGGCACGCGCGGCAGCTCTCTTTACGTTCAAAGTATCCGAAGACTGTCGGCCCTGAACCACTCATGACGGCGTTCAACGCCCCCATCTCGCGCATGAGTTGTTTGAGCTCTTCAATTATCGGGTAATCGGCGGCTGTGACGCTCTCTAACACATTCCCGAATTGCGAGGCTATGCCGAGTATGTCACGGGCTTCAATCGCGCTGATTTGCGCCGTTATGTCGGGGCGGGTTTGTATTGCGTCCAGCTTTAGGCGTTTGAATACGTCCGGCGTTGACACATGAACATGTGGGCGCACGAGCACAATATACACAGGTGGGTGTGGTGACAAAGGCGTGATAATCTCGCCCTTCCCTTCACACAAACATGTACCACCCGTCAAACAAAACGGCACGTCCGCGCCAATCTTTGCGCCGATTTCCATAAGCTCAGCGTCAGAAACGGGCAAGTCAAACAGCTTAACAAGCCCTTTCAAACAGGCCGCAGCGTCGGCACTGCCGCCAGCCAGCCCCGCCGAAACGGGTATCTGCTTGTCCAGCTTAATAAAAATCCCTGTTGGGATTTCGTATCGTTCCATTAACGCTTTTGCCGCAATAACCACAAGATTCCGCCCGTCGGTGGGCAGAAACTTCACATTCGTTACACACTTAAAATAGTTCGGCTTATACACCTTGCGAATTGTAAGCATGTCAGACAGTTCGAGTGTCTGCATAATCGTCCGCAAGTCGTGGTAGCCGTCGGCGCGCTTGCCCACTACGTCAAGGCTCAGGTTGATTTTCGCGCGCGCTGACATCATAATGCCTTCCATATTATCACCTACAGCAGTTTCGCGCCGTTGACGACAAGGCTGAAACGCATTTTCAAAAACTCTGCCGCGCGGCGACACATAATCATACGCCCAAGGAATATTTCAAAGTAATCCATCACCGAACAGATTGTTATATCTATATCTAAACCCAGTGTTATCTCACGTGTGTCCACATCAACGACAACGCGCCCGTTACGGGCGGCATAGTTCACGCGGTCATGTATATCGAAAGTTGCGAAGTTGTTGTTTCTGACACGACTACGTCGAACGTCCGTTTTGTCGGCTATAACGAGTGCCGCGGCTACGGGGTTTACGGGTTCACCCGTTCCTTCGTCGTGATTACCTATTGCGGCAATAATCGTCGCGATTTCCACAGGTTCCATGCCCATTTCGTTCAAAATCGAAAACGCCATTATCGCTCCCGTTTGCGCATGGTTGATACGATTTACGACATTGCCGATATCATGTATATAACCAGCGATTGACGCAAGCTCAATACTCCGCGCGTCAAACCCCAGTTCACGCAAAATCTCTGACGCAACAACGGCCACTTTCATGGTGTGTGCTGCCGAGTGGTCGGTGTAACCCAGAACGCCCAGCAATTCATTGCCTTTTTTTATAAATGTGTCTATCTTATTGTTTGCTTTTATATCTTCAAATGTTACCATTATTCCTCCAACTTTTTCTTTGGTTATATCAATTCCGCTATCTTTTTACCGATGCGGTCAAGCGGCAATTCGTAGTCTATCGCGCCTAAATCGAACGCCGCCTTAGGCATACCGTAGACTACGCATGTTTCACGGTTTTGCCCTATCGTTTTGCCGCCCTTCTGGTGAAATTGTAGCATACCATTCGCGCCGTCAACGCCCATACCCGTCAGAATCACGCTCAATGTGTTGCTTCTGACTAGCGGTACTGCCGACAAAAACAGTACATCGGCTGACGGCCTAACACCATGCACCTTTTCGCCCGTTTCACAGACGACAGCCAGCTTGCTGTTGCGCTTGACCAGCTTCATATGAAAATCGCCCGGCGCAAGCAGTGCTAACCCCTTCTTCAAATAATCCCCGTCGGCGGCCTCTTTTACTCGTATTTTTGCCAATCTGTCCAGCCTGTCCGCGAATTGGCTTGTGAAAATCGGCGGCATGTGTTGAACAATGAGCACTGGCGGGCACATGGCGGGTAATTCTCTGATAACAACAGGCAACGCCTCAGTGCCACCCGTTGACGCGGCTATGAAAACCAGTTTGTCATTCTCACCAACGGCATCGCGAAAGTCCGAAAATGTGGGCGGCGGGCTTTTCTTCTCGAACGCCTTTATGCGTATCATCATGTCCGCACACATATTCTTCATCAATAGTGCGTTATTGGCTATCGGCTTTGTGAAATAGTCCTTAACGCCGGTACGCGGGAATGATACAAGCACTGCCGCCTTCACAATAAAGACAGCAAGATTAAACTTCGTGACTAACGTATACAAATAAGCATCCGTCACATTTTGGGTCGTAACGTCTATAATCATGACATTCGGGTCGTTCTTAACCAACAATTGCGCGGCGGATATAACATCAGTCGCCGGGCGAACAAAACAAGAGCGGTCGCGGCTCAATTCCTCCAGCAAACTGGTCCGAAAGATAATGTCATTAGACAGAATAAACACGTTTGTCAATAATGCCACTCCTACCCAGCTTTTTCTTCTTCTATTATAACAAAACGGCAAAAAATAGCAAGCAAATAAATCCTGCGATTCTCTTACTATTATTTTACGGTTGAAACGTCGGCTATGACAATCTCGTTTTCCGAAAGCCCCGATATAATCTCAATAGTAT
>CAZOVK010000067.1:0-12650 GCA_964583165.1 uncultured Defluviitaleaceae bacterium | reverse complement strand
CATTTATATTATAAATATTATAGGATATTGTAATATCGGTCGATTTTCGGGAGGGAATTTTATGTTTGAAAGCAACGAGTATGGTTCGTTGGATATGCTTCAGCAAGACTTAGGTCAGTTGATAGCGAACGAGCGGATAACGGAAGCCTCTTTAGTGGCGATTGACATTGACCATTTGGCTATGATAAATGAGACTTATGGTTCAACTGTAGGGGACGAGGTAATTCGCGTCCTGACCAATCACCTCATGAAGTCCTTCCCAAAGAATGCCAAGTTTTATAGGTGTGGCGGGGATTTGTTCTATGTGCTTCTGCCCGAGGTAGAGAAAGAGGACGCGTTCCTGTTTACGACGTCTGTTGTGCGCGGGCTTGACTTTAACGCCTATAAGGCAGAGAGGTTCAAGAGCCTTGATTTGTCTGTTTCTGTCAGCGCGGGCGTGGCGTTCTATCCTGATGACGGTCAACGCGCCAACGAGCTTATTCGCCGTTCAGACTCCGCATTATACCGCGCGAAACAATCGGGGCGCAATAAGGCCTGTTTGTCGCGTGAAGAAAGACTCACGCCCAAGACAAGTTTCTACTCTGTTGAACAACTTCAAATGTTGGCTGACTTAGCCAAGCGCGAGTCCATTGAAGAAGGTTCTTTGTTGCGTGAAGCCGTGGATGATTTGTTCAAGAAGTATACACAGAAGAATGCGATGATATAAGACAGTTTAGGTTGATATACATAGAATAAGGGCGGTTTTAAGCCGCCCTTATTGTGTTGGTGAGTAGTTTCGGTTGTATATGCCTAGAAAGTGCCCATATTCTTCATTATTGTCTGCAAAACGGCGCGGGTTCCGTCTGTTAGGTGGGTTTTTGCCATGTTGTTCTGGTAGGTGTGGCGGTTGTCGAAGGTTTGTTTTATCGCTGTCAATAGGTTGTCCAGCTCTGATTCTTGTAAGACGGCCGAAAACCCTTGCCTTTCGAATGACGCGGCGTTGGCGATTTGGTCACCGCGGCTGGCTTCGAGCGACAGGGGTATTAGCAGATGTGGCTTTTTGAGCGCGAGGAATTCGCATATCGAGTTTGCACCCGCGCGTGAAACTATGAGGCTCGCGGCGGCTAAAACGTCGTTCAGCCCGTCGGATATATACTCAAACTGGCTGTAGCGGGGTTTGTCCCTTAGGCTCTCGTCGATATTACCCTTCCCGCAGATATGCGCGACAGAAAAACCGTAGTCACGCGTGAGTGTGTCTAGGTTTTGGCGTATGGCCGTGTTAATTTTTACTGAACCGCTACTGCCACCCATAATCAACAACACGGTTGCGTCATGGGTGAAGCCGAGGGCTTCAATGCCCTTGTGTCGCTCGCCCAGAAACAGTTCGGCGCGTATGGGCGAACCCGTTAGGACCGATTTGTTGGGCGGCAGGTGTTCCATTGTTTCGGGAAAGGTAGCGCATATGGCTGTCGCAAACGGCATGGCTATGCGGTTCGCAAGCCCGGGCGTGATGTCTGACTCGTGAATGACGACGGGTATACGCAAGAACCGCGCCGCTATAACAACGGGCACGCTCACAAACCCACCCTTCGTAAACACCACATCAGGCTTAAGTTTTCTCAACAGCTTCACACTCTCGCCCAACCCCGCCACAACGCGAAACGCATCTGTGAAATTCTTGAAACTGATATAACGCCTAAGCTTTCCGACGGGCACGCCATAGTAACGTATGCCCGCCTTTGTGACTAAATCTTTTTCAATGCCCGTTATGCCGCCGATATAGCTGACATCGATGCCAAGCTTCTGCAATTGCGGCAAGAGCGCTAGGTTTGGCGTGACATGACCTGCTGTTCCGCCGCCTGTAAGAACGATTTTTCGCATATATTCTCCCTTGTAATATAATAAAGGTCTAGCTAATTTAATCTTATGATTTACAAAGACATGGTTTATGGTATAATATATTGGAAAACTATAGATATTCTACAGTGAAACCTTGAATTTTTCAAGCAGTTTATTTATATAAATTTGTCGAAAGGAGGGCGTTATGCTGAAAATCGGAACAAGTGCGTTGATTATCGCGTCTGTGGCGATTATCTGCCTTCTCGCGTATGGGTATTTACGCGCCGACAGAACCTCAGACTCCCCGTCACCAACAACTTCTCCCGTGCTGAATGTTCAGAAAGATACGCCCACGCCTTCGCCGACAAACACCCCGAATACGGGGCAAGAGTCAACACCCGCGCCTTTACAGTCAACATCACCGACGGAGGACTCTCTCAAATACAACGAGTATCAAGTTTCCCTCGATATAGATACGAAGAATCGCATTGTCAAGGGCATTGAGAAGGTCACGGCTAAAAACAGGCTCGAAACACCGACTGATACGCTGTTTTTCAGGTTATTTCTGCAAGCGTTCCGAAACCCCGCCGAGCGCAAGGGTTACCAGAAACCATTCTACAGTAATTTCGAGCAGAAGATTTACGCTAACGGCGTTGACTATGGTTATATGAATATCATGGGCGTTACGGTGAACGGCGAAGAGGCCGAATATACCTGTGACGACACCATTCTAAGAATTGATTTGGCCGAACCGCTCACGCCACAAGCCACCGTTGAAATCACCATGCAGTTTGAGGCGTATATACCCAGAATCAACCACCGAACGGGCGCGAACGAGAAAGCCATGTGGCTCGGTAACTTCCTGCCTGTTGCGGCAGTGCGTAACAATGACGGCTGGCACTTAGACACCTATTACCCCGCTGGCGACCCGTTTTTTACGAACATCTCTAACTATACGGTCAAAATCACCGCCCCACCCGATTGCACTATCGCGGCGACGGGTGAGGTCATAAACGCTTCTGTCAGCGAAGACAAGCAGATTTTGACCTACCAAGCCAAGATGACGCGTGATTTCGCGCTCGCAATGGGCGATTATGAGGTTGCGACACTGATTTCGGGTGGGTTTTCTGTCAATTTCTACTACTACTCGAATCTGCGGAACGTGAACAGCATTCTGGCCGCCGCCGCCGACGCGCTTGCGTACTGCTCTGAACAAATCGGGAGTTACCCGTATGAAACCCTCAATATCGTAGAAGCGGGGCTGTTCATATCGGGCGGCATGGAGTACCCACAAATAGTTTTCGTAGACACAGACGCGCTCATGAGCGAACGTGCTCTGACAGTAGTGACCCATGAAGTCGCTCACCAGCTATTCTATAATGTTGTCGGCAATGACCAGATTCAGTCGCCGTGGCTTGATGAAATGTTCTGCCAATATCTGCAATACGCCATTCGCCTGACACCCGAACAACTCGACGCCAACATGCAGAATGAATACGCGAAACTGGTGAACGACTTGCCCGCCATTACCCCTAAGTCTGTGCTGTTCGGGCTGAATGTCTACAGAACGTGGGGTGATTATTACCGCATACAGTATGTGCGACCTATGCTCATGCTCTATGCGCTTAAAAATAAAATGGGCGACGAGATGTTTGGGGTGTTCTTGAAACGGTATTATGTCGATTTCAGCTTCAAATCGTCCACACCACAAGGTTTTATGCAGACAGCCGAAGCCGTCTATGGCAAGAGCCTTTCGCAATTCTTCAGCGCGTGGCTCGAAGCAGAAACCTTGCCGCCGCTTTCCGATTAAAAACGGTAATATTAAAGATTGATATGTAAGGATGTGTTTCTATGATAAAGGTTACAGCAATCACAGACGGCGGAGCGTTCATAACACCCGCATTCACTGCCGTCACCGAAACGCTGACGGAACTTGGGCTGACAATAGCCGTCGCCGACATATCGAATCTCGAAACAAAACCCTCCTCTGAAATGCGCGTCATTTTGGAGGGTATAGCCAAACACACGGTTGACTGTCGCGGCGTGGTAATCGCGTATGACGCGGGTTTGCTTGCGCCGTCACTCTCGGTGCAGGCGTTTTTGAATGCCGTCTGGCGCAATAACGGTCTTCGCGAGCTGCCTATTATGACAATCGGCGCGTCTGACTTTACCGATAACGCGTTGGCGGCATCGGAGTATGTTACACGCGTTATCACAAAGCTTGGCGCATACGAAGCCCAACGCGTCGTAATCAGCCCGCCGTTTACAAACGCCGACATGGCAGAAACGCTCAAAGAAATAGTGCAGAAACAGGCCGAGGACTACTATAGGTTCATAAGACAAAACAGAAAGTACCTCATACCCGACCCGCAACCTTCGGCAAGGGCGGCTTCTGCCGCCGAACTATCAGAAGCCGAACAGGCCATTTTAGCGGCCGCCCCCACTATGGAGGAACTGCTCAAAAAGTATGGCGCGTCAACATCAACACCCGACAGTGACATCGCCGAACTCACGCGGCTTTACGGCGCGAAGGTGAACAACGTACCGAACGCCCCCGTCACCCCACGCGAGTTTCTAACAACACCCGCCGCACAAGCGCCCGTGACCACTTTACAGCAGACAAAATCTATGATACACCGCTATAAGCCGCAGTTTTCCAACGGTTTAAATGCGGTTTTTCAGCTTAATATCACAGGGGCCGAACACTTCGACGGCTACATCACAGTTGACGGCATCAACGCGCGCTTTGACACTGGTTTGCATGAAAGCCCTGACTTGACGATTATTTCGGACTACAAGGTATGGTACGAAGTCCTAAGCGGCAAACACTCTGCGCAAAAGGCGTTTATGGTGGGGAGCCTGAAAGTCCGCGGGAATTTCGTGCTCTTATCGCGCTTCGACCAGCTTTTTGGGGCGTGATTGGTCGCTAGTCCCTTGAAAGCGGTGAACTTGTGGATTATGTGGACTTTCAGATAACGGGTATTGAGAATGGCTGGCTGTTTGCAGTGATTGAATCGGAAGACAGACAAATCTCTATCTCAAGCTCATATATAGGGGGTGTATCCGCTCCCTCTTTGCTATTAAGCGCTACCTGTGAATTGTTAATCAACGATGCAACTAATAGCTGTATTAGGTGGCATAGCGAGAACATTTCTTATGTATTAGATTTTCAAACGAACGGTGACGAAATGTATTTAAGGGTTTTTGAAATTGGTTGTTCTCCCAACTCTCCCCTATCTGGCAATCAATTATCTCTGGTTACACCTGTTGAACCAGTGTTTGAAACCCGCACAAGCGCTTTCATGTTCGCTATATCCGTTTATAATGCTTTCAAAGTATACAGCTATGGTGAAGCGTTAGATGAATGGAGAACCAACGGATTTGAATTTCAGCGTGGTGAATACCAAATGCTTAAAAGACTGCTTCGCGGATTACAATCTAGCAACAAAAAGGCGGCTACCGCCGCCACCTAGTAATACTATTTCAAACTATCGAGATACTCCGCTGCCTTGCTGACGGCATTCTGGTGTTGCTTATCAACAACATTAGTGCCGTGAATTTTACTGCCTTGAAAGTGAATGCACATTACGCCGTCAATGCCGTTGCCCTTAACCGCGTCTAGGTTCTGACCTGTGCCGTATCCACCCGAAAGGTTCGATACAACCGCAAGTGCTGGCTTGTCATCGCGCCCCGCGTGGGGTACGGCTACCATGCTCGCCGCCAAAACATAATCACCGACTTCAACCACGACGGCACGGCGCGTCCAACTCCACTTGCCGCCCCAGACTTCTTTGATGATGTCTGCGTCTTCTTGGGTGAGCGGCTCAACATCGGCGTGGTGA
Organism: uncultured Defluviitaleaceae bacterium; assembly: GCA_964583165.1. Taxonomy (GTDB): domain Bacteria; phylum Bacillota; class Clostridia; order Lachnospirales; family WRAX01; genus CAZOVK01. Next base: position 6,990 of record CAZOVK010000067.1, on the reverse strand, counting down.
TGACCAAACGTCCTCATCATGTACCAGCTCTTGCCTGTTTCAACGTCTGTCACAAGCGCCGTTGTTTCTTTAGCGAATATGTATTGCGCGTCTGAATACCAATTGAGCGCCCCCACGGTTTTGCCGTCGAGGTTCAAAACCCCGGCTTCCGTCGGCGGCACTTGCGCTTTGAGCGCGTTCATTGTCGCGTCGTCAACAATACCCGAAGCCTCCAAACCGTTGGCCTTCTGGAACGCCGCAACCCCCGCTTCAGTCACGGGGCCGTAAAAGCCCGTAATCTCATCGTAATCATATAGTGAAAGCTCTTTGAGCGCCTTTTGTACATAAGTGACCTGAGCGCCACGTGCGCCCGTCTCAATACTCGCCGCCGACACGGGCAAAACCGCCGAAAATATGAGACCTGCCGCCAAACCGATTGCTGTGATACCCTTTAAGAGCTTCTTCATATGTACCTCCCATATTTCGATATTACTTGTATGTTTTTATTATATTACATAATTATTAACTTGTAAAGCCTTTTATTAAATCTTTTTGAATTATAAAAAAGGCGAGCATACTCTTGCCCGCCTTTTCGTATAATGTAGTTTGCCGCTTATATGGGTTTTCTGTTTCTATAGCGGTAAATCTTCGTAAAGCCCGCCTTACGCGCCGACTCCTCACATTCGGCGTAATATCTGGCAATGTCCTTAGTTTTATGCGAATCAGAACCGATTGTAATAATCTCGCCGCCCAACCGCTTATAGGCATTCAGAATCTCCTGCTGTGGGTGCAGTTTCCCCAATCCGTAACCGAAACCGCTCGCGTTTATCTCAATCCCACGCCCTGTTTTAATCAAGTGCTCCAGAATCGCGTCAATTATGTTTTGGTAATCTTCATAGTTTAGGTCACGGTCTTCATATGGCGCGTAACGCGGTATGAAATCCATATGCCCCAATACGTCAAAGTCACTCACCTTAACAGCGCGCAACATCTCCTCAAAGTAAAGCGTATATGCCTCATCCTTCGTGCGCCCGGGGAAATAACCGTCCATGTACAGCTCTGAACCTAAAATCCCATGCACCGAACCGATAACAAACTCAAACGGATATTTCTTGACAAACTCGTTGTTCTGCTTAAAGATATTCGAGCCGATACTGACCTCCGCGCCCAAAAGCACCGTTATTCTGTCGGCATATTTAGCGCTCAAACGCCGATATTCTTCAATATACGGCGGGTAATCGATAACAAAAGGACGGCTCCGCCTGCTAGAGTAGTCCGCGTGGTCGGTAATCATCATTTCTGACAATCCCAAATCAGCCGCCGCGCGAATCATGTCCTCCATTGAGTCGAAACCGTCCAGACTGTTGTTTGTATGCAGATGGTAATCTAACATTGATATTCTCCTCTTATACTTTTCAATCAATATAGATTATACCACACTAACACATCATTGACTATATGTCGTTTTGTGCTATAATTTGTTGCACAAGAACATTTTACGTATTTAGGAACCATATTATTGACTGCGTGTCGATTTCTGTTATAATATATCTGCACATGCTTTTAGGTTGGTAGGGTTGGCTGACTTTCGTTTGAAAGGAGGTCGCCCATGAGTGTATATGAGTCATTGATGTTCGCTGTAGCTTTCGCTACACTTATCGTCTTGATTTTAGTACATAACAATCGCCGCCCAAAATAGCATTAGGCGGCGATTATCTACACGTCTTTAATTGCTGACCTAACCGCCTTTAAGCGGTTGTGCGGGAGAGTGTATCCAGCACTCTCTCTTTTTTTATCCTATCACTGTTAAAGCATTTTGTCAATAATATTTTTTCGCATTTGGAAACAACATCATTGACTATATGTCGATTTATGTTATAATTTGCTTGCACATGCTTTTAGGTTGGTAGGGTTGGCTGACTTTCGTTTGAAGGGAGGTCGCCCATGAGTGTATATGAGTCATTGATGTTCGCTGTAGCTTTCGCTACACTTATCGTCTTGATTTTAGTACATAACAATCGCCGCCCGAAATAGCATTAGGCGGCGATTATCTAGACATCCGTAATTGCTGACCTAACCGCCTTTAAGCGGTTGTGCGGGAGAGTGTAACCAGCACTCTCTCTTTTTTTATCCTATCACTGTTTAATCATTTTGTCAATCATAACTTGTTATTCTTACATCTTGTATTGCAGATATTTATTAACAGCCGTGATGGCGAATTGCTCCGCTTCTGTTTCGACGCATTTCACACCGCTTCTGCCCAGGCGGCGGATTAGCTCCGCGCGTTCTGACAGATAGTTGAGCGCGGCGGCTTTGGCAAACGCGGCGCCTGTTGTTCTGTCGGGTGAGTCTATAATTTTCTGAGCGTTTTCAGTTTTGGTGAAGATGATAATGGGGAGATGGCGACGCGAAATCAGCGGAAGTTGGCGCAATAAGTCTTCGGCTTCCTCCATGCTCTCGAAGTCTGTGAAGATGAAGACCAGACTTCGCCGCTTTTGAACGCGGTTTAGCTCTAAAAACGCGGCCTCGTAGTCTGATGTCGCGTTACTGCCGTGGGTTCTGTATAGGGCCTCCATAAGGTTGTTTCTGTGGCTTGCCCCCTTACCGGGGCTGATTGTAGAGCGCACGGATTCGTTGTATACCAGAAGCCCCGATAAGTCGCCGCTTTGATTCACTATATCGGCCAGAATCAGAGCGGCGTTGATTGCGTAATCGAGTTTTGAGAAGCCGCGCACAGAGTATGTCATGCCGCGCCCTGCGTCAACAAGCACCATGACGGGCTGGTTCCGCTCTGGTTGGTAGTTGTTCACGATAACATCGTGATATCGCGCCGTCGCGTTCCAGTTGATATGGCGCGTATCGTCACCCGGCACATATTCGCGCAGACTTTCAAACTCCTGCCCCGCCGCTTTCATACGCACAACGCGATTCTGGAAGTTCAACAGTCTGTCTTTTTGTATAATCAGTCTATATTTGCTCAAATCACGCAGATTAGGGTATACCAGTAAGTCCGATTTTGCTTTCACCTTAATGTCACGCCGACAAAACCCCAAAACGCCCGTAAACCGCAAGAACACGAGTTCAGAAACGAACGCGCCCCGTTTGAGTGGCAAAACAGAAAGCGTGAAATCGGCCGTTTCGTTCGCGCCTACCGTTTGTGTATCGGTGAGCTTTTTCGGCTCAAACTGCGGAATGGGGCTGTCTTTGACAGTTATGCGCATGGGCTGGCTGAACCGATTCTGTACGCTGATTACAATATCGTTGTCCGTTTTGAAATACAGTTTTTGCTCGTGGAGGCGCGTTACAGTAAAGTGTCGCGCTCGGGGCGAAACGATAACATCAGCTATGAATAACGCCAACACAGCCGCCTGATACACAATGAACACCCAAACAGAAGCGCCGCCAAGCAGAACGCCCAAAACCAAGAGAAGAGCGACGCCGATACACTCGGTTAAAATGAAATTCTTACCCAAACCCATATAAACACCTGCCAAAAACGACCGGTCAAGCCAGCTCATTTTCTGATTTTACCGTGGGGCTTTGACCATGCCCAGAATATCGCTTATAACCCTGTCTGTTGTAAGCCCGTCAATCTCGGCTTCGGGCTTTAACATGATTCTGTGTCTAAGCACGGCCGGAGCAAGCTCGCGCACATCATCAGGCACACAATAGTCACGCCCAGCGATAGCCGCATAGGTTTTGGCGCACAACAACAAATTTATCGACCCACGCGGGCTTGCGCCTGTGGCTACGACATTGAGCCTACGCGTCGTTTCCACGATACTCAAAATGTAGTTCATGATTCCGTCGTCAACAATGACCCGCGCTATTTCTTCGCGACAAGCGCGGACTTCGTCGGCATTGGAAACACGACCTATATGCGCCGTTGACAGTTTTTTACTCTCAAAACCGGCGTGATACATAGCGAGCACCTGTTTTTCCGCCTGCAAGCCCGGGTATGTTACATTTAATTTCATCAAAAATCTGTCTGTGAGCGCCTCGGGTAGCGGGTAGGTTCCCTCGTATTCGAGCGGGTTTTGTGTCGCGACAACCATAAACGGCTCGTCGAGGACGTATGTTTCGCCGTCAATCGTTATCGCGCGTTCTTCCATGACTTCGAGTAGCGCCGACTGGGTTTTAGGAGGCGTTCTGTTGATTTCGTCTGCCAGAAACAGGCTCGTAAACAGCGGGCCTTTCTTGACCTCAAACGCGTTCTTCTCCAGATTCAGTATACGCGTTCCGCAAATATCCGACGGCATTAAATCAGATGTAAATTGGACGCGCTTAAACGGCACATCGAGTGCCTGTGACAGCGCACGCGCCCAGAGGGTTTTTGCCAAACCCGGCACACCTTCGAGTAACACATGCCCGCCTGTGAGCAGAGCGGATAACGCCATGTCCGTTAACTGCTCTTGATTGATGACAGCCTTGCCGATTTCGGCACGAAGTTTGTCCGCTACGTATTTTGTGAAACCCTTTTCTATCATGATAACCTCCGAAACGCAACCGCCTAAAGGCGGTAGTTTTAATAGAGTGCACGTTTTAGTTTTTCGCAGTTTTCGGCTATGCGTTTGATATTGCGACCCTTCGGCTCATTCATATACTTCATTGTTTCGTCCAGTAAAGTTGTGTCAAGCCCGCGTTCAACGAACATCTCTCGTATGTGGGTTTTCGCGTACCCCGCTGTAACCCCGAAATTTCGCGCCGCCGACGCAATCACGCTGTTATAATGCAAATCGGCCGCCCATTGCCATCGTTTGGCGTGGTGAAACAGGTTCGCGAGAGCGAGAATGTACTCATTTTCCGTGCGCTCCTCTTCTTCATAATAGGGGCGCGGCTTGCCGAAGCGCTTGCCCAGATAAAGAATCAACGCGGCGGCGGCGATGAATAGTTGGATGACGAAGACCTTAAACCCAACGGGCAAATCCTGCCACATGCCGCCTTTTTCGGCAACAAAGCCGTGATAATACTCGTTGAAGTATATATTATCATAACCCCAAGCGTCTATTAGGTTGATAAGCATTTCACCGCCCGAGTAATCGCCGTCCTCCATAAACGTCGAGTTTATCAACATCTCAGCAGGTATCGTGAACACATCACCCAACCCATATGTCCTTAAGTACGGCGCTTTTTGTTCACCTAGAGGCGCATAGATTAACCGCCCGCCCGCTTCTACCCAACCTCTCAAATCCTCAAAATAGAAGCTATCTGGTGCAATGACTATCATTACGTCACGCATACTGAAATCTTCAGTGGGCGCATACGCGATTTTTACGTCGGATTGTTTCTTATTATAATATAGTTTCATGCTCTCATACAAAACAGAAACGCCCTCTTCGCCCGTACAGAACACCGTATAGGGCGGTTGACCCCTACCCGCGTCATAAGACGAATAAACTGCCGCTACCGCAATAACTATAACTAGGACAATGAAGAGAACGACCTCAGCTTTTTTGATTGACCGCCGCCGCAAAACCGCTCACCTCCCTGAACATGTCGTTAAAGCAAGCGAGCCAAGCATTGTATTGCGTGTCAGTGACTTCACGCCTGCCATACCATGCGAGTTGTAAGAGCGCGATAATGTCTGTGAACACCTCTGCGCGTTCGGGGCGTTGTTTCTTTATATCGCGCACGATAAGTTTCTCTGTCGCACTCGGGGCTACACTCATATAACCGCTCTTGTGCATAATCCAAAGCAAAGCGATAAAGCGATATCGAACAGCCGAGCGCAAGTCACCCTCACGCGCATATTTATCGCTACCCTCAACCAAATCAGAAACGGTTATCTCATTGCCCTCCAATTGTGCCAATATGTCCTTCGTTACGGGACGGCGGCGGCGTTTGACATAATACACAATACAAATAATCGCGACAGTCACGACAACCAAACCCGCGACAATCGCAATTATCGTCAGAATGTTCGGATACGCCCCCGCTTCATCAGGGGCAAAGCGCACGTCTATGTCGATTTTACGGAATAAGTTTTCGAGCCATTCAAAGAATCGGCGTTTGATGTCCTCCGCCAATCTGTCTTTGAGTTTGAAGAACTCGCTGTATTTGGGATTACCGAGGACGCTTTCAACACAATCACGATATGTCATATTAACCCCGCTCATGTATAGCGAATAACATTAAATCGGTCAACAACCCATCGCGCGCCAGCTTGCGGTTTAGGTATACCACAGTCAAGAGAATCTTTTGTACAGGGCCTAAGAACAACCCGATTGTAAAACTGACCAGATAACTGAGGACTGATGATAGAATCATTGTTGCGCCAAAGCTGTCAGACACCGCGCCCATGACCATCACGATTTGAAGCCCCGACGAAAGCAGATATGAAATCAAAAACGATATGGCAGAAAATAAAACCTGAATGCCCAACATCTTCCAAAAGTAACCGCTTACAAGGGCGATACTTTTTTTAATCGCCTTAAAGAAAGAAATACGTTCATACATGGCTACGTAGTCGGCGAGGGATGTAAAAGTTGACACCAGTGAAAACACAATCCCGAACAACGCGCCGTTGATAAGCAAAACGGGCAGGAAAGACACTTGAGTAAATGCGCCCCTGTTGAGATAGCTGGATAATATAAAGCTAAGACCGCCGCCCACGTTCTCCATCGCCCAAAGAGCGGGCAAAAGCGTTAAAAATGAAACCAAGTACAATATACCGCGCGCAAAACCAACGCCGATAAGCCGTGGTATGTGCTTGAACCCCTCGGTAACGGCACGGCTTGCCTTCGCGTCTTCTCCGAAGAACTGCATGAGCGTAAGGCGAAACGTGCCCGCGCACACTGCGCTTTGAATTATCACAAACGCAAGAATCAGCCCCGCCAACAGTATAACGAACGCAATAAAACCGCTTTCTATCGCCGCAATCGCCACAACCGCGGAACTCAGAATCATGACAATAGGTATAATCATAATGAGCGACCCGCCGTAGTTATAGAGGGCGGCAACGGCGACGTGGCTCCAGAACTTCTTTCTATATAAATGGAACGCGCAATCGAG
>CAZOVK010000066.1:0-12950 GCA_964583165.1 uncultured Defluviitaleaceae bacterium | reverse complement strand
AGGGGGAACAGATATGTACGACTTTAACCATGAAACCTTTTCACCAACGCCGCCCGTAAAGCCGAAACGGAAGTTTTTAAAAACGCTGGGCGCGGTTGCGGTTTGTTTAATTGTAACGGCGGGTTCGTTTGGTGCGGGTGCGGGTTTGGGCGCGACCATGGGCTACAAATACGCGGAAGGCAAGTTTGTGGCGGAGGAACGCGCCAACTTGGAGCAGTACCTCACGATTGAGGAGTTTAACAGGCAGTTTGAATCCGTTCCGACGTTCTCTGACATTCAAGCCAGCGCGGAGGAGTATGCGTCAAGTTATTCGCAGATGATGGCAGGGGTTGAGAGTGCGGGGGGGTTCTCCGTTGCACAGGTCTTTGAGGACGTAGAGCAGAGTGTTGTCAGTATCAATGTAATGACACAGCAGACGACATGGTTTAACGAAGTCCGCTCGGTGCCGTCGGCGGGTTCGGGCATTGTTTTCAAGCAGGACGACGAGAAGATTTATGTTGTTACGAATTATCATGTTGTGAGGGGCGCGAACAAAGCGAGTATTTCGTTTGACGACAAGACGGAGATTCCCGCGAGTTATGTGGGCGGGGTTTCTAATTCGGATATAGCGGTTATATCGGTGAATAAGAAGGATTTGGCAAAAGCGGGTATTACGAATGTTGTTGTGGCGCAGTTCGCGGATTCTAGCAAAATCCGCGTGGGTGACCCTGTTGTGGCTGTCGGTAATTCACTGGGGCACGGTAAGTCGGCGACGTTTGGCATTATATCGGCTGTAGATAAGAAGCTGACGGATAATCAGGGAGTTACGCTTAATGTTATTCAAACAGACGCCGCAATCAACCCCGGTAATTCGGGCGGCGCGCTCACTAACTCGCGCGGTCAGGTTATCGGCGTGAACACGGCGAAACTCACGGCGACAGAGATTGAGGGCGTGGGGTACGCGATACCATCAAACGAGGTATTAGACATTGCCAACCAAATTATGAAGACGGGCATCGTGAAAAAGGTCTACATGGGCATTGATGCGGTTGACATAACCGAAAACCTAAAGGCGCTGTATAACCTGCCGTCGCTCGGCATATATGTCAATGGGCTTTATAAGGGTGGCACGGCGGCGAATGTGGGCATGAAAGCGGGCGACATCATTGTTGCCGTGAATGGCGTCGAGGTTCTCACGGCTGACGCGCTGATGTTGCAACTGGAGCAATCGGGCGTGGGTGGCACGGTGACGTTTAAGGTAATGCGCACGTCACGTGGCACGACCAACAGCGTGGAGCTTTCGGGTACTGTTCAGAATTATTCGGAAGGGACGAGTTTTTAGGATTACTTAAAAAATACTTTTGGTAATAGGGGGATATATATGGACGAACAAAGAGAAGATATGGGCAGAAGAAATATTCCTCAATATATGGAGGATATGACCGATTTAGAGCGTATTCAAGCGGAAATCAGCCGTGATTTATACACGAAAAAGCCTGAAGTGGCGGCAGAGGTTGCGCCTATGCCAGAATTGGCTTTAACCAGTGATGTAACCCCTGCTGTTGAAGTTTCGACAACGACAGCGAGTGCGGGAACCGAGTTTCCGACCCCTGTAGCAGTAGAATCAAGCCCTGTTTTGGCTTCTGCGGCGATTAGTGAAACAGTTAAGAACCAGACGAAGAAGCGTGGGGCTTCGCGCTTACGCAGGACTGTTGCGATTGTGGCGTTGGCGGCGGTTTTGGGCGGCGGCAGTTTGGGGTTTGGGATAGGCTTGGGCATACCCGTCGCGCAACACTACTTTGTGCCCGCGCCGTCGGAACAGCCACGTGAGCCGTTCAGTTTTCAAGAGAAGGACGCATTACCAACTGCCTCGGGGAATGTGGTTGTGACCGAGGGCGAGGGATACGCCGATTTGATAGAACGTGTAGAGCCGTCGGTTGTTGTGATTGAAACAAAGTACAATGTTACATCGATGTTGAACATACCCGCTGAGGGGAACGGCATGGGTTCGGGCGTTATCTTTCATGAAGACAATGACTATGTTTATGTGGCAACCAATGCGCATGTGGTAGACGGAGCTTCAGGCGTCACCGTGAGAATTTCAGGCGCTGAGGGCGTGGCCGCGAAGCTTGTCGGTAAGGAAGTAGTGTCTGATTTGGCCGTAATTTCTATCAGCAAGGCCGATTTGTCTAAGGTAGGCATTAACCGCGTGGTTGTAGCATCCTTTGGTGATTCTGAGAAGGCGCGGGTGGGTGATATAGTCCTTGCGATTGGTAACGCAAACGGCGAGGGCATTACGGCCACAAACGGCATGATAAGTGCTAAAAACCGCGAGATTACAACAGAAATGGCCGATTTAACCGTCCTTCAAACCAACGCCGCCATAAACCCGGGCAACTCGGGCGGCGCGATTATCAACATAAAGGGTGAGGTCATAGGTATCACAACGGCGAAGCTGGCGCAAATCAATCCGGGTGGCAACCCTAATTCCCCCGATTATGCGGAGGGTACGGGTTATGCGATACCGTCAAACACAGCAAAGCCGATTCTCGAAAACTTGATGAACGCAACGCCTAAGCCGAAACTGGGCATCACGGTTTCTAACATGACAGAGCAATTCGCGAAGCAGTTTAACCTACCTATGGCGGGCGCGATTGTTGAATCGGTTGTGGTAGGTTCATGTGCCGAAGCGGCGGGCATAAAGCGCACAGACGTAATCACAGGCTTTAACGGCTTGCCGATTTTGACAAAGGAGCAACTCATTGAAGCCGTGGGCGCAACAGAGATTGGGCAAAAGGTAGAAGTTAAGCTTATACGCGACGGCAAGGAAACGCTGACGATAACGGTAACAATGACAGTTCTGCCACAGACGGGGTTCTAGAATGGAATAAAAAAGCCGCTCCCGAACAATCGGGAACGGCTTTTTTTATTGCTTTTGCGGTATGCCGAGCGGCAAGTCCTTTTTATTGGATTCGCGCTTGGTTTCTTCCGCTTTATCGCTCATGCTTTGTTTTTTCTTGGACAATTCTATCACCCCAAAGATATTGTCCGCGAATTTGGGTGTGTTATTCTTTAGTTTTCGTTAACGAGATTGAATTTTTCGATTAAGAAGAATATAAGGCTTAGAATCATACCGACGACTGTCGCGAGAGCCATACCGCGCAATTGAACATTGCCAAGCTGAACGGCAATGCCGGACAGGCCGACAATGAGGACAACGCTAGTCAACATGAGGTTCTTCGATTTGCTGTAGTCTACGTTCGATTCAACGAGCAAGCGAATGCCCGAAACGGCTATCATGCCATAGAGAACGAAACTGACGGCGCCCATGACAGGCCCCGGGATTGTTTGAATCGCGGCGCTGACAACGCCGATGAACGAGAACACAATCGAGATAACGGCGGCAAGCCCGATAACCCATACGCTGTATACCTTTGTGATAGCCATAACGCCGATATTCTCGCCGTATGTAGTTGTCGGAACGGAGCCGAGCATACCCGAAATGGCTGTTGACAGACCGTCGCCGAGCATGGAGCGGTGAAGCCCGGGGTCTTTAATAAGGTCGCGCCCGACGACTTTGCTGGTGACGAGCTGATGACCGATGTGTTCACTTAGGACGACCAGAGTTGCGGGCATGATGATAAGGATTGCGTCAAGGTTGAATTGTGGGAGTTGGAAGTTTGGCAGAGCGAAGAGCGCCGCGCCTTCAAGCGCTGAGAAATCGACAATGCCGACGATTAGAGAGAGTACATAGCCAAAAACTATGGCAATCAGTATCGGAATGACGGCGAAGAAACCGCGGAACAATACCGAACCGAAAATCATGACAGCGAGAGTTGCGACAAAGACGAGTACATAACGCATGTCCATTGCCACGCCCTCTTGAATGAGAACACCGCCCGTTTGCGCCGCGACACCCGCAAGCTCCAGCCCAATCAGTGCGATGACAGGCCCCATTGCGGCGGGCGGCAAGACAAACTGAATCCAGTCAGAACCAAATTTGCCGATTATGAGTGCGAATACGCAAAATAAAAGCCCTGATATCACGAAACCGCCCAACGCGTAGGGATAACCCAGTGATTGGTTAGCTATGATAATCAAAGCCGGTGAAATAAATGAGAAACTGGAGCCCAGAAACGCCGGGGCCTTGCCTTTGGTCAGGAACATGAACAACAGTGTGCCCAAACCATTCATAAACAGTACGATTGCGGGATTGATGCCGAAGATTGACGGAACCAGAACTGACGCGCCGAACATGGCGAACAGGTGTTGGAAGCCGAGCGGCAACGCCTCCTTGAGCGGCGGACGCTCCTCCACTTGAATAACTCTTCTCATTGCTTTTCCTCCTGCGATTTTGATTTTAACCCGAGATATTATATCGAATTTTCGTCAAAAACGCAAGAGGAAAATTTGCACAAATCTACAAAATCCTAGTAGGCTTTGATTGTTTCAATCACGCGGTCATACTGGTTCTTGTAGTCGGTGAAGCTATCTTCTATGTAGATGTCGGGCATGAGGGTGTTTGTAGGGTAATCAATATCAGGCATGGCACTATAATAGGCTTTCGCGCACATGAACTTTACTTTTGAATTGGGAAGCGAACAGTCCAAAGGTCCGGCGAAAGTCATGGGCGCTTGACCACAAGGCGCACCGACAATAGTAATGTTATTCAATCTTCTTTTGGCAAAAGATGACATAACTACACCGGCTGAAGCTGTGCTGTTGTTTACCAAAACGTAGACTTTAGTGTCGATTGAGAAGATAGCGTTTTTTACCGACAGTAAGAACCCATCAAAATGGTTCATTGGACCGCCAATATTGTCACGGAAGTCAAAGATGAGCTTCCTTGGTTTGTTTTCATATAGTACTTTACGCATGTCATTAAACAGGTCAACGCGTGAGTAATCATCCATAGGCCAACAAGAGCGGTCACGCCAGTATAGAGTACTTTCTTCTTCCCAGTATTCATAATAGTATCTGACCTCGGGCTTTTTGTCTAAATATCTGGTTAGCTTTTCGTCCGGTAAAAATTTTGTCCAGTTTGAGAACGGGTTGTCATCATAGTTAATAATAACCGGTTCCGCCTTAATAACAAATGTTGTCCCGTCTTCATTGACGAAGGTGTAATCAGCCGGTTCTATCCCGTTCACCACGCCTACACGAGCCAAAAGTTCAACATATGATAGCTGACCCAGAACCCTGCTGAGGAATATATATAGATTACCGTTATCAGTTGAAAAGTATGGAGCTATACGGCTCAATATGTCCAGAATATCTATGCCATTAATCGCAACAAGGCGTTTGCCTAGGGCTTCTTCATAACCTTCACCTGCTAAATATACATACTGGTCAAGACCAAAACCCTTAAACCTGAATGGATAGTAGGGGGCTTGCTCGTTGCCAAATAAAAACAACTTTGTATGTACATCTTGCAGTTGCTGGGCTATTATCAACTGTGCATCAAACAAGATGTCAGCATCTGACAGACTTGGTATGCGTGAGATTAAGTCATCAAAAGATGAAATGAAGATTTCACGTTGATTAATAAGCTCTTCTTTAGTAAACGGCAATGGGTCAGCAACCTCACCATGACCGAAAAGTGGGTGTGTTTCCAGAATTGTATTCCGTAAATATTCCATGTCAGTTATCCATTTGGAGTTACGGTTTTCGTCAGGCTCTATGTAACTAACTATAGACTTCGGGATTTCTTGGGGCGTTTCTGGCTTGGAAACAGCAGTATCAGCGGGGTATATCTCGCTTAAAGCGAATGCCGCAATCAAACAACACGCAAGTAGCGCGAGCATGAGCTTTTTCATTGAAAAACCGCCTTTCAGAATGTTTTGATTGTTTCGATAATTCGGTCATATTGGTTGATGTAGTCTTCGAAGCTGTCTTCGATATAGACGTCGGGCGTGAGGGTGTTAGAGTTAAAGTTGCGGTTGCGCGTGTTGTTTATGTAGTCGCGCGAGCAGTCGAACGGGAGCTTGGAATGGGGCATGACGAAGCCCGCGGGGTCGTAGAAGAAAATCGGAGATTCGCCTGTGGGGGTGCCGACAATGGTGACGCGGGTTGAGAGGTTTTTTAGGCGTGTGGCTATGCTCACGGCGTGGGAGCGCGTGGAGTGGTCAACAATGACATAAATGGGAGTAGAATTCTGGCTGGTTAGGGTGATTAGGCGGACGGCAAAACTGTCGAAGTTGTAGAGATAGCCGCCGCCGTTATCGCGTAGGTCTATGATGATTTTATCGGGTGGGGTTTGTTTAATCGATTCGATTATAGAATCATAGAATTTGTTCATGGGTCGTGAGTTCATCTCTATGCAGGAGCGGTGTCGCCAATACAACGTATTGTCGTCATCCCAATACTCATAGTAATATTTGAGTTGTGGCCATTTGTCTACATAACGTGTGGGGTTTTCTACCACGCTAACCCAGCCCGCCCATGGGGTTGTGTAAATCAAAAGCGGTACGGATTTCACAAACATGGTTGTGGATTCCCCGTTTTCGTCTGTTAGAGTGAAGTTGGCGCTTTCTGGGTCGTCTATAACGCCCACATGCGCGAGTAATTCGGCGGAGGACAGCATGTAGTCGCCACTCATCAAGTGATGGGTGTTGCCCGTATCGGCTGATATGTAGGGCGCTATGCGATTTAGGACATCAAATATGTTTATATCGTTAATAGCGGTTATGCGCTTACCGAGGGTTTTTCTGTGACGGTATCGCGCTAGGTAGATGTATTGGTTTTCTTCAAAACCCGTGAGTATGAACGGAAAAAAGAGTTGTTCGCCACTGTGCATGTAGAGCTTTGAGTGGTAGTCGCCGAGACTCGCGATTATCCGTTGTGCTTCAAAGACAATACCAGCGTCGTTTAAGTCGGGTATTTGGTAAATGAGTTGTTCAAAGTCATTAACGAAGGTTGCGCGCCTATCTGCGCGGGCATTCTCGTCATAGCGGGGTATGTTTATGTGAGGTTTTCGGTCAAACAGTGGGTGGGTTGCCAGAATTTTGTCGCGCATGAACTCTAAATCTTCGCGCCAAAACAAATCCCTGTTCACGTCGGGGTTCATGTAAACCACAGGGGTAATTGGGCGGCCGGGGTTCACTACCGTAGGTGTTGATGAGGGCTTGGGGGGCGTAATTACTTGAATAATGTTATACCGTATTTCCGCAATGAAGAAGTAGAGCGCAAATATGGTTATTGCATAGATGATGAATTTCTGCCGCCTATTCATCCAAACGCCAGCTTTGCATTGCGCCGCCGCGGTGTGAGGGTAGGGCACAACGCGCATAGTTCGCGAGCATACCCGTTGTCACTTTCGGAGCGGGCTTCTTCCAAAGTTTGCGGCGTTCGGCTAGAATATCTTCGCTGACAAGTAATTCCAAACGCTTTTCGGCGCAGTCTACGACGATTGTATCGCCCGTTTCAACCAGTGCCAGATTGCCACCTTCCATAGCTTCGGGCGAGATATGGCCGACAATGGGGCCGTAGTTAAAGCCCGAGAAACGCCCGTCTGTTATAAGCCCCACCTTGTCGTCAAGACCACGTGCAATGAGCGCGTCTGTCGCCTGCATGAGTTCGTTCATGCCGGGTGAGCCGTAAACGCCTTCATAACGTAGGACAATCACTGAGCCGGGTTGGACTTCACCGTTCAGAATTGCCTTAGCGCATGTGCTTTCGTCATCGAAGATGACGGCGTTGCCGCTGAATTTCCGCATGTTCTCTTTTACACCTGTGGTTCTGACGATTGCGCCGTGTTCAGCTAGGTTGCCACGCAGTACGGCTAAGCCGGATACGGTGTGCCACGGGTTATCAAGGGGGCGCAATACGCCGCCGAGTTGAGGTTTGGCGTGTTGAAGTACGTCTGCTAGGGTTGTTCCGACTACATTTTTGGCGCTTGTGTGCAGATACTCTTCAATGATTTTTTCAACAGCAGGAACGCCCCCCGCATAATGCAAGTCAACAACAGAGTATGGGCCTGCCGAGCGAACGCCGCATATGCACGGTATGTGCGAGAGTCTGTCAAAATCGTCTAAACTGTACGAAATGCCGAGCTCTTCAGCAATAGCGAGAATATGCAGAACGGCGTTGGAGGAGCCGCCTATGGCTAAATCGACAGCCGTGGCGTTATCAAGCGAATCCTTTGTGAGTATATCGCGCGGTGTTACGCGTTCTTGAGCGAGTTTGACGGCACGCCGCCCCGATTCACGCGCCGCGCGAATTCTGTCAGCGAAAACGGCGGGGATTGTTGCCGAGCCAGGCAGACTCAGACCGAGGGCTTCTGTCAGAATTTGCATGGTGTTGGCTGTGCCCATAACGGCACACGCGCCAATGCCCGAGCAACAGGCGTTTTCCATGTCGGCGAAATCTTGGGGTATGTCTTCCGCCGCCGCGAATGAGCCTATGTTGATGTCGGGTGTGATGAGCTTTTGACCGTTGTAGTCACCGGGCAACATGGGGCCACCTGTCACGATGACGCTGGGTATGTTCGTGCGAATGGATGCCAGAATGGTTCCGGGTATGATGTTGTCACAGCAAGCGAGGGCTACAAGCCCGTCAAATTGGTGAACCTGCGCCACAAATTCAATGGACATTGCTACGGTATCGCGCCCCGCCAGCTCATAGCGCATACACTCCGTACCTATCGCGACATTACCGCATGTCGAAGGCACGCCAAATTCAACGGGTATCCCTCCGGCTTCCCACACGCCCTGTTTTACGGCTTCGGCAAGTTGACGCATGGCTATGTGCGCGGGGCTGTTTTCTGCGTATGTGTTGGCTATGCCGATATGTACCTTACCGCGTATGTCAGAATCTGACCAGCCGGCACCTTTGTATACAACGCGTCTGTGGGCGGCATGGCTTCCGTCCCAGAATGTGTTTGTCATGGTTGCACTCCCCTTGATTTACTGATGTTGGTAATATTACTAATATATACGTATGTTTATGGATGATTTACTGTTGACATTGTATGTCGAAATTGGTAGAATTTTCATAAGTTGTTGGCGCGGGGCGCTACTATGGATGCTTTCTTCCTCCTACGGCACTTTCAGTGGGAGGTGTTACATATGGTCGATTTTTCTACGGTTATTGCTATTATCGCTTTGGTTGTTACGGTTATGTTTGGTACAACTGCCTTTATCTTCGGCATTCTAGACATCGTTAACCAAAGGATAGACGAGAAACTAAACCAGAAGTTAAACAAAGACAGCAAAAAGAAATAGCCGCCCCAACTAGTCTTATGACGGGCGGCTATTTCTTCACCAAGGATGAAGAAAGCAGTTAGCCACCATGCTGATGGCCTACAGGGGGAGAGTTCGCAGCTCTCCTTTTGTTTTATGACATATACATTGTACATCTGATAACAGATTATGTCAAGCAATGTTACGAAATTTTTCGTTAACTCGATACCTACTGTATCTCTTCAAGTCCTTTCTTAATCGCACTCAGGTTGATGGGGATAAACTTCTCGTTCTTGCCCGCAAATTTCTTTTTCATGACGGCTTCTACGTCTTCGAGAGTGAATTTGTCTGTCATCTTTAAGTAGCCCGCTATCATGACCATGTTAGCGACTTTCGCACTGCCGAGGGCTATGGCGATATTGGTTGCGTCGATTTTAATGATAGTGATGTCGTCACGCGCAATGTCTTTTGTGACGATTGAGCTGTTGACAACGAGAACGCCGCCCGATTTGAGCATGGGCATGAATTTATCAACCGACGGGTCATTGAGCGCGAACACGAAGTCGGCGTTACTGGACACGAGTGGGCAACCAATTTCTGTTTCAGATATGACGACAGCGCAGTTTGCCGTGCCACCGCGCATTTCTGCGCCGTATGAGGGCATCCACGTTACGTTAAGGTCTTTTTCAAGCGCCATTGACGCGATAATTTGCCCGAGCGTCAGAACGCCCTGACCGCCGAAACCCGAAAATATGAGTTTCTCCATTATTCAGCACCCCCGTCTCTGTAAACGCCGAGAGGATAATAGGGCATCATCTGTTCTTTGACGAATTTCATTGAGTCAACGGGAGTAAGGTTCCAGTTGATATTGCAGGTGGAGAGGATTTCTACCATTGAGAAGCCCTTGCCGTCGATTTGGTTCTGGAAGGCCTTCAAAATCGCCTTTTTCGCCTTGCGAATGTTCGGCACATCATGAATGGACACGCGCTCTATGTAGTGAGCGGATGGTATAGTAGCTATCATTTCGCTTACTTTGAGCGGCAGACCCGCTTGTGTGACCGTGCGACCGCTGGGGCTTGTGGATGTGCGCTGGTTGATGAGGGTTGTGGGCGCCATTTGACCGCCTGTCATGCCGTAAATGGCGTTGTTGACGAAAATGACTGTGATATTTTCACCGCGGTGTGCCGCGTGGATAATCTCGTTCGTGCCGATTGAAGCCAAGTCGCCGTCGCCTTGATAGGTGAACACGATTTTGTCAGGGTTTGTGCGCTTGATGCCCGTTGCGAGGGCGGGGGCGCGACCGTGTGCGGCTTGAATGCCGTCACACGCGAAGAAGTTGTAGGCGAGCACGGAGCAACCGACGGGCGCAATCAGAATCGACTTGCCGAGGACGCCGAGTTCAACAAGGCTTTCGGCTACAAGCTTGTGGATAATGCCGTGACCGCAGCCCGGGCAGTAGGACAGCGGCGTGTCTGATAGACCCGCGCTTTTGGCGTAGACTGTCTTAGGCATTGTTCTCCCCCCTCAAAATCTTCGTTATATAAGCCGCGATTTCTTCCGGCTCGAATATCATGCCGCCTAGGCGACCATAGAAGTGGACGGGTAGGCGACCCGCAACACCGAGTTTGATGTCTTCAATCATCTGACCGGCTGAGAGTTCAACCGAAATGACCGCTTTAACTGACTTAGGCAGGTTGTCAAAGGCTTCGTATGGGAACGGCTTCAGCGTAATGGGGCGCAGTAAACCCGCTTTGATGCCCGATTTCTCCAGTTCTGCTATTGCGCCTCTGGCTATACGTGATGGCGTACCGTAGGCGATAACGAGAATCTCGTCACCTTCTTCAACGTCGAGTTCGTACATGCACTCTTTGGCCTTGATTTCTTCGTAGACTTCTTGTAGGGCGATGTTATGCGCTTCAAGAACGGGGCCTGATAGGAACACGGATGTTACGACGTTCTTGTGACCGCGTTCGCCGCTTTCGCCATTCGCCGCCCAGCTTATATCGTCTTCTTCTTGCGGAATATCACGGATTTCAACGGGTTCCATCATTTGGGCGAGCATACCGTCACCGAGAACGAACACGGGCGTGCGGTATTTCATGGCGATGTTGAACGCCTTTTGAACCAAGTCAGTGGCTTCTTGAATGCTTGCGGGGGCATAGACGGGTATGTAGTAGTCGCCGTTACCGCCGCCGCGTGTCGCTTGGAAGTAGTCAGACTGACTCGGCAGAATGCCGCCAAGTCCCGGGCCGCCGCGTGAGATACTGACAATAACAGCGGGCAGTCTTGCGCCTGCGAGGTAGGAAATACCCTCTTGTTTGAGCGCAATACCGGGCGAACTGGAGCTTGTCATTACACGCTTGCCCGCCGCCGCCGCGCCGTAGACCATATTTATCGCGCTGATTTCCGATTCGGATTGAACGAATACGCCACCCACTTCGGGCATTCGCTTCGCGAAGTATTCGGGGATTTCGTTTTGCGGCGTTATGGGGTAGCCGAAGAACGCGTCACAGCCTGCGTGAATGGCTGCTTCCGCGATTGCTTCGTTACCCTTCATGAGTTGTTTTGCCATGCTTACACCTCCACTTCAATACAGCTGTCCGGGCAAATCACGGCGCACATGGCGCAGCCGATACATTCAGCCTGGTTTGTGCAGACAGCCGGGTTGTAGCCCATGTCGTTCACGTGGTTTGTGTTGAGCGCCAGAATCTTCTTCGGGCATGTGGAAACACAGAGTGAACAGCCCTTGCAGGCTTTGTCGTTGACTTTCAAAGTAGCCAAGCCCATCACCTCATATTTTTATATGTTAATTTGTTGTCATTGCCATGATTCGCGCATTTGGAGCTTTTGGAATGTTAGGGTAGGAGGGTTGATTCTATCCCCCAGTTCTTTTTGTATATCTTCGCGAACAAGCGTCATTGTAACGGGAATATCCAAAGTTTTCGCGGCTTTTTCGGCTTCATCTTGACCGTGAAGAATGTCATTGGCCGTTGTGTCGTGGAGCATGTGGGTATTGTTAACAAGCCCCGTGACTTTCAAGTTGCCAACGCCTTGAATAAGGCGGACGAAGTTTATCATCTTCTGAGCGTCTGACGATTCGGGGCGGTTGACGTTTACCACACACCATAAATCATATTTGCCGAGTTCATCATGTACGCCCGCGAGGACTTTCAGCCCGTTTTCACTGCCCGCGAGGTCAACTATGAGTGGTTTTCCCGCGCGAATTAAGGATACAAAGCCGAAACTTAAAGCGGGTAGGTCAATGCCCAAGCTGTTTTCTAGACTGCTGCCTACTATTTCTATGTTGTCTTTCGCCAGTTGACTTTGGCGTTCGCGGCTTCTGAAATAGGGGTTGATTACGTCAAGGTCGGCAATATAGATACGCTCGTCTGTTTGTTTGCGCAAGTGGTAGGCGTATTGTAGCACAAACTCGGTTTTACCCGTGCCGTAACTGCCCGTCACAATTAAAGGATTCAATCATACCCTCCCGGTCAGCTAGGTTCTAGCTGTACACCTTTGCCTTTTGCTCGCCACGTAATACTCTAAGAACGCTCTCGGCGAGCGCAAACAGCTCGTCTTCGCCCGGGTAGGCGTGTACAGGCGCGATAAATTTCACGCGATTCGTGATATAATCAACGGCGTATTGGTCAAAGACTATCCCGCCTGTAAGAAGAATCGCGTCTACTTCGCCCGAAGCGACAGCCGCCATTGAGCCGATTTCTTTCGCGACTTGATAGTACATGGCGTCGCGAATAAGCGCTACATTTTCGTCTGTTTTGGCTCTTTCTGATA
>CAZOVK010000065.1:0-13693 GCA_964583165.1 uncultured Defluviitaleaceae bacterium | reverse complement strand
TGTATCGGTATGTCGTTAGGGATAATGACATAACCGCCGTCTGTTGTCATAATCGGGTAACCTTCACTGGTGACCAGCATAATGCCATTGTCGGTGTTACTGATTTTAAAAGTACCGTCGCGCGTATAAGCCACAGTGCCGGGGGAGGTTTCAACGGAGAAGAAGCCGTTGCCGTCCACAAGAAAGTCCATAAAGTTGCCCGTTGTGGCGACATTACCCTGTGTGAAATAGCGCGACACGGCGATAACACGCACGCCGCTACCGAATTGTAGATTTACGGGTTGACCGGTTTGGTTTGCGGGGTCTAAATCCGCTTGGCGCATTGTTTCATATAGCAGGCTCTTAAATTCGGCGCGTTCGCGCTTATAACCTACGGTGTTTACGTTCGCGAGGTTGTTGGCTATGGTGTCAACATTGCTCTGCTGGGCTGTCATGCCCGTAGCAGCCGTCCAAAGTGAACGAATCATTTCATCCTCCTATCAAAAAGCTTATAACTTGCGGCCGATGTCGGTTACTGCCGTGCCTAAGGACGTGTCGAAATATTGTATGAGTTTTTGGTTGGCTTCGTAGTTGCGGCTGATTGAGATAAGCTCAACCATTTCACGCACAGTGTTGATGTTCGAGCTTTCGAGCGCGCCCTGTTGAACCGTGCCGTTAAACGTCGTGAGATTTGTCTGTTCAGTCGTATTGTAGAGATTGTCACCGTATTTGCGCAATGATTCTGTGTTTTCTACGTCTACGAGCTTTAATCTGTCAATATATGTTTCACCAACGTAAACCTGACCCTTGTCATTTATCGTAACCAAGCCTTCGGGTAGTTGGATAAGCCCGTTTTCGCCCATTACATAATTACCCTCTGCCGTGACCAAATGCCTGTCACCACTCAGCATGAACGAACCGTCGCGCGTGAGCCTTGTTGTCTGACCTTGCGCGTCACCAACCGTAAAAAAGCCGTTTCCGTTAAGTGCGAGTTCGAGCGCGCCACCTGTCGGGCGTATCGCGCCTAAGCTGAAATCGGTATGAATGTTGTTGACGGCCACACCGTAGGTAATCTTACCGACATTGCGGCTGTTTGGGTTCGGCGAGGTTTCTTCCGTATCCAACCGTCTGGTGAGTTCTTCTGAGAAGCTCTGGGTTACAACAATGTCGCGGCGAAAGCCCGTTGTGTTCGCATTCGCGATATTATTAGACACAACATTCAAACGCTCCAGCTGTGTGAGCATACCGTTACCCGCGATATACAGTCCCTTTATCAAACAAACACCGCCTATCTATTTTGTGGTGATATACTTCTTGTTAGCTGACACAAACTCAATGTATTTACCGGTGCCGATAGCCACGCATGAAACGGGGTCGTCGGCGATAACGGCGTTGATGCCCGTTTTGTGTTTCAACAACCTATCCAGACCATTTAGCTGACTCGAACCGCCTGTCATAATGATTCCGCGGTCGGCTATATCAGACGCAAGTTCGGGCGGTGTGTTTTCAAGAACCGTATGTATGGCGTCAACTATGCTTGTCACGGCTTCTGACAACGCTTCAAGCATCTCATCAGATGTTACGTTAATTGTTTTCGGAAGACCCGTTACCAAATCGCGCCCGCGCACATCCATGCGCGTTGTTTCTGTCCCCGGGAACGCCATACCGATATTGACCTTCATATCCTCGGCTGTGCGCTCACCTATCAATAGGTTGTGACGCTTGCGCATATATCTTATGATAGCTTCGTCGAAATTATCCCCGGCGACTTTAAGTGACGTGCTTACAACCGTGCCACCCAGTGATATAACGGCGATGTCCGCCGTACCGCCGCCAATATCCACAACCATACTGCCACAAGCCTTTGCTATGTCAATACCCGCGCCAATCGCCGCGGCTATGGGTTCTTCAATAACATATACCTGCCGTGCGCCCGCCACGTGAATAGCATCTTCAACGGCGCGGCGTTCAACCTCTGTAACACCACTCGGTACACAAACGGATATGCGGGGTTTCAAGAACGAACGCCCTGCCGTCTTTTTAATGAAATACTTGAGCATCTTCTCCGTAACATCATAATCCGAAATAACACCCTCACGTAACGGGCGAATTGCGACAATATTTCCGGGGGTGCGCCCCAACATGCGACGCGCCTCAGTGCCGACAGCTAAAATACTGCCTGTATCCTTATTTACGGCCACTACAGATGGTTCACTTAAAACAATACCTTTGCCGCGTATATAAACAAGCACATTGGCGGTTCCCAAATCAATACCAATATCAGCCATGCTTTTCTCCTAAGTTTGCCTTACCTTCTATTATAACGCAAACACGGGAAATTACAACAACTATTTAGCCGAATTTGGGCGTAAAACCAAAAAACAGCCCGGCAACTTCAACTGTCGCCGGGCTAATATTACATTATCGCACTTAGAAACTCAAACAGCTTTTTTGCCTCTTCATCAGACAGCGTAACGCCCTTGCCCATGCTCTCGTGGTCAGGTGACCATTCGCGTAAGTCAAGCTTTGGTGCGCGCCCGTTCCAGCTTACCATGTTTAATTCCTTCGTCCAGCCCTTCGCGGATTCCGAAACGATACCTATGTGTTTTGTTATCTCAAACGTGATGTTGGCCAAAATATCCCCCTAGTGTGCTTAATCTTCAAACGGTTCGGCTTCGGCGAAAGAAACGCCCAGTAACCGCGCTATCTTGATGAGTTCATGGTCACGCGGCACATATTTGTTCTTGCTGAGTACCTCAGACAGTGGCACGGCTATCATTTCATTGCCACGAAGCGCCGCCATGTGACCGAATTTTTTTTGCTGAATCATTTCCATAGCCTTAATCGCGTAACGAATCGAGAGTAGGCGGTCAGCCGGCGAAGTTTCGCCGCCGCGTTGAATATGCCCGAGTTGAACGCTTCTGACCTCTTGTGTCAGATGAGGCGCCAGTTGGTGGGCGATATAGGCCGCCACGCCGCCAAGGCGCATGGGGTCTGGGCTGTCAGCGACGATGTCACGGACGACTTGACTGCCACCCGCCTGTTTTGCGCCTTCGCCCGCGACTATGATGGTGAAGAGCTTACCGGCCGCGTTGCGCTCCTTAATCTTGCCGAGAATCTTATCGATAGAGTAGGGGATTTCAGGCAACAGAATTACGTCAGCCGAACCCGCGAGCCCAGACTCCAGCGCAATCCAGCCTGCATAACGCCCCATGACTTCTACGACGAACACGCGGTGATGTGATTCAGCCGTTGTATGAAGGCGGCCGAGGTTTTCCGTGACGATATTAACCGCCGTGTCATAACCGAACGTAACATCCGTCGCGCTCAAATCGTTATCAATCGTCTTAGGGATGCCGATTACGTTCACGCCCATTTCGGCGAAGTCCTTAGCGCTCGTGAGCGTGCCGTCGCCGCCCAAGACCACAAGCACGTCAACGCCTTCTTTTTTCATGTTCTCAACCGCCACATGCGACATGTTGCGGATGACTGTTTCGCCGTTTTCTACGACTTGATACTTGAACAAATTGTCCTTATTGGACGAAAACAGGATTGTTCCGCCCCTGTGTAATATACCCGACGTGGTTTCGACTGTAAGCGGCATGAAATCGTTATTATAAAGCCCTCTGTAGCCGAATTTGTAGCCAATCATCTGACAGCCCGGGAAATGCCTCAAACACGCGCGCGTAAGCGCGTAAATGACAGCGTTTAAGCCCGGCGCGTCGCCGCCACCCGTAAGTACGCCTATCTTCATAGCCACTACCTCCATTTCGTTTCGCGAATTTCTTCCATTATATCATAACACAAAACAGTGCTTGTTACAACTTTTTGAATACATCTAATGTATGGCTCGCAAAACCGACCAAATCGGGGCGTTCACAGACTGTGAGATGGTATTTGACATAGAGTTCATAGGTTTCTTCGTCCATATCCAGAATAGATTGGCGTATAACACCCGTTATGCCGTCTGTTGAAACGAAGTGCAGGCGTTCAACATCGAAGCCATTCATTATCACATCAATATCTTCCTTGCGACGTGGCGCGAAAATCTCGCTAGGTATCAGCTTCGCCGTGAAAGTTTCTGTATCAACCGCGCCGCTTTTGATTATCTCTTTTATTGTACCATTGCACATTACGTTAACCAATGCCAAGTCTGTCATTACGTAGGCTACGAAGACAATACCGCCCGTTTTGGTCACGCGCAAGGCTTCGGTTATGGCTTGACGCTCGTCTTCGGGTGTATACAAATGATACATGGGCCCCAAGACCAGCGTAATGTCATATGTTTCGTCTGCGAAGTCTGACAAATTAAGGGCATTGCCCTGTGTAATCGAGATATTCTCGCCGGGTTGAGTGTTCGCCTTGAAAATCTCGATATTATGCGCCACAAGCTCAACCGCGTCAACAGCATAATCCAATCGTGCCAGTGTATGTGAATAACGCCCCGTGCCCGCGCCAATCTCCAACACGTGCATACCGGGTTTTAGGTATTTCTCAATATACCGCAAAGTCGTGAAAAACTCAATAGCGCCGTAACGTGAGGTCAAACGCGCGTCTTCATTGTAGTTGCTGTAATATCCATTGATGATTTCGGCTATATCCATAATTCCCCCTATTTTCTTAATTCAATAATTGTCACACCGTTTTCACCCTCGCCAAATGCGCCCAAACGCGACGATTTCACATGGGCGTGTCTTTTAAGATGGTTGGTGACGGCGTTTCTGAGCGCACCCGTGCCCTTGCCATGAATGATACTGACTTGACCAAGCCCCGCCAGATAAGCGTCATCAAGGTATTTGTCGAGTTCTTCCAAGGCTTCGTCAACCAATTTTCCACGCAAATCAAGCTCTGGGCGTACATACGCCGACTTCGCCGAAACGCCCGCTTTTCTCGCGCTCACAGATGTTGTCTGTTCGGCGGGAGAATCGTCAAGGCTTATGTCGTCAACTGTCACAGTTACGCGCATAATTCCGACTTGAACATTGAGTTTGCCGCCCGAAGGCAATGTAATAATCGAACCCG
The DNA here is from genome assembly GCA_964583165.1 of uncultured Defluviitaleaceae bacterium. Taxonomy (GTDB): domain Bacteria; phylum Bacillota; class Clostridia; order Lachnospirales; family WRAX01; genus CAZOVK01. Next base: position 8,692 of record CAZOVK010000065.1, on the reverse strand, counting down.
TCTGGTCAATCGAATGGACATAAACCCTGTCGCCGACCTTCAGTTCGCGCTTTATCGGCTTCTTCTGGCGTTTCACCTCATGGTTATTTTTAAGTTCTGCGCCCGCCGAGTCAAGAAGCCCGCGCAACTCGTCGCGCATCTGCCCCATTTCTTTCTGACCGCCGCCGCTTGACTTAATCTTCACCATCTCGCGTATTATGGCGTCGGCCTGTTCCTTAGCCTTAGCGAGTACCTGAAACGCTTCTTCACGAGCCGAGGCCATCATCTTATCGCGGCTTGCGGCCAGTTTCGCCTTTTGGTTCTCCAAATCGGCTTTAAGGCGTTCGGCTTCAAGGCGATAGCCTTCCGCGCGTTCCTGCTCTATGGCGACACTTTTTTTACTGATTTCCAAATCCGTAATAACGTCCTCGAAACGCTGGTCTTCGTGGCTCAAAACGTCACGTGCCGCGCTGATTATATCTTCGGGTAAACCCAAACGCCGCGAAACAGCAAAAGCGTTAGATTTACCGGGTACGCCGATAAGAAGCCGATAAGTGGGGCGAAGTGTCGCTAAGTCAAATTCACACGCAGCGTTCTCGATACCCTCTGTTGTGAGCGCGAAGACTTTGAGTTCGCTGTAATGTGTGGTAATGACCGAGCGCACGCCTATTGCGTGCAGGTGGTTGATTATCGCGATACCAAGTGCCGCGCCCTCTGTCGGGTCAGTACCCGCGCCGAGTTCGTCCAACAGAACCAGCGAGTTATTCGTCACGTTAGCGAGTATATGGACAATATTAGTCATATGCCCTGAAAATGTCGATAAACTCTGCTCAATACTCTGCTCGTCGCCGATGTCGGCGAAAACGTCCGTAAACACGGCTAACTCAGAATGGTCAGCCGCGGGGATATGAAGCCCCGCCTGCCCCATGAGCGTCAACAACCCAATAGTCTTTAGGCTGACCGTTTTACCGCCCGTGTTCGGCCCTGTGATAAGCAAAGTGTTAAAATCTCTTCCTATATATATGTGTATCGGGACGACTTTATCGCGGTCAATGAGTGGGTGACGCGCTTTAATGAGATTAACCACGCCATGCGCGTTAAAAACAGGCTCGGTCGCGCTCATTTCGAGCGACAGCGTGCCTTTAGCGAACGCGAAATCTAAAGCGGTTATAACATTCAAACTGGCCGTGAGAATTGCGGCCGAATTACCCACCAAATCAGAGAGTTCGGCAAGTATGCGCTGGACCTCTTCTTCCTCTTGGGCTTTGAGTTCCTTAATCTTGTTGTTGAGCTGAACAACCGCCATGGGTTCAATGAACAGTGTCGCGCCCGTGCCGCTCTGGTCGTGTATCATGCCCGGGAAACTTGAACGGTGCTCATGTTTTACGGGCACACAATACCGCCCCGAACGCAAAGTCACTACAGCGTCTTGTAACATGTTCTTGTAATTCTGTGAGTGAATAATCGATTGCAACTGTTCGCCGATACGCGCCTCACTGCTTCTGATATTGCGGCGCAAATCGCGTAATTTCGGGCTTGCATCGTCAGATAATTCCAGCTCGTTCAAGACACAGCGCGTTATCTCACTTTCAAGGCGTGGAGGAAACTGTATATTCTCAAACATGGGGTCAAGCAAATCATAATCGGGTTGCTTGCCATCCTTCTGGCTATATTGTTTAAGCTTGCGACAGACATAGAGGAAATCGCCGATATACAGCAGTTCGGCTATACTCAAAACCCCGCCCATATCGGCGCGTTTGAGTGATGGGGCGATGTCCTTGATACCCCCCAGCGGCAACGCACCCTTGGCGTAAAGCATTGACACGGCTTGGCTCGTTTCGCGTTGGTTTTGCAGAATCTCTTCCAAAAACACGCTAGGCAGAATCTCTGCGGCTTTGGCTTTGCCCATGGGTGAAATGGCCTTTGAAATGAGCATGTTCACGATTTTATTAAATTCGAGAGTTCGAAAACTCTTTGAGGTTGCGTCCATAGTTACTCCTTTATACAAAAGGTGTTGATTATTTCATGATTTTGGGTTACAATACAACTATAGTATAAAACGAGGTGTGGCATGATTAGTTTCAACCCCGCAAATGTCTATAACGATATTATCGCCCGAATACAAAGCAAAATGCCTTATGGCATTCAACTTGTGAAACACGACACGCGCGCGACCGATTCACCCGTAACGGAAGAAACGACGGAGAGTTTCGCGGATGTGTTCACAACATACCTGAATCAAACCGCCGCACTTCCGAGTGATGTAAGCACGACGATTTCAACGGCGATTTCTGAAGCGTCTGCGAAATACGGCGTTGACGAGAGTCTGATTAAGGCGGTCATCAAGCAAGAGAGCGGATATGACACAACAGCCGTGTCAAGCGCGGGCGCTATGGGGCTTATGCAACTCATGCCCGGTACGGCGGCGGGTCTTGGCGTGACCAACGCGTTTGATGTGACACAGAACATCAACGGCGGCACGCGTTACCTATCCGAAATGCTCACGCGCTACGGTGGAGATGTTGAGCTGGCGCTTGCGGCCTATAATGCAGGACCGGGTAATGTTGAGAAATACGGCGGTGTTCCGCCTTTTGCCGAAACGCAGGGCTACATACCCAAGGTGTTGGAATACCAGAAACAATATATACTACAGAAATATAGCGAAAATAAGAGTGTATAACATAACGTACTAAGGGGCGGCCAAAGCCGCCTTTGCTTATTATTTGGTGCCGATTTCGATTATCTCGTTAATCGGTTCAATGGTCGTTTCGGTGGAAATGACCTTCGTTTCTTCCTCGAAGCCGTTCACACGGATGATTTCGCTCGTCACGAGCTGTTGCCCATCCTTGCCTTGGCGCAGAACCTGTGATGAACCGCGCGGTTTGGTGTCATTCTGGACGGTTTCTGTCTGCTTCTTGAGCACTTCGAGGTAGGTGAATGTTTCAAACGTCCGAACAGAAACCAATGGGCGTGGCATGATTAGCGTCAACTCTTGCCCGATTTTAAGCGGTATGGCTATATCCACACCGGGGTTCACTTTAAGCAAATTTTCTAGCGTCATACCATTGTTGACGGCTATCTTCGTGAGGTTATCGCCACTTTTAACAACATACGTTTTCTCGGCTTCGGTTGTAACATCAAGAATACGTTCTGCCTCGTCAGGTTCAACAATGACACTTGATTTAACATAAACCGTTTCGGCCTTCACGTCTTCAACGAATTCAGAACGTGTAATATTCAAATCAGCCTGTTTATAGCGGGATTTTAGGTTATCGAACACCGTATTTGCAACACTCTGATTCGCGACAACAGCCATTTCGCGCCCATCAACCTTAATCACACAAGCCGCGACCGTATAATCATATTCGACGCATAACAGTTTAGTCAAATATTCTGTCGTAACCAAATCCTCTTTCTTGGCGTGAACAAGCTTTGTTGTAATCTCGCCCGAAAGCTTAATATCGGTGCGTAAATCGGCTTTGAGTTTTGCAAGAACTGCTTCCGTGAGATTCTCTGGTGTTACCTTTTTGTCGCTGATTGTGCCTATGTATTTTTCGTTCAGATACACACTCTGTGCGTTTTTGTTCGTGAACGCATAAACCACTCCAAAAACGAGCGCAATCAAAATCGCGACAATCAACGCACAAAGCCCCCAAAACATGAAAATGCGTTTTTTGCGCTCCAGTTTTGGCACGCGCTTTTTGGGCGGGCTTAACATATAGCCGATAAGCTCTGCAGCGTCCATGAAAAAATGCGCAAAACTCCAAACCGCGCCGCGCTGTTGCTTTGCGGCGGGCTTGGATGTTTGCGCGTTGGTTTTTCGTTCGGGTTTACTGGACGACATACGCCCTCCAACTGGTGTTTATAGAAGTATCTTTAATACTGTAGAATAGTAACGGCTGTCGCGAGTGTTGAATTAGCCGATGTTACCGAAATCGTAACAACCATGCCGACATCAACCCTAGCGGAAGTCACGCGGCCGCCTGTACGCGCGTCAGTGAAAATTGTACTATCGTTATACTGATAGTCGCGCGGCGCATTATACGTAGAGTTGTCAACGCGTATCGTTATCGTTGTGCGCGTTACGCTTGTGACCGTACCCATCACGATATCTGAGGTGGGGGCGGTACTGCTTGTTATATACAAAATCTCTTGACTGTCTAGGCGAACGACAATCTTTGAGCCGACGCGGATAGAGTATGCGTCAACATTAGTCGGGATTATTGGGTATTTCTTGACAATACCATTCGTGTTACGCGCCATAACATAAGCTTCATTGCGCGAGATAGTCAGCGATTCTATCGTCAGTTCGGCGTTCGAGAGCGAACCGCTAGCATCAGCCGTCACGATTGCGTCATATTGTGATGTGACCGTGATGCTGTCACCTATGCGCAGTTCATTCCATGAAATTGTGCCGAGTGTGCGGCGCGTAATCTTGGAGTTCGCCGTGACCTTGAAGTTCGTCTGCTTGCCTGTCGAATCCTCAACTACGAGAATCGGGGTATTTGTGAGTTCCAGAATCTTCTTGTCAACAAGAGTACCAGTGACTGTCTTATCCTTAACGTCCATTGTAAGCGAAACGGCAGTGTTGCCACTGTATACAGCCGTCACAATATCACCTTTGAGTATAGAAGCGAAACTGACAGTTGTATCGCCGCGCTTAATGGTCGTTCCGCTCGTCACAAGCAGAGTGTAGGTCTGTGTCGTGACTTCACCACGCGGATTCAATATCTGTAGGTCGATATCGATATAGTTGCCACCAGCCGTGCGCGTGGCGTTAACTATGCCCTCAATCGTGAAACGCTCTGTTGACGTTATGGGCGTTGGCGTAGCTACAGCCGTAGAACCAACCGTAATCGAAATCAACTCGTTGTTCGACACAACGCCAGAAAATGCGCTGTTTTCAGTCAAGTCTGTGAACGTCTTCGTATCTGAGCCGATACGAATGATGCAAGATGAGCTTGTCAGCAGTATCTTGTTGTTATATTTCGCATCTGTTGACGCAATCTCAACGGCCTTTAGCGCGGGATAAAGCTTCACAATCGTGCCCGATATAGTTTCATAGTTAGACGACGGAGTTGTGGGGGTAGAAGTTGGTGTCGCGCTGGTTGAAGGCGTGGTTGTAGCCACCGACGGGTTTATAATGGGGTAAATCTTGTCGATAAATACAGCCAAAGTCGCGCGAGTGACGGCATCTTTGGGGTTATAGCTGTTAGAGCTGTCGCCAGAGATTACGCCGATTGAGCGCAGATAATAGACATACGGTTTGGCCGAAGAGCTGATACTTGCGTCGTCAGCAAACTTAGCGCCCGTAGGTGTGGAAAGAGCCGTGTTCGTTCTACCGAGCAGGCGTACAAGAAAAACGGCGATTTCTTCGCGGTTCAGCGCACGTAAACGCTCTTCATTATTAGAAACAATGACAAATTGATTCAAATCTTCTTCAGCTAAAACACCTTTTTCAAGCAAATAAGCAATCTCATAATTCGCCGTGGTATTCCAGCGTTTGAACTTGTTCACATAGAGTGTGATATAGGTCTTGCGGTTGTTATAGCATTGTTCGTAATACTGCTGTTCGGTCGCAGTCGCGCCCGTGCTTTTGTAGCCCAAAATACGCGCAAGCACGCGCGAAGTATCGAATTTGTCGATAAAATCATTAGGGCGGAAATTACCCTCCAAATCGCCAACCATAAGCCCCCAGTTAGAAACGCGGTTGACCGCCGCATATGCCCAATGCGATGCGGGTATATCCTTAAAAGTCATGGCTTCGGCTGTGACGGAACCCGACGCTGCCAAGCCAACGCATATTACGATTGCCATAACGGCACTGATTACACGCGCCAGTATCTTTTCGCGGGATGATTTCATATGACCTCCAATATAATCCATAGTTTATCATATTCTATACTATTTCGCGTGTTTTTGCAATAGCTCTGTTACGCCGCACATGACAATCCTGTTACAAAAATCTACAAACGGAGCAGTTTAGCCATGAATATTATGAAAACAAAGACGGCGAAAATCGGTAACAGAATAGGTAAAACAAATGACAACAGAATCCAAAGAACCATAAGTATAACAATCAAAATCACAGAGAAGAACGAACAAATCCCACCCAGTATAGGGTGCATACCGCCGAACCATATGGCGAGATTTTGTGAGAAGAAGGGATAAACCCCGTCATCAACACCAACAACGGGCAGACTCAACTTGAAATCGATAAACGCTTTATAAACATTTTCAACAGCGGGCAAGTTCCCCAAGCCGCTCAATAGTTCGGGGCGCATATCACCTGCCATAAAGTCCAGCGGGAATGCCCATATGCCGATAAAGCCCAATGTGAAGTTTAGATACATGAAAAAGCCCAAAAATAGCGCAAGACAGCCGCCGACTGTCAATAGAGAGCTGGTGCGTTTTTTGCCGCGTTTTGCCATACTTATCTTTTCATAGATATATTCAACAGTAAGTGCGACAAAACCACCCAATATTATGTAAAGCTCCTTATACCTAAACGGATTGTATATGACTTCGCCATACAACACGCCCAGATACATAATACCGAGCAACAAACCGCAAGCCAAACAAGCGACAATCAAGCCGATAACACCGGGTATGCTCAAAATGGCAACTATCCCTGCCATATTCGATTTAGCCCGTTCATATGACTCGGCGGGGTTAGGTTCGGACGAGGGCTTATAAGACATTGAATCCGAATTGTTCCCCCGCATATCAAACGGCACGCCTTGCCGCCCTGCGTATTCTCCTCTGGAGTTATAAACTTCACCCTGTGAACCCACATACCCGGCGTGATTACCCCTAGCGTCATAAAACGCGCCGTCATCACCGCGCCGCCCAACATAGTTGCCGCCTAAATCCTTGATTTGGCCGTCGTCATATTCGTATCCCACGTGATTACCGCTGTTGTCATAGACTTTCTTGCCCATAAGCCCCTCCCTGACACGTTGTAATGGTAAAAGTATAGATATTGTATATCATACGCCGCATTTGTTGTCAATCAATACACCATTACATAAATAAAACAAACCCCGCCGGTTTGACATATGTTAGGCGGGGTTTGTTAATTATGGATACTAGTTAGGCAAATTCTCGTTGTCATCCTCGCAGCATTCGCAAGGCTCATCAGACGGAGCACATTCTTGCTCTTCACAGCAGCCGCATTCTTCTTCGCAGCAGCATTCTTCGCCGCACTCGGAAGTAACCTTTTCAAGATTCTTGAGGCTTTCGTTAAGGTTGCGCGAAATCTCTTCAACAATGGCGGCTGTCTTCTCGACAACGACCTTTGTCGCCTTCTTGATTTTCGGCTCCATATCGCGGAAAGCTTCTTCCATCTTGCCGCCTAAGTCGCGGGCAAGGCTCTCGGCGTTCGCGCTAAGACGCGTTACCTTCTCCTGGAAATCCTTGGAGGCATCCGTATTCCCTTTCGAGAGGCTAAGCGCTTCTAAAAGTTCTGTGGCTTCGGCGACACTGATTTTGCCTTCCTCTACCATCTTTAATACTCTCATGCGTTCTTCTTTCATCATCTGCAATCCCCTTCCATTGAACTACTTTTCGTGAGTATATACGATAACAATATCATAAAGTTTATCGGTCGTAAAGCTTTTATTTCACTATCAAAAATTTCTGTCCGGCGCGGACGATTGTGTCTGGCTCTATCTCGTTCAGCTCACACAAATCGGCTGTTGTGGTATTATAACGCTTGGCGATATCCCAAAGCGTTTCATTGGCTGACGCGACATAGATTGTAATGGAAGCGATATTCGCGCCCGTTTCATTCTCGGTCATTACAACGTCAGTGACCAACACGGCTGACTGCTCTTCGGTGACTGTGGTGTTGAAGCTGACCATAAACCTTAATTCCATCTCGCGGTCAGACAGCATGTTGAAGCCTATGTGGTCAACCGTGGCTTCGACATTCGCGTTCATGCCCGAGCTTGCGCCTTTGGTTTCGATAACCTGACGAAACGGCACTTGCGCGCTGTGGCAGAAGAGGGGGGCGTTATCGTTTTTAGCTATGTACAATACGTCAGCGGCAATCATGCCCTCTACAATGACCTTATCCTCGATTTCTGTCACTGCATCAATCGTGGGGCGACCCGTTACGTTGAAAATTTGGAGTATGTCGGGGGCGTTGCCCGTGAGGGAGAGACCTTCTTTGATGGACACTTGATTGCGGTTGCGGCAGACTGTGCGTGGGTAGGTGATGTTTTCTTTAACGAGTGTCAGCTCACGCCCAATCGCGTATGCGTCCTCAACGACCTGCATTTCTGACTGATACTGGAGTTTTACATGCGCCGCGACTGTCATTTCCATATCAAGAAGCCGCGATTCACCATCGGCGTCCGCGCGTTCTTGAACGAATTGGTCTGTTATCCTCATGCGGACATCGGCGTTCATGCCGTCTTTAGCCGAACCCGCTTCAATCACGCCCGAAAACGGCAACTCATAATCCACAAACTCAATTATACCGTCGTCTTCGTCACCGCGGTAAATGACTTTAACGGCCACTTCGCCCGACACAGAAACGCGCCCCGCCATGACCTTAACATCCCTATTCAAAATTGTAGCACTGGCGGCGAGTATGCTCTTGATATTGGGCTTGCCGCCCGGCAACGCCACCTCTTCACGGACGGTAAAGCGGTCGTTCTTCATATCAACCGTACAACCGCGCGACAGGTTGGTTTTTCGTTGTTGAATA
>CAZOVK010000064.1:0-13810 GCA_964583165.1 uncultured Defluviitaleaceae bacterium | reverse complement strand
GAAGCTTCCAATAAACTTAATTAGCTCAGGAGGGGATTATGAGCGCTGAATTTATGCACGTCGGTATTCCGGTGACGGAGAAAAAGCCCGGCATGACCTATGTTGAGGGTATGAAAATCTGGATGAGTAACCCAGAAGATTATGACTACAGAATTGAGTATTTGAAGTTTGAAGAGGGTACGCCGTTCCCGCTGGTCATGCATCACAAAACACACGTGGCATATAAGGTTGACGATATGCAAAAATATCTGGATGAAGCCGACCAAATCATCTTCCCACCGACAGAGATTGGGCCCGGTGTTCGGATTGCGTTTATTATCAAGGATGACGCGATTTTTGAACTATATGAGAAGAAATAACTAACAAAACGGCTGTTATAGGCGTGTTGCCAAACTATAATAGCCTACACGGCAAACCCTCAATAGTTAAGGGCGGTCAACTGACCGCCCTGTTAAACTTCAAGCCCCTATTTAGCTAATATGTAGAACCTGCCTACATTCAAATTAACATCAACCTTATTCTCCCCGACTCCACGTTTGTAGGTTGTCATATCACCCTTGCCATTAGCGTTTCGCCTTACGACATAATTCCAGTGCTTCGGCAATACTGCGCTTTCGGTATACTTCGTGTTAGTGACTTTTACATCAATATCCGTCGGGTCATTGGGCAGGTAATACCAGCCATCTCCAATATCACTAGTAATGGTAGTTGTTTTGGGGAGTATTGATGGATATATCGTGAAATTCCCAACACCATTATCTACTTTCAAGGTGTCACATGATTTAGCCAAGTAAAAGACAGAGTTCCCTACCGTGTTCGTGAGCGTGACTTCTTTAGACGAAAACGGTATTATAATGGGCTTTTCGGACGCAAAAGTTTGAATCTTTATCCGTTCATATGCGCGTTTCGGCGCGTATACAGTGAGAACGGCGTTAGTGCCATCAAACCCTTCTGTTTGGTCAAACTCGCCGTCAGCATAGACTACATCTATACCAAAGGTTTGGTTTGTTGTATTCATTTTAAGAACCGCATCATCATACCAAGTTGACAAGCTGTCCGGATATGTCAATTGTGCAGAGAACGTGTTATCTATGCTTTCTTTCAGCACCAAATCTACCACATTCGCTTTTATGTCTATGCTACTAAGGGTAGCGTTCTCGTCTTGATACTTCTGTTGCTGAACGGGTTGGGTATTATTCTTATCATCATACTTGTTACTAATAATCCTCCCCGCTATGGTATTTGTGATGTTCACACTTCCGCTTTCCGATTCAGCCAATAGCATTGTACAGTGCAGACCGTCAACAGAAATATCACCGCTTACTGTCGTAAAACACATTAACAAATCACGCGCATTTTCTGGGACAGTTACATAGATTGTGGATGAATAGACGGCGTTAGCCCCGAGCCCTGCTTTGCGCTCAAAATCTATCTCCCGTTTCTTAGATGTGGTGTGAATGCCGTCAGTGAACGTATAACTGTCCTTGCTGGCCGCGTCTACTTCAATCTTGAAGCTGGAACCACCTGTTTTTACTACAATATTTTCAGATACAAGATTCTTGATAGCGCATCGCGGCACATCGCCAAAAGTCCAACCCATAAGGTTATTGTTTGACGGTAGGTACTGCGCCGCTTCTTGTGCTACATTGTAATTGCCCGTTTTGTTTTGAAACACATTTACAACCTTTTCAATGCCGCTTGCTGTCATATACGGGAACAGTGGCTTGACATACTGCCAGTTACCCGACACATTCATTCTTATCAGCGCAAACTCGTCAATCTTACTGCGTGTGAGTGCCTCACTCGTGTAAGTCTTTGCACCCTTGCCCAGATATTTGTCAGTATCGGCAAACGCCCGCGTGTAGTCTCCGGGGCTGTTCTTTTTCACATAGTTGACCAGATTTTCAACACCGTTTGATGTCATATAGGGCAAAAACAGCTCCACAGTGTCCCATGCCAAGGTTGTCTTAATACACTCCATTGTGAAGATGTCAATGTCGCTTGGTTTGATGACCTCTTTCGCATCTTTAGAAACAGTACCCTGCCCGTTAGGGACAAGTGATTGCGCCATGTCTATTGTTACGATACACGTACCCGTTGCCTTTTCGCCCACCAAAACCACGTCAGCCATACCCTTTGGCATGTCTATAGGGCGCGAGGCGTTCTGCCAATTGTAAGAGCTTGCCGTTTTGATAACCTGATTACCGCCCGATATGAGCGCGACTTTGTATTCACCGTCAACATTTCCCTTGATTGAAAAATCAATGGTGGTTGCCTGTGGAAAATCTAGCGCAAAGAGGATGTTGGAACCTGTGAAGTCCACAAATTCGGTTATTGCCGACGTGTCGGTTATGAAGTCCTTGTAACTCGCGGCGGTGTATGTTTTCCTACTATAATAGGAAAGAACAGTGGCATAATCGTCTAAGCCTGCCTTTTGGATAGCGGTTGGCGAAGGGCTTTGAGTAGGTATATCTCTGTCAGTAAATTGTATTCTCTCGTCGCGGGCATTCTGCGGGGTCTTATACGTAATCTGGATAGTACCCTTGGTCATGCCTGCTAAATCCATTTCCGTATTATTTTGAATGGCTATGGTATAAACGCCACTTTGCGTTATTTCATAGGGTTTGGCGTGTGCCAACTCTATTTCGATTGAAGGCGTAATGTTTTCAGACTTCATGTAGATACGGATTTTATCCGCGTTGTTCTCGAAAGTTACATGAATCTTGTCGCCCCTTTGAAGGGCGTAACCACCGAATTGAACAACTTCGTGTGTTTTGATGTTATAAACGTCAAAAGCAACACTTTTAGTGGTCGTTAAGTTTGGTGACGGCATATTACTGGGGTTTATGGCATAAGTACCTGTTGCCGAAAACCCCAATATGAGTGCTATCGTCAACACTAACGCCGAGCATTTCACTACCAACGATTTCTTCTTAAACCTCATTATCGCGTCCAACCTTTCTTTGATTAACTTCTTGCTTTCATTGAGCGACAACGAGGCCAATGTTTGGTTATAATTGCCCGTCGCCATTGCGTTTATGAGTGTCGAACCATACGCCTTTTGCTCACACTCGTCCATAGCCGCAATTACAGCTTCATCACACGCCAACTCACAAGCGCGATTAATCTCATGCCCCATTAAGTATACAAGCGGGTTGAACCAATGCACGCAAACCGTGAATTGAACCAGCCATTTATAGAACATATCGAACCGCCTGTAATGCGTAAGTTCGTGTATGATTGTATTGCGGAAATCAATATCTTCATAATCAATTGTCGGTAAGACAATAAATGGCTTAAAGAAGCCGATTAGTAGCGGTGACGAAACAAGGCTGTTCGTATATACCCCAACAACACGTTTAAGCTTCGCTTTCTCACAGATTCTACCAAACTGCTCCAGTAACCCTATATCCGATACTTCAACGCGCCCTGCCTTGATATAACTGACGAAGTTCTGATAAATCGTGATTTTGCGAATAATGAGAATAAGCGCAACTACCAGCCATATAAGCCAGAGGTTTGAAAGTATGGCAGTCTTGGCTTCATCCAAAGTTATCTTACCCGACGCGTCTAACTGCGTTACGTTGGGAATATCGCTAGTCGATTCGTTTCCAAATTTGCTTTCATCAACCGTAATATGCTGTTCAACGCTTACATCGGGCAAGTATTCTACTGTTGCGTTTTCTGCTGTGGGTACGTTTATAAAAACAGCGACATTCCCCATAAAATCAAACTGTTGAGGAATGGGCAGTAAAAGCCGTGCAATAACCACAAGCCAGATGTAATACTGCCATATTTTGCTTAACCGCGCCTTAAATATCTGTTTGCAAACAAACAGCAACACCATTAACACAGAACCCGAAAGCGAAAGCCACAAAGCCGAAGTTAACAACCCGTTCATGCTTCACCGCCATTCCAGTATTTCTTGAGCGCGTCGTAGTCCTCGGGCGCAAGCATTTGTTTGTCAATGAGAGTGGCAATCAAGCCCTTCGCGTTCCCTTCGAATACCTTGTCAATAAACTGCACTGTTCGCCCTGCCTGATAGTCGGCTTCTGACACAATCGCTATGTACTTGTTGCGCCGCCCTATTTTGTTTGTATTTAGCAAGCCCTTTTCTATCAGTCGAGAAAGTAGTGTGATGATAGTATTCTTTGTCCAGCAATTACCCTTGACTTCAAGCCCCGCTGTGATTTCGGCGTATAATGCCATGCCTCCGTTTGACCAAATGATTTTCATAAGCTCCAGTTCGTAGTCAGATATGTTTTGCATAGCCAGCCCCTTTATGATTACATGATGTTATCTTGACATTATGATAACACGACGTTATCATAATGTCAAGCAGTAAATGTAAAAAACAAGGGGTAAAGTGAAGTACCCCTTTGCCTAAGAGTCACCATTAAGCCCATTAAAGGCACACTAAATCAAGCGTTGAAAAATATAACCTAATGTGATATACTGCACATAATCTAACCACATGGAGTAAATGTTGGGAGGTAGCTTGCCACATGCGCGATAAATCCTCTTACAGCTAAGAACCCTGCAAAAGTGCAAAAATCCACCACAAATAACATAAATGACAGCTTAGCGGCTTTTAAGTAAAAGATTGAGAGCTTAAACTATTAAGAGAAACGGGCATCCTGACAGACGATGAGTTTGAGATAGAGAAATAGAAATTGCCCTCCCCTTCATAACTAAAAAACGGCTGTTGGCTCATTGCCAATAGCCGTTTCTATTTGGTTTTATCAAACAGTATTAAAGTTTATCACGTTATAATTGATGTCTTCGAAAGCCATACAATACTATATTCGGTAATCAAATGAACGACACCGCAACGGTTTGAAGCCCTAAGTGTATCCCCAAAACAGGCCCCAGTTTTAGCAGGTGTACTTTAATTTTTGGAAATTTTGCGGAGATGACGTTATACAAATTACTTGCCGCTTGGCTATTAGCAATATAATTTATAACAACCTCCGTTACCGCCGGCGGAATTTTTTGCGTTAAATTTCTTATAACCTCACTGTCACCGCGGGCTATAGAGTCTGCAACCACCGTGCCTTCACGGCACAACAGTATGGGTCTGGTATTAAGAATCGTGCCTACGCTCATACGCACGAACCCGATTCTGCCACTTCTGCGCAACGGTGTCATATCGTTCACTGAAAAAGCTACTGTTATGCGCTCCCTAACAGCAGGGAGTTTTTGCATAATTTCTGACAGCGTTAGACCTGTATCAATCAGCTTTTTAGCCTCACTGACAAGCAAGTATAACCCGCCCCCCGTTAATTGACTGTCGAAAATAAAAACATTAGGGCTACCTGTCTGTTTAGCCGCCATAAAAGCCGCACTATATGCTCCGCTTAGTCGCGAAGACAGTGTGATGCAGAGTATCTCATTACCCGCCGACAGTTCTTCTTCAAATGCGCTCAAAAAAGCCGATGTGTTCGGCGCCGATGTGGTAAAACTGCCACTCGATTTGAGCAGTTCCTCAAAATTACCGTTGCAATCGGAATAGGATTCGTAATAAGAATTGCCCCGAACACAGTAATTAACGGGGATAAGCCTTACGCCTAATGCGATTGCGTCAGCCTTTTTGACGCAGACCGTCGAATCGGTAATAATCCTAATCATTGGGCAGCACCTACTTTTCTGAAACGCGCATAACGGTTCTGGGTGAGCTGTTCGCGTTCCGTAACGGAGTGTCTGTTGCAAGCTTCGGTGAGCATAAGCTTGACAGTTTCAAATATCGCCCCGTTTTCGGGTATTATTTCGTCGATTACACCGAAACCCAATAAATCCTCTGCTGTGAGTTTAAGGCATTCGCTCGCTTCCTTTACGCGGCTTGAGTCCTTCCATAAGATACTCGCGCAACCTTCGGGGGAGATAACAGAGTAAATCGCGTTTTCAAGCATCCATACCTCGTCGGCTACCGCCAACGCCAATGCTCCACCACTACCGCCCTCGCCGATGAGTACGGATATGATTGGCGTTTTAAGCGTCATCATCTCCATCAGGTTTTCGGCAATAGCCTGCCCTTGACCGCGTTCTTCCGCGCCAATGCCACAATATGCCCCCGAAGTATCAATAAAACAAATCACGGGGCGCCCGAATTTTTCGGCAAGCTTCATCTGACGTAGAGCTTTTCTATAACCCTCAGGGTGAGCCGAACCGAAGTTTCTCGCGGCCTTCTCCTTTATGTCCTTACCCTTTTCAATGCCAACTACCGTAACGCACACATTGTCAAGCCACGCTAACCCCGTTACTATGGCTCTATCGTCACCAAAGCGGCGGTCGCCGTGCATTTCTGTGAACCCCGAAAAAATATTCGAGATAAAATCAACAGCAGTAAAGCGCTTCTTAGCTCTGGCGTTCTTTACCCTTTCAAACGCGGTCATTCATATCACCTGCCATGTGCATTTTAAGGATTTTCGAGATATAATCCTTTTGTCGCCTGCGGTCTACTATGCTATCCACAAAGCCCTTTTCGAGCAGAAACTCTGCGCGTTGAAAGCCTTCGGGTAGTTTCTTGCGTATAGTTTGTTCAATGACGCGGGGACCTGCGAAACAGATGAGTGCCCCCGGTTCGGCTATAATAATATCGCCTTCCATAGCGAAACTGGCGGTTACGCCACCTGTCGTCGGGTCTGTCAAAACGCACAGAAACAGATTACCCGCGTCGCTGTGGTGTTTGACCGCGCCGCTGGTTTTCGCCATTTGCATAAGCGATATAATCCCCTCTTGCATTCTCGCGCCACCCGAAACAGTAAAGCCAACGACGGGTAAGCTCTGTGCCTGCGCCGCTTCAAACAATCTTGTGATTTTCTCGCCAACCACACTGCCCATACTGCCCATCATAAAATAGGGTTCCATTACAAAAAGGGCGACCTTGTGTCCTCCGATTGTGCAAAACCCGCAAACTACAGCGTCCTTTTCCGCGCTCTCTAACCTTGAATTTTCTAGCTTTCTGTCATAGTCCAACAAATCCAAGAAATTCGTTGCTTCTAAGTCTTTGTCTATCTCTATGAAGCTGTTTTTGTCGCTGATATAGTTGATACGTTGTCTTGCGTTCAATCTGAAATGATAACGGCAATAAGGGCATACGTTCAGCGCCGAGCTCAATTCACCGTTTTCAACAGACTTTTTACATTTAGGGCAGATGACAGACAAATCCATTGACTCGGATACAGGTTTTTTGGCTAGTTTTGTATGCCCTTCCAATACATTGGCCGGCTTTTTGAATAACAAGATTACACCTCCAAAGCCTTTTGCGGGCTTAAAACATCGGTAGTATAGGTTGCGTTCTCAAACGCTTCAAGCATTAGAATCTCCGAGAGATAGTCCGCGTTATGCACGATGCCTTCGACAATCAACTCACAAAGCGCCGCCTTCATTTTTCGTATAGCTTCATCACGCGTTTTGGCATAGACAATGAGCTTTCCAATCATAGAGTCATAGAACGGCGGCACGGCATAACCCTGATAAATAGCCGTGTCAAAGCGAACCCACGGCCCACCCGGCACATGAAGCATTTCAATCTTGCCCGCGCACGGTCTAAAGTCTTGGGCGGGGTTTTCGGCATTTATACGACATTCTATCGCGTGACCCTTGACCTCTATATCGTGTTGTTCAAAGCTTAAGCGAAGCCCTGACGCGATACGTATTTGCCATTTCACAAGGTCAACCCATGTGACCATTTCTGTCACGGGGTGTTCCACTTGAAGACGCGTATTCATCTCCATGAAATAGAAGTTGCCGCCCGAATCATAGAGGTATTCAATCGTGCCCGCGCCGCGGTAATTGGCGGCTATGGCGGCCTTTATCGAAACTTCGGTCATTTTTTGGCGCGTTTCGTCAGATAGAACAATAGCGGGGCTCTCTTCAATCAGCTTTTGGTTCTTACGCTGAACAGAACAATCGCGCTCGCCAAGGCAGACGACATTCCCGAAGTTGTCGGCCAAAATCTGCATTTCTATGTGTTTGACGGGCTTTAGGTATTTTTCTAAGTAAACAGCGCCGTCACCGAACGTACTTCTGGCTTCTGTTGTGGCGGCGTTGTAGTTATTCTCGAACTCGCCTTCACTTCTAACAAGCCGAATACCGCGCCCGCCGCCGCCCGCCCTTGCTTTAATAAGTAGCGGAAAGCCGATTGTTTCGGCGGCTTTTTTCGCGTCCTCTATACTCTCCACCAAATCAGAACCCGGAATAACGGGCACGCCCGCTTCTTTCATGGTCTTTTTCGCCATATCCTTATCGCCCATTTTGCTGATTACATCAGCGGGCGGGCCGATAAAGATTATACCGTGCTCTTCACACATTCCGGCGAACTCGGCGTTTTCTGACAGAAAGCCATACCCGGGGTGAATGGCTTCGGACTTAGTCGCCAGAGCCGCCGCCAGAATTACCTTCATATTAAGGTAACTGTCCTTAGGCATCGCGCCACCTATGCAATAGCTTTCGTCCGCAAAACTCACGTGGAGCGCGTCTTTATCGGCCTCTGAAAAGACCGAGACCGTCGTAATGCCCATCTCTTTACAAGCGCGAATGACGCGAACGGCAATCTCGCCCCGATTGGCGATTAGAATCTTTGAAATCAATGTTACTCTCCCCTAATCACGGCAAAAGACAACTCGCCGCAAACAGCCAGTTTCCCGTTTACATAACCCTCGCATTTTATGAAGTAAAAAGGCTCTTTAGCCCTCGTGACCTCACTTCTAAACTCTATCGTATCCCCGGGCAACACCTTATTTTTGAATTTCACGTTATTCATGCCCGTGAAATAGGGCGTGAAATTACCTTCACCGCCGACAAGCAGACAAGCCGATTGACCCATCATTTCACAGAGAATAACACCGGGCACAACGGGGTTCCCCGGGAAATGCCCGGACAGAAAGAACTCGTCGCCGCGCACGGTATACTTGCCTGTGGCGACACCATCCTCAATGCCGACTTCATCAACAAGCAACATGGGCTCACGGTGAGGTAGAATTTTCTTTATGGCTTCTCTATCCATATTCTATACTCCGTTAGATAATTTTGAAAAGCACTTGACCATATTCGGCAATATCGCCGTTTTTGACGCAAATATCCACAATCTCGCCTTCGTACTCAGAAACAATCTCGTTTATCATCTTCATTGCTTCAATGATACAGAGTACGTCACCCTTTTTTACCTTACTGCCGATAGTGACGTATGGCGGTGAATCGGGTGAAGGCGCGGCGTAAAATACACCGACTATGGGAGAGCGTACCTCGTTCATACTGTCAAAGTCCATTGCGGTTTGAGTCTGTGGTTGAATAACCTCTTGACGTGGAGCGATTTCTGCCTGTGGCTTAACCGCGTCATATGAATGCGCGTTCTCCTTCTTCAGAAGTACCCGCGTTTCGCCCTCCGTCACGTCTAAAACAGTCAGGTTGTGGGTTGAAAAAATCTCAGCCAGAGCCTTTATATCGTTAATGTTCATACATCACCTCTGACGCTGTTGAATAACACACAGGCATTGTGACCGCCGAAACCCAAAGAAAGTGATAACGCCTTGTCAATAGCAACCTTCCGTGAAACATTCGGCACATAGTCAAGGTCACAATCTTCGTCACGCTCTTTCAAACCGACAGTGGGAGGAATACAGCCTGTTGTCAGCGCTTTTATAGCCGCAATGGCTTCGACGCCACCGGCCGCCCCTAACATATGCCCCGTCATTGACTTAGTTGAACTGATAGGAATTTTATACGCCAAGTCGCCAAAGACCTTTTTGAGCGCAAGCGTTTCTGTCTTGTCGTTCAGCGGCGTTGACGTGCCGTGTGGGTTGATGTAAAGCCTTTCATCAGGCGTAAGCCCCGACTCTGAAAACGCCAATCTCATCATTTGTACGCCACCCTCGGCTTCTGGGTCGGGCGCTGTGATGTGAAATGCGTCACATGTGTTGGCATAACCGCTGATTTCACAGTATATATGTGCCCCACGCGCCACGGCGTGTTCATATTCTTCTAAAATAATTACGCCCGCGCCCTCACCCATGACAAAACCGTTTCTTCTCTTGTCAAACGGTATAGAGCTGTTATCCGGGTCATTCGTTGTGGAGAGCGCCAAGCAGTTAGTGAAACCCGCCATAGCTAAACCGTTTATACTCGCTTCCGCGCCGCCCGTAATAATAGCGTCGGCATGACCGTATTTTATCGCCCTAAACGCTTCGCCGATAGAATGCGTCGCCGTTGTACAAGCCGTCACTATGGGCAGATTTACTCCCTTTGCGCCGAATTTGATAGCGACCAACGCCGAACCCATGTTCGCTATCATCATGGGAATGAAAAACGGCGAAACCCTCGCGGCTCCTTTAGTTAAAAACTTCTCTGTTTCTGAAACAAACGTGTTCATACCGCCAATCCCAGAGCCTATATATACACCAAAACGCTCGGGGCTGACATGCCCTAAAATGCCGCTATCGTCTACGGCCTGTGTGGCCGCCGCAATGGCATATTGCGCGAACAAATCTGTCTTTCTGATTTCTGTTTTCTCTATATAAAGCTCCGGGTTAAAGCCCTTAACCTCAGCCGCGATTTTAACCTTCATATTACTCGCGTCAAACTTGGTAATGTCCGCAATGCCATGTTTGCCACTTATCAGACTTTCCCAAAACGTAGCAACGTCATTGCCAATGGGCGTTATAGCCCCAAGACCTGTCACCACCACACGCTTCATTTTCGTTCCTCCTACATGCACATGCCGCCGTCAACTCTGATGACCTCGCCCGTGATATACGCCGCTTGTTCAGATGCCAAAAAGACAGCCACATTAGCCACGTCTTCGGCCTTGCCCATGCGCTTTAGTGGTATAGACGAAAGTAAACCCGCGGTCACAGCTTCCGGTAAAACAGCCGTCATATCCGTTTCGATAAAACCCGGCGCAATCGCGTTGCATGTCACATTTCTGCCCGCAAGTTCCCTCGCCGTGGTTTTCGTCAAACCGATTAGACCCGCTTTTGAAGCCGAATAATTCGCCTGACCCGCGTTCCCCATTAGACCACTCACAGATGAGATATTGATTATGCGCCCGTTTGGTGATTTCATTAAATACCTTGCGAGATGCCTTGTGAAATTGAACGCGCCCTTTAGATTCACGTCAATTACCCTGTCAAAGTCGCTTTCGTCCATGCGTAATAACAGGGTATCCTTCGTTATCCCCGCGTTATTGACCAATATATCAACGCCGCCAAAATCCGCGACGATACTATCACATACTTGTTTCGCCTGTCCAAAGTCTGACACATCACACATATAACAGGCGGCTTTCACGCCAAGACCGATTATCTCATTCACAACCGCCTCGGCTGATTCCGTGTTGCCATAATCGATAACAGCGATATTCGCGCCTGCGTTCGCCATAGCCAGCGCAATCGCCCGCCCGATTCCGCGTGAAGCCCCTGTTATAACCGCGGTTCTTCCGTTAAGCATGTTGCACCTCCGAGAGCGTATTTTCCAGCGACTCAATATCGAAAACATTAAAGACCCTAACGCCACCATCTATCTTCTTAATCAACCCGGAAAGCGTCTTGCCCGCCCCTACTTCGATAAACGTGTCCGCGCCGTCTTTTATCATTTGTTCTACCGTTTTCTGCCATAGAACAGGGCTTTTAACTTGCTTAGAAATCAGTTCACGCGGGTCTTCATAAACAAGCCCCGTCACATTCGCATAGACGGGCACGCGCATATCACAAAAGCTTTTATCTGCAAGGTAAGATTCTATTTTCTCACTCGCCTGAGTCATAAACGGGCTATGAAACGCCCCACTCACGGCAAGGCGCATAGCCCGCCCGCCTTTTTTGGCAACCTCTGACGAAAGAGCGTCCGCGGTTTCTTCTAAACAAGCAACTACGGTTTGACCCGGGCAGTTATAATTGACAGGATAGGCGTGAGGAATTTGCGTGCAAACCTCCTCAACGGCATCCGCTGTCAACCTAAGCACGGCAAACATCGCGCCCTTATGCTCCTCCGCGCAAACCTGCATAACCTCCGCGCGGTATTTCACAAAGTCAAACCCGTCTTTGTCACTCATAATCCCCGCAAAAGCCAAAGCCGGAATCTCCCCTAAAGAAAACCCCGCGACCATATCCGCTTTTACGCCATGTTCTTCCAAAATCCTAGCACAAGCCAAGTCTGTAACGTAAAGGCACGGTTGGGTATTGACCGTTATATTCAATTCTTCGGCACTGCCGTTGAAAACCAAATCAAGCCGTTCGCCCAGCATATCAAATAACGCCCGCGCCGTGTCAAACCGTTCATACAATTCCTTGCCCATGCCGACATACTGCGCGCCTTGACCCGCAAAAACAAACGCTATTTTACCCATGAAGCCGCACCTCTTAAAATCGCTTCCGCTTCTGAAAACATCTCTTCAATGATTTCGCTTGCGGTCTGCTCTTTTTTAACAAGCCCCGCTATCTGACCCGCCATGAAGCAACCGTGTTTATCATCGCCCTCTTGTACGGCTATTCTTAACGCGCCCGCGCCCAAACCCTCTAGCTCTTCGTTCGTTACACTGCTGTCATACTCTTTCTCTTGAAACTCTCTTGAAAAAGCCGTTTTCAATGAACGCACTGGGTGACCGAGCCGTCTGCCCGTCGCGATTGTGTCTATATCTTTGGCTTTCAACACGCGATTTTTATAGTTCTGATGGATGTTACACTCTTTAGCCACCAAGAACCTCGTACCAACCTGAACACCCACAGCCCCCAGCATCAAAGCGGCGGCAATACCTCTGCCGTCACCTATACCGCCTGCGGCAATAACGGGTATCTTCACAACGTCAACCACCTGGGGAGTAAGCGCCATTGTCGTAATATCGCCCACATGCCCGCCGCTCTCGCCACCTTCGGCAATAACCGCGACGGCCCCTGCGCGTTCAGACAATTTCGCCATACCCGTAGAAGCGACAACGGGTATAACCTTAATACCCGCCTCATTCCACATGGGCATAAAGCCGGACGGGTTCCCCGCGCCCGTTGTCACAACAGCAACGCGCTCTTCAGCAACAACTTTCGCGACTTCTTCGGCGAACGGACTCATGAGCATGATGTTTACGCCGAACGGCTTGTCTGTCAACAGCTTCGCCTTCTGAATCTGCCCGCGCACAAAGTCAGCGGGGGCATTCCCGGCCGCGATTATGCCAAGCCCACCCGCATTAGATACGGCGGCGGCGAGTTCCGCATCCGAAACCCATGCCATACCGCCCTGAAAAATAGGATACTTAATACCTAAAAGCTCGCAAAGCGAGGTTTGTATCATCACAAGTCACCCCTATTGCGCGTTTTCGATAACCTTCATCAAATCCCCAACGGATTTTACTCCACCGTCAAGTTTGATTGTCACGCCGAACTCGTCCTCTAGGTTCATGACAAGCTCAACCGTGTCAAGCGAATCAAGACCGATGCCCGCAAAAGTGGTTTCTTCGGTAATAACCAAACTATCGTCACACTTGTAATCTCTGAAAACCTTCTGAATTCTTTCTAACATGATGTTTCCTCCTCATATTTTAGTTGGGATTATTCCCAAATCATAACACACGTACCCGTGGTGAGCCCCGCTCCAAACGCCGATAATAGCAGTTTGGTTCCGACCTTAATCTTGCCGCCTTCTAACATTTCACTTAACAACAGCGGAATCGTAACGCTCGAGATATTGCCGTATTTCTCAATAATACTGGGGAATTTCTCTACCGATTGACCCAAACGGCTTCTAGCCGCCTCAATAATCCGCTTGTTCGCTTGATGAAGCACGTAATAGTCCATGTCGTCAACCGTCATATCCAGTGACGCCAGAG
>CAZOVK010000063.1:0-14012 GCA_964583165.1 uncultured Defluviitaleaceae bacterium | reverse complement strand
AGAAGGAGATATTGAAGCTGGAAATGAAAATTACTGGGACAAAGACCACGCGCCTAAGACAGAAAAAATTACTTTCAAGCCTATCCTAGAAGCTTCTTCACGCACAATCGCGCTTCAAAAGGGTGAAATCGACATCTGTATAGACCCGCCGATTAACGAGCTTGAAGCACTCCAGAAGCAGAACAACCTTACAGTCTTCGAAAAAGCCGGCACACGTATGTTCTACTTCGCGTTCAACACACAGCAAGCTCCTTGGGATAACATCAAACTGCGTCAAGCCGTTTCCTGCGCCATCAACAAGGACGACGTTATCGAAGTAGCTGTCTACGGCAAGGGCACGAAGCAAAAGACTGTTCTTAACCGCGGGCTTTGGGGCTTCTATGACGACATGCCTGGTTATGAATATGACCTTGACCGCGCAAAACAGCTTATGGCAGAAGCGGGTTACCCGAACGGCGGCATCTCCGCTAAGATGTATATCGCCAACTCTACACCGTTCACAAACATTGCGACGGTTATCCAGAATAACCTTAAACAAATCGGTATAGACATCACGCTGGAAACTGTTGAAGATGCTACGTTAAAGGAAATGTGTGTTAAGGGCGAACAAGAGCTCTTCCTATGGCGCTGGAACGAAGACCAAAAGATTGACTGGGTTTACGGCGACCTGTTTAGAAGCGATTCTTCCTATAACTACACACATTATAACAACCCCGAAGCAGACGCTATGATAGCTCAACTTTTGGTTGAACCCGACCAAGATGTTCGTTATGACGTAGGCGTGAAGTTGCAGGAACTCTTAGTTGACGATTGCCCCGAAGTACCGCTCTATATCGCGAACCTTGTTATCGCGTATAAGAAGGGCTTAAAGGGCGAATACCTCTTCGGCGGTGGCAACCACGACTGGAGCGAAGCTTACATTGACCTTTCTGTGAAATAAGTGATTTAGTATCCAAGGGGCGTCGGTAACTCGGCGCCCCAATAACATCAGCCATTTGATGTCTATCTGTCGGGAGTAAATATGGGACGATACATAGTAAAAAGACTGATACAAATGATTCCCGCGATTCTGATAACCTCGTTCATCATTTTCTTCTCCATGAACCTGACGAGCGGTGACCCCGCGCGTATTGTGGCGGGCGACAAAGCCACGCCCGAACAGGTTGAAGTCGTGCGCGAAAGGCTTGGGCTGAATGACCCATTGGTTGTGCGCTATTTCAAATATATGGCGGGGCTTGTCAGAGGGGATTTAGGCACGTCCTATATCACTAATAAGGACGTGTTCCAAAGTTTTATGGGTAGGCTGCCCGCGACGGTTGAACTCAGTGTCGCGTCAGTGCTTATCGCGATAGTTATAAGTATACCACTGGGGATTTATACCGCCATAAACCAGAACACATGGAAAGACTCAGCCGGTATGACTTTTGCGCTGTTTGGCGTTTCAATGCCTAACTTCTGGCTCGGGCTTATTCTAATTATTATCTTCTCGCTGAACCTGGGTTGGTTCCCGTCGGGTGGGCGTGAGGGGTTTGTGTCGCTGATTCTGCCCGCGCTGACTGTCGGTTTGGGTTTGGCGGCGCTTATTACGAGAACCACGCGTTCGTCTATGCTTGACGTTATCCGCCAAGATTATATGAGAACGGCAAGAGCTAAAGGCGCGTCAGAACGCCGCGTTATCTATAAACATGGGCTGAATAACGCGCTTATACCGATTATAACGGTTATCGGCTTACAACTTTCAAACGTGCTCACAGGCTCTGTTATGGCAGAAACCGTCTTCTCATGGCCCGGTATAGGGCGTTTGATATTCGAGCATATCTCAAAGCGCGATACGCCAATGGTCACGGGTTCGATTATCATGTGTAGCGTACTGATGTGTGTTGTTAACCTCATAGTCGATATTGTCTACGCGTTCTTTGACCCACGAATCAAGGCGCAATACACCAAAGGATAGGAGGCTGGCGCAATGGAAGCCACTGTAAAAGTAAGAAGCCGCAGCATGGCAGCAGAAACATGGCGTCGGCTCAAGAAGAACAAGGGCGCGATTATCGGTATTATCTTTCTGTCGGCGCTCGTTATTGCCGCTATAGCAAGCGGTTTTGTGTATAACTATGAAGCGGACATTATCGGTCAGAACATCAAAGAACGCTTCATGACCCCCTCTTTCAAATATTTGTTCGGCACTGACCAAGTTGGGCGCGACATCTTCGCGCGTATACTCTATGGGGCGCGTTATTCGCTCGGTATCAGCGTTGGTAGTGTTTCAATCGGTCTACTCTTCGGCGTTGTTCTCGGTTCTATAGCCGGTTTCTACGGCGGGATTGTGGATGACATCATAATGCGTGTAAATGACGTGTTATACGCCATTCCGAATATTATGATTGCGGTTGTTATAGTGTCGCTTTTGGGCACGTCTACGTTTAACCTATTACTCGCGCTGAGTGTTTCGGCGGCCACGAACTTCTCGCGCATAGTGCGCGCGTCCGTAATGACCATTCGCGGGCAAGAATATGTTGAATCAGCCTATGCCATAGGGCTCCCAACTTGGAAGATTATTGTCAAACATATAATCCCTAACTGTCTATCGCCCATTATCGTTCAAGTGACGCTTCTTGTCGGCACAACGATTATCGCGGCTTCTTCGCTGTCCTTCCTCGGTATCGGCGTTCCCGCGCCGGCTCCCGAATGGGGCGCTATGTTATCAGACGGGCGCGATTATATGAGAAGCGCGGGTTATATCTGCGTAATCCCCGGTTTGGCTATTATGGCGACGGTTCTTGCGCTGAATCTACTCGGCGACGGACTCCGCGACGCACTTGACCCACGCATGAAGAGGTAGGTGAATAATTATGAGTGATAATATATTAGAAATAAAAAATCTGGTTGTTCACTATGAAACGGACGACGGGGCTGTGAAGGCTGTCAACGGCGTTGATATGACACTCGGCAGAAAGAAAACGCTTGGGCTTGTCGGAGAAACGGGTGCGGGTAAGACTACCACGGCTTTGTCGATTTTGAATCTTGTTCCTAACCCTCCCGGCGTAATTAAGAGCGGTGAGGTTATACTAGATGGTACGAACATTCTTGATTTGCCTGTTGCTGACCTTCAGAGCGTACGCGGTCAAGATGTTGCCATGATTTTTCAAGACCCAATGACCGCGCTAAACCCCGTTATGACTATCGGCGAACAAATAGCCGAAAGCGTCATGCTCCACGGCGGCAAGAGCAAAGAAGAGTGCATGGAACGCGCTAAAGAGATGTTGCGACAAGTCGGCATAGCCGATTCACGCGCTTCCGATTACCCACATCAGCTTTCGGGCGGTATGCGCCAACGTGTGGTTATCGCTATTGCGCTTGCGTGTAACCCAAAGTTACTCATTGCCGACGAACCCACAACTGCCCTTGACGTGACAATACAGGCGCAAGTCCTTGAACTGATGAAGCAACTCAAACAGGACTTCGACACGTCTATGTTACTTATAACCCACGATTTAGGTGTTGTGGCAGAAGTCTGTGACGAAGTGGCTGTCATGTACGCGGGGCATATTGTCGAGAGTGGTACGGCTGACGAGGTGTTTAATAACACGCTTCACCCATACACAGAGGGGCTGTTTAACTCACTCCCGAACCTCCGCAAGCGTGGTGAAGAACTCGTGCCTATTGAAGGCATGATGCCCGACCCTATGGACTTGCCAGAAGGCTGTGTCTTCGCGCCACGTTGCCCTTACGTTCAAGAAGCTTGCAAAAAAGCCATGCCACCACTTGCGACACACGAAGGAACCCATAAAGTCGCCTGCTCCGCCTACGCGGATAAGGATTTCCGAATAAGGAGGAATGGGTGATAATATGGCGAATACAATACTTGAAGTGAAAAACCTTAAAAAATATTTCCCGACACCAAAGGGCGATTTACACGCCGTTGACGGCGTTAGTTTCGCGCTAGAACAAGGGAAAACGCTCGGCATTGTCGGCGAATCGGGTTGCGGCAAGTCTACAACAGGGCGTGCCGTCTTGAAATTGCTTGAACCCACGGACGGTCAGATTATCTTCAACGGCGAAGACATAACGAAATACAGCCGTGCGAAGATGCGCCGCTTCCGTAGCGACATGCAGATAATCTTTCAAGACCCGTTCTCGTCACTTGACCCGCGCCAGACAGTCATGCAACTGATAAGTGAGCCGATTATTGAGCATAAACTCTTGAAGGGCAAGGCGGCGATTGAACAACGCACGCTCGAACTTATGCGAACGGTTGGTTTGGCTGACCGCCTGATAAACACCTTCCCGCACGAACTAGACGGCGGCCGCCGCCAGCGTATCGGGATTGCGCGGGCGCTTGCGCTGAACCCTAAGCTCATAGTCTGTGACGAGCCGGTGTCTGCGCTGGACGTGAGTATTCAGGCGCAGGTCTTGAACCTCATGAAGAAGCTTCAAAAGGACTTGGGGTTGACGTACATCTTCATTACGCATGACCTGAGTGTTGTTAAGTATTTCTCAGACGACATAGCCGTTATGTATCTCGGACAGATGGTAGAAAAAGCGCCGTCTGACGAACTGTTTGAAAACCCGCTACATCCGTATACACGGGCGCTTCTGTCGGCGATACCTTTACCCATAGTTGGGCAAGAACGCCCCCAACGGACGCTCATACGCGGTGAAATCACGTCACCCGTGAACCTGCCCGATACATGCCGGTTCAACAAGCGTTGTGACCTAACGCGTGACAAATGTTTAGCTAAAAACCCCGAACTGCGAGAAGTGCGCCCCGGTCATTTCGTGGCGTGTGCTTGTGTGGAAGTGGGTGAAAATCTATAGTAAAGGAGGTGTCGTATGCAAGATTGGTTTAGGCAAGTCGGTTTAATGGACTTGACGGATATCACAATTTTGGTGCGATTGCTTCTTGCCTCTCTCTGCGGCGGTGCGCTGGGTTTTGAGCGCATGAGAAAGCTACGGGCGGCGGGGCTTAGGACATATATGATGGTTTGTGTTGGTGCTTGCGCCGCAATGGTTATAGGTATATTTCTGACCGTGAACACAAGCCAGACCGATTCAACACGCATAGCCGCCCAAGTCGTCAGCGGAATCGGCTTCATTGGCGCGGGCACGATAATTTTCACGGGCTACAGCCGAGTCAAGGGTCTGACAACGGCGGCGGGGCTTTGGGCTACAGCCATGCTCGGGTTAGCTATAGGCGCGGGCATGTATGTGGGCGCGATTATGATTTTGCTTGTGCTTCTCATGGGCATTGTGTTGGGTTCTGTCGTTCAAGGGCGCTTCCTCGCCAAAAGTGACCGCCTGCGCTGTTATGTATTACTTGACGATGAACAGAGTTTTAAGGTATTATTATATGAACTAAAGCGCAATGCCTACCGCATTATAGACTTTGACTCGAAAATCGTAATCGGTAATTGTCTGGGGTTATCACTCACGCTGACCTTGCCACATGGCGTTGACCACAACCACGCGCTCGAATTTCTGCAAGCCTGCGGCGGTACGGCTTTTGCGGAAGAGATATAAAAGGAGGAAACTATGCTTAACACACTGAAACTCACGGGATTTGCGGCCAGTCTTGCAAAGGCTATCGGTATTGATGCGCCGAAAGAAGCGAACCCGTCACTCGCGCCTGTTGACGCGTTTGTTCAGGCCAACGCGAAAAACGGCGTTGCCGACCGCGTTCTGATTTATAACCCCGATTGCATAGCGTTCTGGCTCTACCGCAAGTATCCCGAACTGTTTATCCCCGTCATCATGAACTCTCAAATGACTTTGCCGATGTGTGCGGCATTCCCACCCGTCACACCTGTTAATTTCGCGACAATGTATACGGGCGCGGCTCCGTCTGTTCACGGCACTCAGCAATATGACAAGCGGCTCATCACGATTGACAGCCTGTTTGACGCACTTTTGAGGGCAGGCAAGAAGGTTGCGATAATCGCCAGAACAGGTTCTAGCATGGACATGATTTTCCGACAACGGAAGTTGGACTATTTCATATTTGACACAGACGATGCCGTTGAAGCCAAGGCGCATGAGCTTATCGAGAAGGATGAATACGACTTCATAGCCGTCTACCAGATGGACTATGACGATTCTATTCATGTAACAACACCCGAAGGCGAGGAATCTATGGCGGCGCTTAAACGCCACTGTGATACATACGCGCGTTTGAGCGAAGCGACACAGAAGCATTGGAAAATTCACGACACACTGCTTGCTTTCGCGCCCGACCATGGGCTTCACTTAACCGTTCAAGGCGTGGGTAACCACTTCGCTGACATTCCCGAAGATATGGAAATGATTCATTTCTGGGCATTCCAGCCTGCCGAATAACCGAGCAATCAAAAACCGCCGAAAGCAACATGCTTTCGGCGGTTTTTAACTGAAAAACGCAAAATAGAAGATGGCAATACCATTCGCCACCGTCGCCGGATATACCCAAAATGTCATATACCTTAAAATCATCAGCCTTTCAGCTTCAATTTGCTCAAAATCCGCGTCCTTTTGAAGAATCGGTAACAGCGCGTTCTCATAAGCCGGATGAACAGCGCGGAGTTTACAGAAGCTGGACTTGTTAATCTCTTTATTCCATTCAGGCATACGCGCCTTCAGGCGGCTTCTCGCGTACAAGCTAACAGACACATAAGCCCCCCATGCGCCCACAAGCGCATAACACAACGCTGTCAACAGGTACACAATCGCGTCAGCCCTTGTCGCCGCCGAAACAAGTGGCAATACCAATGAAGCTACGACTAACGCCACAGAAATGACATTGAGCATTTTCTTGCTTATTAAAATATGTTTCTCCACCTAATCCCCCAACATTTCGAAACTAAAAACGACTTTAGTGCCCGTGGCGCTCGTGTCGATATGCAAATCACCATTCAACTCACTCTGAACCAGTGAACGCGCCAGCGTAAGCCCGTTGCCCAGTATTGCGCCCGCCGCAAAACCGCGCCCGTTGTCAGAGAACATAAGACTGCCGTAGCGGTTGCCCTGATGCACGGTTATGCGGATTTCGCCGCACGCATCATGCCTGCCGTGTTTGATAAAATTAACAATCAGTTCGTTCACAATCAAAGTAATCGGCAATGCACTGCTGTGGTCAATCAGAAGTGGCGGACAATCGATTATAAACTCAACCTCATATTCCTCAGACAGTATATCCTTGATATTCTGCACCAAATATCGCAACAAAGTGTCAAGATTCAACGCCCTGCCACTCGCCTGCCCCGCGTCAGAAAGCAGTTGATTTAGAGCGGCGATACTCCTTATGCGGCAGACCACCTCCGATAGCGCCAGTCGCGTTTCTTCACACTTAGCGCGACGCGATTGTATATTGCACGTGTTAGACAGAATTTGCAGATGGTTTTTAAGTCTGTGGTGAGCCTCGCGCAACTGCATATTGCCCGCTTTTTTCTCCGGCTCTACCCTATCCGTCCACGCGGCGCTTGACACAGCTTCTAGTTTGCGCTCCATTTCTAGAATGCGGCTTATGTCATGTTCGACAACCAGAACTCCTATAACCACGCCGTTCGCGTTCTTAATCGGCGCCGTGTCTTGGCTGACTGTTTTGTGTTCCTGCGTGTTTGCGACAATATCACGACACGGCAGACCCTCGTTGAATGCGCGGTAAACGGCGGGTTCATCAGCTTCTAACGCCGCCAAACCGAGAACCTTTGTTTCATATTGCGACGGAAAGTGCTTAGGTGAAGCCTGCGCCGCCACAAACGCACAACCCTGCTTGTCCATGACGTCAATAAATGCGTCAGAGCCGAGTAACTCCGCCGTTGTCGCAAGTGTGCCCTCATATGTTAACAAGATATCTATATCACTGTCGTCTAAATCCGTTCGGCTTCGGCATAATTCCGTCAACGCCGTGCTCATAACTTGCCCCTCATCTCCAAAATGCGCTTAGCGGCTTGTTGTATTGTGCAATTATGCTCTTTCGCGTATGAGTTCAGCCGCCGAAAAGCTTCCTTTTCTGACAGACTGTATGTCCGCATCAGTAATGATTTCGCCTTTTGAGCCACTTCCGAAACGTCGTTGTTCTCCAATATATGTTTCGCGATAACACCCATTGGGCAACGCTTGTCCATTGCGAGTTTCTGAATCTTTCGGTATGCGTCGGCTTCACTGATGCCGCTATTCTGCGCCAGACTGGACTTCGCGCGTTCAATGAGCTTGATTTCCTCAATGGCGTTATCAGCTTCAATAATTCTAGCATTAAGCGTGTCGCAACGCTCTCTATGCGCCAAAGCCAAATGAATGGCTGAATACAGCGCCGCCTTATCGACAGGCTTAATCAAGTACCCACCCACGCCCGCCTCAATCGCGCGCGTGATTGTCGGCTCGTCACTGTACGCCGTTATCACAACCACTGCCTTTGCCAAGTCGTCTTTAATGAGCCGCTCCGAAGCCGAAACACCGTCAAACACAGGCATTCTAAGGTCTATTAAAACCAAATCTGGGCGATGTAATCTACACAACTCCACCGCGTCAAAGCCGTCTGCCGCGTCACCAACAACGCTAATGCCCATTTCTTCGAGCATTTGCGTAAAATCAAGCCTTGTAATCGGTTCATCATCCACAACAACGGCGGTTCTCATTCAATCACTCCCTAACAACAAATTTTATCATATATATCATGCGGCGTAAAGTAATAAATCTGCAAAAAATATTGACCGAATGACGTAAATCTGGTATAATCAGATTATGGATTTATATCTTTTGCACAACGGGGTGCGGAACAAGCGGCATGGCTGGCGCGTGGTATTCACGCGGGGTCATGTTTTGTTTTTTTCAGGAGTGAGCGCATGGAAACGATTTTGAGCGTGGGCATTGATGTAGGCACAACCACAACGCAAGTGGCGTTCAGCCGCCTTGTGTTTGAGGACACAGCCGCGTTTTCGTCCGTGCCGTCCGTTTCTATAGTTGATAAACAGGTGATTTACAAGTCGAAACCATGTTTT
Organism: uncultured Defluviitaleaceae bacterium; assembly: GCA_964583165.1. Lineage (GTDB taxonomy): Bacteria > Bacillota > Clostridia > Lachnospirales > WRAX01 > CAZOVK01. The sequence continues at coordinate 5,043 of CAZOVK010000063.1, read as the reverse complement.
ACGCCTATGCAGTGCGCGAACAGTATTGACGCGCGGGCGGTGGCGCAGATTGTCTTGGGCGAATACGAGAAGGCGGGCGTGAACCCGCGAGATGTGAGCGCGGGGGCTGTGATTATCACAGGCGAGTCAGCGCGGAAGGAGAACGCCGCGTCACTCGTTGAGAGTTTGAGCGGTCTGGCAGGTGAGTTTGTTGTGTCAGCCGCGGGGCCTGATTTAGAGGCCGTAATCGCAGGCAAAGGCAGTGGCGCGTGTGCGTATTCACAAGAAAAGCGCTGTCGTGTGGTGAACCTCGACATTGGCGGAGGTACAACAAACGCCGCATTGTTCGATAATGGGCAAACTATCGCAACGGGCTGTCTTGATATTGGCGGGCGCATAGTAAGAGCCGATTCAGACGGAACGATACGGCATATAAGCCCGTCAGCCCAAATAATCGCTAACTCACACGGAATAAAGTTACATATTGGTATGAAAGACTCTAGCGCGTTGAATAGGTTGTGTGAGGTGATGGCAGATTTGCTCGTTCAGCAGATTCAACTCAAACCCCGAACATCGCTATATTATGAGATAGAAACCGAAAACAGCGCGGACTTTGACTTCACAGGTGATATTGACGCATTGTGCTTGTCGGGTGGCGTTGCCGATACGGCGAAAGGTATGAACTCGGGCGAAGATTTCCCTTACGGCGATATTGGCGTTTTGCTTGGGCGGAAAATAGCCATGAATGATGATTTGAAACGATTACCGCAGATTTCTGCGACTGACACATTACAGGCAACAGTTATTGGCGCGGGGTGTTACACAACAACCGTTTCGGGCAGTACAATAAGCGCGAACGCGCGGTTGCTTCCGCTTAGAAATCTACTGGTTGTTGCCTGTACAGAACAGCAACAAATCAAGCTAATGCAAGGCAATAGCACAGAACTTGAAGAAAACCTAAAACAAACGCAAAACTTGAACGACTCACAGATAGCAATAGCCTTACGTGTTTTCCCCAATCCGACATACGCCGAACTGAAAACACTCGCGCAAAGTCTGATTGAAGCCGCAGACAGAGCAATACCCGCGAGTAGTCCGTTAATTGTGGTGTGTACTGCAGATTGTGGGAAGGCTTTGGGGCAGATTCTTAAAACAAAAACAAGGCGCGACATCATCTCGATTGACGGCATAACCGTTGCGGCGCATGATTTTTTGGATATAGGCAAGCCCGTTTTGGACGGTTTGGCCGTTCCTGTGGTTGTGAAAACACTGCTTTTCGGGCACTAAATAGGGGCGAAGATGAATATTAAAACAACAATTAAGGGTCATACATTTGAATTTAGGGATATAAAGGACGTTCTCGCTAAGGCAAACGAGCAGAAATCTGGCGACGTTTTGGCGGGCATTGCGGCTCGTGACGACACAGAGCGCGTCGCGGCCAAACGTGTTCTGGCAGATTTACCACTGTCGGTGTTGCGTGAAAACCCCGTTGTGCCGTATGAAATCGACGAGGTCACGCGCATTGACCAAGACGGGCTGAACATACCCGTTTATAATGGCATTAAATCGCTGACAGTCGGTCAAATGCGCGAATGGCTCATGAGCGAAGACGAGGCGGCTATTCGTCGCTTGTCGCGAGGTTTGACGGCCGAAATGGTCGCTGCGGTTTGTAAGCTCATGAGTAATCTCGATTTGCTCTATGTCGCGGGGAAGATTCGTGTGACGGCGCATTGCAACACGACAGTGGGGCAACGCGGGCGGCTCTCGACACGCCTTCAACCAAATCACCCAACCGATGATGTTGACGGCATCACGGCTTCGTTGTATGAGGGGCTAAGTTACGGTTGTGGTGACGCGTTGTTGGGGCTTAACCCAGTAAATGACAGCGTGTATAGCCTTTCAGAAGTGCTCAAACGGTTTGATGAGATTAAGAATAGACTTGAAATCCCAACGCAGATTTGCGTTTTGGGACATATAACGACACAGATTGAGGCCGTCAAGCGTGGTGCGCCCACTGATTTGATTTTTCAGTCTGTCGCGGGCAGTGAGATGGGCAATACGGCATTTGGTTTCTCGTCAGCGCATGTGCGCGAAGCCGCGGATTTGTTGAAAACACGAGGCACAGGGACGGGACCGAACACACTATACTTTGAAACAGGACAGGGCAGTGAACTTTCTAGCGAATCGCATTACGGGGCTGACCAAGTGACTATGGAGGCACGGTGTTACGCGTTTGCGCGTGAGTTTAAGCCGTTCATGGTCAATACGGTTGTCGGTTTCATTGGCCCCGAGTATCTCTACGACAGCAAGCAGGTCATACGTGCGGGGCTGGAAGACCATTTCATGGGGAAGCTCATGGGCTTGCCGATGGGTTGCGATTGTTGTTACACCAACCACATGCAGGCTGACCAGAATGATATAGAAAACCTGTCAATGCTTCTGGCTACGGCGGGTGTAAACTACATCATCAGTGTTCCGGCGGGTGACGACATCATGCTGAACTATCAGACGAACAGTTGTCACGATACGGCGGCTATACGCGAAACCCTCGGGCTTCGCCCTACACCCGAATTCGAGGCATGGCTCGAGCGCTATGGCATCATGCGTGATGGGCGGCTGACGGATTTGGCGGGTGACCCGACGATTTTTTTGAGGTGATAACATGGACATAGCGAGCGAGCGACTGATTGAACTGATAACCGAAGAGTTGAATGCATATCTGAATAGAAAAACAGAATCACCAATAAAGCCTTCAGTATTGCAGGACGAGACGAGGGAAGTAAAAGTCGTGCCCGAGAGCCTACCGGCTTCAGAAAGCCCCGCATGTAAAGCCGCCACCAGCGGCGCGGAAGCCATTTTACGGCGTATGCGCACGTCAACAGCGGCGCGTATAGGCATTGGGCGCGCGGGTTCTCGAATAATCACAAACGCATTGTTGGATTTTCGCGCTGACCACGCCGCGGCGCGTGATTCGGTATTTCGAGATGTGAGCGATAAATTTCTTGACAGAATGGGGCTTTTTTCTGTAAGAAGCCGCTGCGCTGACAAGAATGAGTTTCTCACGCGCCCCGATTTAGGGCGGCTCATCTGCCCAAAATCGGAGAAGCTTCTTTTAGAGAAGTGCAAGAAGAACCCACGCGTCCAGATTTTCGCGGCGGGTGGGCTTTCATCAGTCGCGATTGAAGCGAACCTCGAAAATTGTTTGCCTGTTTTGACTGACGGGCTGAATGCGAAGGGTATTGAAGTCGGCACGCCATTCTACGCACATCTGGCGCGTGTCGGATTTGAGGATTCTGTTTCGGCACTGCTGAATCCGGAGGTAGTTTGCGTACTTATCGGCGAACGCCCCGGACTTATGACGGCCGAAAGTATGAGCGCTTACATAGCATATCGCGCCGAACCCGGGATGCCCGAGTCACGCCGAACGGTTGTTTCTAATATTCACAAGGGCGGCGTTTCGGCTGTTGAAGCAGGCGCATATCTCGCCGATTTAATTGAGCAGATTCTAAAAGCGAAGAAAAGCGGTGTGGATTTTAGGCAATCAAAGGCCGGAGCGTAGGGGTTACTTATGAAGGGCGATAAACTAAAAGTAAATATCTTGGGCGCAAGGATGATACCGCGTGTCGAAGCGGGATTACGAGAGGCACTGGGCTTAGCGGCTCATGAAAATAGTGTCGGCATTCTCACAACCGATTGCGACGATGCTTCATATGCGGCGATTGACGCAGCAACGAAGATGGCGCGTGTGCGCGTGGTCTATGCGCGAAGCATGTACGCGGGAGCGAAGAACGCTTCAACGGCGCTGGCAGGTGAGTTTATCGGCATTATCGCAGGCGCTGACCCCGCCGAGGTTCGTAGCGGCATGGATGCGGCCATTGAGTATATGAATGAAGATTGCGCGTTTGTGAGCGCGAATGACTCTGATAGTATCAACTATTTCGCGCATTGTATTGCGCGAACAGGCACTTATCTGTCCGATATATGCGGCATTGAGGTGGGATTGCCACTCGCCTACCTCATTGCGCCACCAATGGAAGCCATGTTGGGACTTGACGCGGCGTTAAAGGCGGCGGACGTGCGGCTTGTGAAATTCTATGGGCCGCCCAGTGAAACAAACTTCGCGGGCGGGTTACTGTCGGGCGAACAGGCGGCATGTCGCGCGGCGTGTGAGGCATTCGCGCTCACTATCGAAGAAGTCGCCGCCAACCCACTCACACTAAAATAACCATAAGAGATAAAGAAAGGCAAATCATGGAACTGGACAGGGATTTGCAATCCATTCAGCAAGTGCGCGATTTGGTAAGCGCAAGTAAGACGGCGCAACGCGTTTTTGCTACGTATTCGCAAGAACAGATTGACCGCGTTGTTGCGCATGTCGCAGGGGCTTGCGCGGCACAGGCTGAACCATTCGCGAAGATGGCGGCTGATGAAACGGGCTTCGGTAACTGGCAAGACAAGGTGCTTAAAAACAGACTCGGCAGTGTCATTACATACGATTTCATTCGTGACATGAAAACCGTCGGCGTTCTGACTGACGACAAAACGGCTGGTATTATTGAAATCGGCGTGCCGATGGGTGTTGTAGCGGCGATTATACCGTCAACAAACCCCACATCAACTGTCATGTACAAGGCGCTCATTGCGCTCAAAAGCGGGAACGGTGTTGTGTTCTCGCCCCACCCCGCCGCGCTCAAATGTATCGAAAAGACTGTCGCGATAATTCAACAGGCATTGCGTGAGGTCAACGCGCCTGATGGGTTGATTGGTTGTATCACTATGCCAAGCCTTGAAGCCACGCAAACGCTTATGCGTCACAAAGATGTCGCGATTATCCTTGCGACGGGTGGCGAAGCTATGGTTAGGGCGGCGTATTCGTCAGGTAATCCCGCGCTGGGCGTTGGCCCCGGCAATGGCCCCGCGTTTATTGAACGTAGCGCGGACATAAAACTTGCTGTCAAGCGGATTTTCGATTCAAAGACGTTTGACAACGGTACAATTTGCGCTTCTGAACAGTCGATAGTGACAGAAACGTGTATTGCGGCGGCTGTCGAACAGGCCGTTAAA
>CAZOVK010000062.1:0-14018 GCA_964583165.1 uncultured Defluviitaleaceae bacterium | reverse complement strand
GGGATTTGGCGGAAAAATAACGACAAGGGCGAGTCCATTCTCGATTATTGCTTAGTGAAATTAATGGACATATATCGCTATGAAACAAGAGAGATTCCGCTTCCCAATATGCTCATAATTGACTCTAAAAGTATACAAAACGCAGATATATCAAAGAAAAAAAGCTACGACGGAGGTAAAAAAATCGGGTGTGAAGCTGCATATTGCTGTAGATATACTTGGGCTTCCTTACGCCACTTTGGTCACAACGGCCAATGTAGCTGACAGAGAAGGCGCTATCCAAATGTTCAAAACCGACGGGTTTCGCCCCTTAACTTTTGAAAAAGCCCTTGTTGACGGTGGCTATACCGGTGACAATTTTGCCGAAGCCATTTTCAACTTAACAAGCGCAACTGTTGAAGTTGCAAAGCGTTCCGAACTACATAAATTTGCAGTCATTCCAAAGAGATGGATAGTAGAACGTTCTTTTGGTTGGCTTGATAAATGCAGAATACTTTGGAAAAACTGCGAACGTTACTTGGAAAACTCCTTGAGCTTGGCTAAATTGGCGTTCTTGTCTATATTGTTGAAAAGATTTTAGACAGGCTCTTAGGCTCTCGTTTAGTGCTTAGCTGAAAACAAAAGTGCTTCCGAAATTTTACCTGCCGGGAGCACTCTTGTTCCAGTTAGTATTACCCCAACTCCTCTTCAATCAGCGCTACGATGTTTTTCATATGCCCTGCTGACATATCTAATTTAATGTTCGCCAATTCATAACTAGCGGCAACACCGTTTTCAAACCCGTTTTTCAAGAACATTTTGTATGCCGCGATAGTTTCTTTCGGATTCCTCTTGTAGTTGTAGTATAGAGAGAATGCGCCAAGATAAGCTATGCCATAGTCAATCACATTAAGTGGGTTTACGAAGGCATGAGGGGCTTGATACCAGAGAAGCGGTTTATACTCTTCATAGCCGCGCCAGTCAAACCCAATGTCATAAGCATCGGTAATCGCGCACATCGCCGTGTCGCGTTCTGTTGCCGTGGCGTTTGGGTGTTCGTATATCCAGGTTTGAAACTCGTCCATTGACGATACCTTCACCATTAGGTTCAGAAACTTCAGAAAATAGTCGCGCTTGGCTTCCTTGAGTTTTCTGGAATCTGTGATGAAGTAATGCCAGCCGCCTATGCAAAGAAATTCCATTGCTAAAGAAGCGAGTTCGGCTATCTCGCCTTGAACGCCGTCCATGAGTAGTAACGAATTGTTCTCCATTGCCGCCATAGCATGAAAGGCGTGACCGAATTCGTGAAGACCAATACGCAAATCGTCTACCGTGCGGTTACAGTTCGCGAACGTGAATGTCGTTAAGTATTCAAATAATATAGCGTTGAAGCCACCCTGAGCCTTGCCCATACGCGCCATAAGGTCAATCGTGTTCGTTTCAACCTGTCTGTCAAACCAACGGGCGAAATCCCCGTCCAAATCAGCGAAAATCTGTCGCGCACGTGTCAAGAAGTCGGCTTCATCTTCATAGTCCAGCTGAATTACTTCAAACGGATTTACACGTTCATCCCAAGGCGATAGTGCCGTTTTGCCAAGTTTGGCGGCTTTCTCTAGGTTGAATCGCTTCAACATCGGTGCAATTACAGTTTTTACGCCCTCATAAAACAATTTAGCATCGTCGCGTGTATATCCGAAACGCTGTTTGAGAACAAACGCATAGTCCACATAGTCTGAAAATCCTAATATCTTAACCAGTTCAATACGCTTTTTTAGCAGTTTGTCAAACAGCTCGTCAAACTGTCGTTTCGCGCCCAGATACTCGCCGTTAAAGCTCAAAAATGCCGCTTTTCTAGCGCTTTCGTCAGTTGATAGCATATCCGGCAGAAGCGCGGTTATTGGTATATCAACGTCGTCTTTCACGGCTTTCAGTGTGCCGAAGATAGTGTTGTATGTATTTGCTAATTGGTTAATCTCTGTGTTCAGACGATTCGGGGCGTCAGATTCGCTGTCGAGGCGTTGTAGGTTTGTGTATACAGCTTTAAGATGTGAAAAACGGTTCGGCAATGCGTCAACATGCGGGTTTGATAACACAAACTTTCGGAAGCTTTCAGCGTACTTCGCCCGAAGGCTGAATACGTGCGTTGCATAATCCCTAAGTTGTGCCGATATGTTAGCGTCAGCTGTATTGCATGAAGATTCTGATACATACTCCAAATATTTAGACACAGTCAAGAGTGTTAGTTCATAAAAGTGCTCAATCGCTTCAGCCAGCGCCGTTGCATTGTCAGGCTTAAGACTCATTATCTTCTCGTATTCACACATAACAGCTTCTGCATTACAAATGTCTATATCCTGCGTAACATATCGTAGTGTTCGGCGCGTTAGTGTCATTTATGATTTCCCCTCTCTTTAACAAATCTCCGCGGAAAGTTCAACAAAACAATCGCCACTAGTATCGTAGCAATCCCCAGTAGATTTAAAAAACCCAATTTCTCACCAAACAGAACAACCCCACAGAGAAGCGCCACTATCGGCTCTGTCATAGCCATTATGGCGGCTTTGCCCGTTTCTACAGTGCGAAGTCCTTTTGTATACAGCAAAAACGGTATTGTGCAACACACCAAGCCAACACCCAAGCCTATGCCGATTGACATTGGACGAAACAAAAGCTGTGCTGTGCCGCTTGCCGTCACAAACGGGAACGTACCCAATGTGGCACAAGCGAATGTATAGAGCGATATTGTTTCGCCTGAGTATCCGCGGTTGAGCGCGACACGCGAAAAGATACTATAGAGCGCGTAACCTAGCCCCGATAACACGCCAAACACAATACCAAGCGGGTTGAGTGGGCCGTTCAGGCTAACCCCCGTAAGCATAACAAAGCCCACCATACTTAACACCAAACACAAGAGTTTCTTTGAGGTTATTTTCTCCTTAAAAAATATAGCCGACAGAAACACCACAAAAATCGGTGATGTATACAACAACATTGTCGAGATAGAAACCCCCAAAAGCCCCAAAGACGTTATTGCACAGACATTGAAAAACAGCAGGCTTAATACACCAGACCCAAAGAAAATCCATAGGTCTTTGGGTTTTACGCGCAACTTATCGCGGTCAAACAACAGCAGATAGAAAAACAGCGCTATCATGGCGTAAAACACGCGCGAAAAAACAATCTCTATGGTACTAAGCCCCTCCGCCTGTAATGCCTTTATGAAGATACTGATTATGCCCCAAAAGAAACCCGCCGAAAGCACCATTGCTAAACCGCGAAACTTCATAATTTCATCTCATCTCGTTAAAGAAGTCAACAAGTGCCCGATTGAGCTTCTCTGTCATTTCGAGCGGTGATAATGAAGGTGTCGGGCGGTCGATAGAGCGTATGGTATCTGCGTCAAGTAGACAATAGTCTGTCATAAACAGGTTTGACGAGCCGTCTATACAGTGGCATTTCACATTCGGGTTATGTGTTCCGTAATTGCCGTTGTAGTGTTTTGCCGATTTCGTAATATACAAGCACGGTTTGTCTATTGTTTGGTTCAGTAAATCTCCGCCCAATTGGAAGCCATCGATATTTACTCCGCGCTTGATACGCGAATCATAAAGAGCCACACAAATCGAAGCCGCGCCACCAAATGAGAAGCCGAATGCGCCGATGTTGCCTAAATCCATGTGTTTTGAAAACTTTTCGTCCATCTGTTCGAGCATGTCAATAACTGCGGATAAATCCGCCGTCCAAAGCTTCACACGCGTTGTCGCTTTTGTACATTTGCGGATATAGCCCGCTATTTCTTCATCTGCCCAGTCGTCGGGGTTGGGTTTGTCCGGTATCATGTTACCGACAAGTTGTTCCATCATTCCGTTGTAGTTCTCTTTGTCAAACCCCACCGACCCGCGCGATGTTTCGGTCAAGAATGTGTCGCCCGCATGAATCACCGCAAAACAGATATACCCCTGTGACACAAGATGTTCAATCTGTGCCAGATTGCCCCATGGTAGATTAGCCATGCCGTGTGAGTACAGAAGGACAGGAAATTTACCGTCTGCTATCGGGGCATTATGGTATGAATTCGTGGCAATATCTACGGATTTTTCAGCTGCAGGAAGCAACGGGTGTTTCGGCGCTACCTCACAAAAAGCCTTAACGAACGCTTTATCGAGATAGGTCATAACTTCACCCGCGGTTTCAGTAGCGGGGTAGAAACAGCGAAAGCCCAATAACCGCTCTTCACCTTCGTAATTGTAGCTACTGCTTCCGTAGCAAGTGCCCACGGCATATGTGCCGTTTGGTTTCGGGAATATGCTCATTAACAAACCCTCCTCTCGATATACTTCGTGTTATCGAAATCTAGCCGCCCGAAGTGCTCCTGTTCGTGTGTGTGATAGGTTCTGATGAAACTCAACACATATTCGGTAATAAACAGGCGCATATTGTCACGGTCACGCGTACCTACACGGTCTTTAAAATCAAAGTGGATAAAATCCGTAAAACCCAAATGTTCAGCGTCTAAAGCCGAAACAAAGAACGTGTCACACGTGTTAGCCAATGTATAACCCATGAGCATACCTTGAATAGATTTATTTCCGATAGACAGAAACGGCTTCTTTATGTCCTCGCCATAGTGATAACCGAAGTTGCCACCGTCTATATTGATACCGCATACAACGCGTTTGTCCTCGCGCGCTAAGTCAACATTCGTGCCGCCGCCGAACGAATGCCCTGAACAAGATACGCCCTTCGAGAAATCCAGTTTGCCTAAGAACGGGCTTTCTGGGTTTGTGTTTTCTGCTTCAAAGAAATCAATGACAGCCCTAGAATCTGCCACCCAAACAGGAATGCGCGAATTGAAGAGGGGTTGTTTAGAGAAGAACTCACGCCCTAACTCTACAACCTCTGGTCTATCAGCCAGCTCCTCAAAACTCGGGATATAACCCCCAAGCTCCTTATTACGCTTCTCGTTCATCATTTCGTCCATGTATTCCTGTTTCAGCCCATATGCACGCTTGTCAGGATACATAACAAATGTATCGTCCTTATGCCCAATAGCCGGAACAATAAAACCACAGCTTGCAAGGTCAGAACACAGTACCGAATAGTGCGACAGATAACACCCATAACCCAGATTAAACAGATGAAGCGGGAAAGTGGGCTTAGCAGAGGACACCGCAATATCTTGATAGAATTGTGTAATCGTATGACCGATTGCCATTGATGATGGGGATATTTCTAACACCTCTTGGGGTATATAGGGCGCGTTCTGCTTGCCCTCGTTTGAGTCAGAGGGGTAATAAACATACATCGGGACTTCAATCTCTTCGCCACAATATGTATACTTAAAGCTCATATGGCGCATACCGACAGTATATGTTCCAATGGGTTTGGGTAACGTGAACGGCATAGTACGCCTCCCTATTTCAGATTATATAAATGTGAATATTTCTCATTCAGATAGGCAATAAAGTAGTCAGCATTTAGCCCCTCGCCTGTCACACGTTTCAGCATCTCCGTAGCCGTGAAGCACATGCCGTATTGATGGATATTCTCGATACGCCAATTATTAAGCGAAGAAAAGTCACCTTTTGATATGTCGTCATACACATGTGGCACAGCTTTAAGCATAGCATCGCGGATTTGCCCGCCAATAAGATTACCTAATGTGTAACTTTGGAAGTACGCGAACATGCCCACTGACCAGTGTATATCAGACATAAGCCCCTCTGAATCGTTTTGAGGGCGAACGCCCAACAGCTTCTCATATTTATCATTCCATGCTGTGGGCAAATCATCAAATTCTAACGAACCGTCAAATATAGCTTGTTCCAGTTCGTATCGTATAATCGGGTGAATCGAATACGTCACCTCGTCTGCCGTTATGCGGTTAACAGACGGCGTGACATTGTTGATAGCGCGGTAGTAATCCGTTAGCGTAACGCCAGCAAGTTGCGGGAAACGCTTTTGCGCTTCGTGATAAAATGTCGCCCAAAACGATTCTGACTTGGCGATTATGTTTTCATAGAATCGCGACTGTGCCTCGTGGAATGAACCGCTTATGCCACCCCAAAGATTCGCTGTGTCAATGCCTTCGTTGCCACCATAACCATACATAGCGTGACCCGCTTCATGCAACATGCCGAAAATACCGAGCTTATAACTCGTTGGGTTGCCTGTTACACGCGCGTCTTTAGGGCCTATCATGCACGTGAATGGGTGCGGCGCTTCGCCGAATCGCCCTTTGGTCAGGTCATAGCCCATTTGAATAGCCAGATACTGCGAAAAATCGGCTACATCACGCTTGTCGTATTCACAAGTCAGAAAACTATCATCAGCCGTAACGCCTGAAGCTTCAATCTTTCTGATAAGCTCTGCCACAGCCGCGCTTAGCTTTTCAAACTCGCGGTTTACGTCAGAAAGTGTTATGTCTTCGTCTGTTTCGCTCATCAAAACCTCGAACGCTGGTCTTGACGGGTCAATGCGCCCTGCCGATTCCTTACGAAACTCGAACTGCTGTTTCAGAAATGGCTTGAAAACTTCATAGTCATTGGTTTGCTTGGCCTTAATCCACGCTGCTTGCGCTTGTTGGGTCAGTATAGCCGATTGTCTAGCCATATCGGGCGTTACTGCTGTCATCTTGCTGTAACGCGTCAGATAATGCCTGATAATTGAGCGGTCTATGTCGTTGTCTATGTCGTCAAGCTTGACATCTTTGAAATATTCATTGACAGCCTTCGCGTTGTCAGTCTTTAGTATCTGCGCGGATTTCGCCGCCAACGCCCCCTGCATCTGGGCGCGGAAACCCGCGCCGCCAGATGGTAAAGCCGTCCATTGGTCCCACATAAGGCACATCTCTAAAGAACGGCTATATGCAAGCTCATCCCATATTCCCCTTAGTAGTAGAATTGCGTCATTGTAAAGCATATGCCCCTCCTATTTGAAATCGATTGTGCTAAGTCTTAGTGAACCCGTCGCTATCTGTATCGGCGAAATGCTTGTTATTCCTGTTGAGTGAGCGCATGAATTTGTATTGTCATAGAGCGGTACGACTATAGCGCGTTCGTACATGATTTTAGCGCATTCTTGTGCGTAGGCGCGGCGCGCGTCTTTGCTTGTGTCTGTCATGAGGGAGTTCACGAGTTCGTCCATACGTGGTGGAATATCCATATACATGCCGTAGTATGGCGCTGTAGACGCAAACAGCGAGAAGTCTTCGGGTGAAGCCGAAATGGCGTAGAAACTTTGGATATTAATTTCAAGTTGTCCCGAAAGTAGTTTTGTCGCCCAACCGTTAACGTCAAGCGTTTCGATTTCTGTCTGAATGCCGATTTTCTTTAGGTCAGCCTGAATAGATTGCGCAATGATAGAATCTAACGGGTTACCTACGGTGATTGTAAACACGCGCTTGCCGTCATAGTTAGATTTAGACATATAGTCCTTCGCCAACGCCTCGTCATAGCCAACAAAATCAAATGTGTTCTGGTAGTCAGCCGCAAGACGCGCTGGCAACATAGTTGATGCGGGTTGACCGAGGCCGCCGTTTGCAACAAGAATAATATTTGATGTATTTATCGCGTGAAACATAGCTATGCGCAAGTTCATATCTTCTTTCAGCTCATCACCTGTGAATGTGACTATACGGTTTGAGTAGCCCGATTCTGTTTGTATCTCAACGTTCTTGTTCTTTCCAAGTACGTCAAGTAGTTCGACAGAAACACCCATTAGTATATCTACTTCGCCGTTTTCGAGAGCCACGGCGGCTGTTGAGGGGTCAACTGGCGGTTTTAGTGTAGCTTTCTTTATCTTCGCGGGTTCAAAGAAATTTTCGTTGGCTACAAGCTTAACCGTTCCATCCGCTTCTATGCTGTCAATCTTGTAAGCACCGCTGACTACAGAAGGCAGTTTGTCATAGGCGGCGGGGTCTTTCTCATGTACGGCCTTAGGAACAACCGAGAACGTATAAGCGAACAGATTCGCGACATCAATATAAACGGCTGATTTCGTCACCTTGACCGTATAGTCATCTATCTTCTCCCACGCCGAAATAAACGCGTAATATTGAGCATACATAGGCTTTTCCATATAGCGGTCTATCGTATAGATTACATCGTCCGCCGTGATATTTGAGCCATCAGAAAACTTCGCGTCCTTGCGCAAGTGAAATGTCACTGAGTCGTCATTGTCATCCCAACTCTCCGCCAAATACGCGGCTGGCTTGCCGTCCTCGCCATATTTGCAAAGGTTCACAAACACGTTTGCGGGTATGTCCGCCGTGTAGGGTACGCCGCTTGTAGGGTCAAAGCTTTCGTACTTCATGCCCATGTACATAGCGATTGTGTCTTTCTTCGTGCTTGTCGTGCCGCCACATGCTGTCAGCGCGAACACTAATGCCATAAGGATTGAAAACAGTCGTTTCATGTTATTACCTCCGTTTTAGAATAATACACAAGCAACATAATGCTTGGTTGAAACCTCTTTAAGCGCTATATTCTCGCGCGTACAAGCATCTGAGCAGTGAGGGCAACGACTCGCAAAACGGCAACCTGCCTTTGGATTAATCGGGCTTGTGAGTTCGCCGCGAATTATCTGTGTCTTGGTTTCGCGCGCCTTTGCGCTCGGTATCGGTATTGCCGATAACAACGCCTGTGTGTATGGGTGTCTTGGGTTCAGAAACAGCTCCTTGCTTTCGGCGCGCTCTACACATTGCCCTAGGTACATGACGGCTATTTCTGTTGAGATATGCCGAACAACCGACAAGTCGTGGGTGATGAACATATATGTCAGCCCTCTGTCACGTTGCAAGTCCATAAGCAAATTCAGGATTTGCGCTTGAATACTCACGTCTAACGCGCTGACAGGTTCGTCACAGACTATAAACTCGGGGTCAACAGACAGTGCCCGTGCTATGCCTATGCGCTGACGCCGCCCACCGTCTAGTTCGTGAGGGTAGCTGTCATAAAGTCGCTCTGCCAAACCCACAATCTGCATGAGCTCAAGCACACGGTCTTTGCGCTGTTTTGCGTCCTTGATTATTCCATTCACGAGTATCGGCTCGCCTATGATATTGCCGACACTATGGCGCGGGTTGATAGACGAGTATGGGTCTTGAAAGATTATCTGCATGGATTTGCGCAACTGCTTATTCTCTGCCTTTGAAAACTTCGTTATGTCACGCCCCGAAAAAATCACCTCACCGGCAGTCGCCGGCAGTAACCCTAACACCGTCCGCCCCAAAGTCGTCTTTCCACAACCCGATTCACCGACTATACCTAGCGTTTTCCCGCGCTCTATTGAAAGGTTCACGTCATCAACAGCGTGTAGTTTCGCCTTGCCTATATCAAAGTATTTCTTTAACCCCCTGGTTTCTAACAAAACCTCACTCAACGCCTTCACCTCCTGCGAACAAATGACACTTCACCAAATGCCCGTTCACAATGTTGTCACTCGGCAGTTGTGTTTTGCATATATCCTTACACTTTGGGCATCGCGGGTGAAACTTACAACCCTCTGGCAAAACGGTTGGGTCAGGCATAAGCCCGTCTATCGGGTGTAGCCGCTCTTCCGTGCTGTCTATGCTAGGTATTGAGCCCAACAACCCCTCTGTGTATGGGTGTCGCCTCTCACTCTGACAGAAGAAGTCCTCAAACGTGCCGTATTCGATAATCTCCCCCGCATAAAGCACAGCCACTTTGTCGCATGTTTTCGCGACAATACCCAAATCATGGGTGATAATTATCATTGCCATTTCGAGTTTCTGTTTGAGTTCGTCCATCATCTCTAACACCTGTGCCTGTATGGTCACGTCGAGAGCGGTCGTGGGTTCGTCAGCTATGAGCAGTTCGGGGTTACACGCCAGCGCAATCGCGATGACAACGCGCTGTTTCATACCGCCCGAAAACTCATGCGGGTATTGTTTCTTGCGCTCGGGGTTTATGCCCACAAGCCGAAACATCTCGTCTGTCCGCGCCATGAGTTCGGCGCGGCTTTTCTGTTGGTGATTATGTAACATCAGGGCTTCCATAACCTGGTCGCCCACGGTAATGACGGGGTTAAGGCTCGTCATAGGGTCTTGGAAAATCATAGAAATCTGTTCACCGCGTATCAACTGCATTTCGCGCTCTGAAATGTCTAAAATCGGCTTTCCGTCTAGCTTGATTGTGCCGTTCGTAATCTTTCCTGTCGCCAGTGGCAAAAGGCGCATGATAGAAAGTGCCGTTGTCGTCTTGCCCGCGCCCGTTTCACCGACAAGCCCGAGTGTTTCTTTGCGGTTTAGGGTGAAGCTTATGCGGTTGACGGCGTGAGCGGTTTGGCGGCGGCTCGTGTATTGTACCTCTAAATCCTTGACTTCTAAAAATGGTTGTTCCATGTTGCCACCTCCTTAGTCGCGCATACGCGGGTCAAGTGCTTCGGCTAAACCGTCGCCCAAAAGATTAAACGCTAACGCCGTAATCACAATAGCAAGCCCGGGAACGAGCACCATGTGTGGATATGAGCGCATAAATATTGTAGATTCGGATAACATTGCGCCCCATTCGGGTGTTGGCGGCTGAATGCCCATGCCGATAAACGACAATCCCGCCGCGGCCATGATAAGCCCCGCTATACCCATTGCCGCATTGACGAGTATTGTACCTATCGCGTTTGGCAGTACATGATAAACGATTATGCGGGGTGTGCTTACGCCACAAGCCTTTGCGGCTTCTACATAGTCCATTTGAGCTACACTAAGCACAAGCGAGCGAACAACACGCGCAAAACCCGGTATGCTCGAAATAGAAATCGCAATCATCATGCTTCTAAGCCCCGTCCCGAGTGCAGAAACCAGTGAAAGTGACAACAGAAGCCCCGGTATACACATAATAGCGTCCAGTATACGCATAATGAAGTTATCAACACGCCCGCCCAAAAACGCAGTCGTTGCCCCAATAAGGCTACCACCCGTCAGCGCAATCAACGTGCAGACAAGCCCGAAACTTAAACTATACCTCGCCCCATAGATAGTACGCAAGAACATATCGCGCCCGAAATTATCCGTGCCGAACAGATGCTCTAGGCTCGGCCCTTGAAGCCGTATTTGTGGGTTTTGCGCAACAATCTGTGTGTCATAGTCCAGGAAGAATGACGCAATCGCGACTACAAACATCAGCTCGACAATCACAAGCCCCACCATAGCGACTTTGTTCTTGCAAAGTCTAAGCCAAATCTCCATATTCGGTGAAATCTTGCGTGGGATTACCATACGTTTAGCCAAAATAATCCCTCCCTACTTGAATTGAGCCTTGACGCGTGGGTCAAGGTAGGCATAAATTATATCTACAACGAGCATTATCAACATAAACAGCGTGGCCAAAAGGATTGTGCAAGCCATAACAGTCGGCGCGTCCTTCATCTGAATCGCTTGAAGAATTAGTGCGCCAATACCGGGTAGACCGAACACGATTTCGGCTATCATCGCCCCACCCATAAGCCCCGCGAAACTCATGCCCACTACAGTCACAACGGGCATCAGTGCGTTTTGAAGTGCATGTCGCCAGATAATGCGCGTGTTCGAAGCACCCTTAGCCTTCGCCGTTCGGATATAGTCTTGTCGCATGGCCTCCGACATGGTTGTACGGGTCATTCGGGCTAAAAAAGCCGCACTTGGTAGCGCCAAAGTCAAGACGGGCATGACGAGGTTCTTCCACGTTCCTACCCCACTGGACGGCAACCACATAAGCATACCCGCAAAAATCAGTATCATCATCAGCGCGAGCCAAAACCCGGGCACACTTGCCAGTAACAGTGATGTTACGGTCAGAGTAATGTCTATGCCCGAATACCGCTTGACTGCCGACAGAATCCCCATAGGTATACCGAGAATCAGCGACACCAGCACTGATATAAGCGCGATTTGAACCGTAAACGGGAAGCGCGACAGAATCTCGTCATACACAGGCTTGTTTGTGCGATAAGACTTCCCGAAGTTTAGACGCGCAACACTCGTTACATAATCTACATAACGCGCCAAAAACGGCTTGTTTAATCCGAAATCTTCACGCAATTTCTGTACGGCTTCGGGTGGCGCGTCACGCCCCAACAACAGTTGCGCAGGGTCGCCGGGCGTGATGTTTAAGATAAAGAACACAATGAAAATAATAAACAACAGAACAGGTATCACCATGAGCAAGCGTTTAATTATGTATTTAAGCACTTTAACCCCCTATCTGTCTAGTTCAAAGAGCAAATCATTTTCGTTTATCGCAAGGGACGTTACAACACAGATAACTTGCGCGTCATACTTGGCTCGGTATTCGGTCAGCGTATCGCCGAAGAAGTCAGTTATAGTGCCTATTAGTTGGTTTTTTGTCACGAAATCGCCAGGGCTTACGCAAGGTCGCCACAGACCGCTGACATTGGCAGTAAATGGCGCAAGTCTATTAAAATAAGAGTTATCAAACCGCTTGACTTCGCCCCCAACAAAGCCACTTGCAGTAAGCGCATTTATAACACCATTCGCATAAGTTTCAACTTCTTCGTCAATCACTAATCCTCGCCCGCCTAGAAACGTTACCACAGACGGTATCCCCAAAGCCGCCCCGCGCCCAATCGTCGTCGGCGGAAAGTCCATACCCGCAACATGCCCAAAGCCAAAGCTTTCTGCTATATTTCGCGCCGTTTCTCTCACAGCTTCACTACAATTAACCGCATAAACAGCCATCGGCATTAAATCCTCATGCAAATCTCCCCCATGCAAATCTAACAACATATCTGCGCCGAAAAACAGCTCTTCTTCTAACGCATAGGCTATTTTCTGTGTAATTGTGCCGTGTTTGTCGCCCGGGAAAGCGCGGTTTAGGTTCTTTCCGTCAACAGGGTTCGCAGCGGAAACCTTTGCGAAGAACCCAGGTATATTCGCACAATGCACAATCTTGATTGTGCCTAAAACATTTGCATGTGTTAGGCGTTCAACCAAAACACTGCAAGCCGCTATCGCCGTATATTCGCCCGGATGAACCCCCGCGAGTATTACTGCTGTCTTTTCGCCCTCCCCCACTATTTCTGTTATGGGTATGTTTTCAAGCATGAAGTATCGTTTAACGTTTGGCATCTTCCACCTCATTTCTTAAATACTCCTCTAAAAGCGGCAGGGGCACATTACCCACGTCTAACACAAGCCTATGAAACGTCTTGATGTCATACTTTTCGCCCATTTCGCGCTTATACCACTCCCTAAGCTCTAAAAACTTGAGTTTGCCGAACTTATACGGCAAACACTGCGCGGGGATACATGCCGAATACCTCACTAACTCAGTAGCTACCATGTTTTCTGTCGCATATGTATAATCCTTCATAACGCGCTGTGCTTCTTCTAACGTCATACCGAGCGCATTCATGCCCGTGTCAGTTATCAGGCGCATACAGAGGAATTTATCGCCCTCTAGCCGCCCATATTCGTCCAAATTATCATAAAGCCCCATCTCGCCCGCCAAACAGGCCGCATATTCAGCCCAGCCATCACCATAACCTGTATTGCCGAAACGCCTGAAAATCGGGTGCAAGTCTAAGTCCTCACGCACAAGGCTTTCTTGGTAGTGATGCCCGGGCTGTAGCTCATGTGCTATAAGTGAGGCCGTGCCAATCTGACATTTCGTGCCGTCAACGCCCACGCCACTGTAACGATAAACGCCTACGATATTGCCGTTTTCGTCGTTTTCAGTGCCAAAATAACCGAAAGTCATATTGCCTTCATAGAGCGGGTCAAGACGTTCGGCTTTACAGGGCGCAATAGCCAGCCTTTCAAAGTATTCGGGCATTTTGGCGAGAACACTTGCGTTAAAGTCATTCATTATACGCCCTAAAGCTTCAGGCGTGCGCGGATAGACGCGTGGGTTGTCCGAAAGATACGCCAAAAACTCCGCGTGCGTGCCTAAGAAGTTCATCTTTTCTCGCAAAGCTTGTTGCGCTTTGATGTTTTCTTCCATACAACGCCAGCCGAGAGCGTTCAGTTCCTCAGGTCTAATCTCATAACCAACATGGAAATACCGCATGTGGTCATAGAAAGC
>CAZOVK010000061.1:0-14165 GCA_964583165.1 uncultured Defluviitaleaceae bacterium | reverse complement strand
GGATATATTCAAGTTTTTGAGAAAACCAGCGTCCAAGGACGTCGCGAAATCCCGTCTGCGCTTTGTTCTCGTACAAGACCGCTTCTCTTGCTCGCCCGAAACCTTAGAACAGATGAAGACGGACATCTTGCGCGTTATATCCAACTATGTTGTGATTGACGAAGAGGGGTTAGACATTCAGTTTGCGAATTTGGACGAAGCGGGCGAAAGCCCAATGGTGGCGGTCAACATCCCAATTTTGGGTACAAGAAAGCGCAAAAGCTAATAGTAATCAGGTGTAAATGTGACGAAGAGGGAATTTCGACGCTTTGACATACCGCTATTCTTGGCGGTGGTGCTTCTGGGCGTTATTGGCATTATCTTAATAGCAAGCGCGACAGCCGTGAACAAACACGGGCTTAGTCGCGACTTCATCTATCAGATGGTCTGGTTCGGCACAGGCATTATTATCATGCTCGCGGCGGCATTCATCAATTACCAATTTATTGTGAAGTTCTTCGCGCCGATATATATTTTGAGTATTGTTTTGCTTGTTGGGGTTTTGGTTCAGAAGGCGATTAAAGGCAAAACCGTTTGGCGTGAGATACAAATCGACGTATTGGGCTTCGGCATAATGCCGTCAGAGTTCGCGAAACTGTTCATGATAATTGTTTTGGCTTATGTAATCAGCCGATATGCCGACAAACTCAATAAATTTTGGTTTCTCTGTATCATTCTTGCTATTGTGGCGATACCGTTTGGGCTTATCGCCATGCAACCATCACTGTCCGCCGCGTCAGTGTTACTCGTAATTCTCGCGGCAATGTTATTCATAGGTAAAATCAGCTACAAATGGGTAATACTATGTGTAGTCGTGATTATACCGCTTCTGCTGTTTTTATATTACGACATGAACAGCGAAAACCCGATTCTCGTTGACGAGATATTCTTCGGTTATCAGGCCGACCGCCTACTCTCGTTCCTAAAGCCTGAAGCTGTCGACCCAGACAAGAAATATCAGATAGAGCAGGCGCTCACGGCGATTCGCGCGGGTGGGCTGTGGGGGCAGGGGTTGTTCAACAACAACGTAATCGTGCCCGAATCCGCGAATGACTTCATCTTTTCGATTCTCGCGGCGGAGTTCGGCTTTGCGGGCTGTTTGTTTGTGCTAGCGGTTGTGGGCTTCGTTATTGCGCGCTGTTTGCTTATAGCGTTTCGCTCGGAGGATTTTTGTGGGCGGCTCATTGCGGGCAGTGTCGGCGTATTGTTTTTGTTTCAAGTTTTTGTAAATGTGGGCGTGAACACGGCACTCTTACCGCTGACGGGCATGGCGTTCCCGTTTTTGTCTTCGGGCGGTTCAACAATGTGGATAAATATGGCCCTTGTGGGTCTTGCTATAAATGTAGGTATGACTAGACCAAAGGCGATGTTCGAGCATGAATAATCGCATTAACGGACGCGGCGGCGCGTTCAGCGTGGAGTGATGATATGAAGATTGCTTTAATTGCGGATGACAACAAAAAGACGCTCATGGAGGATTTGTGTATAGCCTATCGCCCGATACTCTCGAAGCATGAGCTTTTCGCGACAGGTTCAACGGGGCGGCTCATTGAAGCGTGTACGGGGCTTCACGTCTATAAGTACCTCACGGGGCATCTGGGCGGCGGCGAACAGCTCTCGGCGCAAGTCGCACAAAACCAGATGGACTTGGTGATATTCTTACGTGACGCGCATTCACGAGTGGCGGAAACAACGCTTTTGTCGCTTTTGCGGCAATGTGATATACAGAATATCCCTGCCGCGACGAATATTGCGACGGCGGAAGCGCTTCTGCTGGCGCTGGAACGCGGCGATTTAGACTGGCGCGAACTTATTTAGCAACGGAGTGATTAAAATAGACAGGATATTAAGGATAACGGCGGCTGACGGTTATGTGTCGGGGCTTTTCGCGGATACGCATGAAACAGTCGCTATGGCGCAACGCATTCACCGCACAACACCCGTGGTGACGGCGGCGCTCGGGCGCTTGTTGACGGCGGCGGGGCTTATGGGCGCGATGATGAAGAACGCCACTGACAAGTTGACGATTCAGATTAAATCAGACGGTCCTATTGAGGGCTTGCTTGTTTGCGCTGAAGCTGACGGCAGTGTGCGGGGGTATGCCGCGAATACGGATATAAATATGGCGTTAAAGCCCAACGGCAAGTTAGATGTGGGAGGGGCAGTCGGTAACGGGAACCTTACAGTCGTCAGAGATTTGGGGTTAAAAGAGCCGTATATCGGAACTTTGCCACTCGTGTCGGGCGAGATAGCTGAGGACATAGCGCAATACTTCTTAGTCTCGGAGCAATCACCGTCGGCTGTTGCGCTCGGTGTGCTCGTTGACCGCGATTACTCGGTGAAACGCGCGGGCGGGTTTGTAATACGCTTACTTCCGAACGCGCCCGAATGGGTTGTAGATAAACTCGAGCAGAACCTCAAAGACATACCCTACATCACGGATATGATGGAGCAGGGCATAGGCATTGAGGGCATAGCGGAGCTTGTGTTTGAGGGTCTGGAGATTGACGACACGACAAACGCGCCTATGGCATACCGCTGTAAGTGCTCGCGTGACCGTATGTTGGCGGCTTTGGCGGCTCTGAGCCGCGCTGATTTGGAGGAGATTATAGAAACCGACAACGGCGCCGAGCTGACATGCCATTTCTGTAACGAGAGTTTCAATTTTTCAGGTGACGAACTTAGGGAGCTGCTTAGATGATTCAACTATTTCTTATCGCGCTTGGGTTGAGCATGGACGCTTGTGCCGTGTCTGTAGGCAAGGGCTTGCAGATGAAACAGGTTGACAAGAAGTACATGCTGACGATTTCGGCGTTTTTTGGCGGTTTTCAGGCGATTATGCCGATAATCGGCTATTTCATGGGGGCGCAGTTCACGCAGTTTCTGACATCTTTTTCTAGCTATATCGCGTGTGGCCTGCTCGCGTTTATCGGCGTGAGTATGATTTTAGAATCGCGCAAACCCGCCGAAGAAGACAAATTAGAGCGCAACATCAAGGAAATTCTCGTTTTGTCTGTCGCAACCAGTGTTGACGCGCTCGCAGTAGGCATCAGCTTTGCGCTTATCGGCGCAGACATCTGGATGGGCGCTTTGATTATCGGTGTGGTGACATTTGGTATGTGCTGCATGGGTGTCTACATAGGGAATCGTTTTGGTATACGATACAAGCAACGCGCGGAGATGCTCGGTGGGCTTATACTTATCGGCATGGGCATTAAAATGTTGTTCAATTAGGGGTTGGGTTTATTGATACGCAGGTTGTTACTGATTGTTGCGATTGTTATTACACTATCGGCGTGCAACAAGCCCGAACAGGTGGTTGTCGCGCCCGAAACAGAAGAAGATTTTGCGCCCGACATGGCATTTGAGGGCATAACACTTGAAGGTGACGAGATTTCATCTGACATTTTCGCGGAATATGAGCTGACAATGGTCAACATCTGGGCTACATGGTGTGGGCCTTGCGTAAAGGAAATGCCGGAGCTCGAGGAGCTTTACGACCAGTTGCCCGAGGGCGTGAACCTCATCGGCATTTGCACGGACGCGGCGGGTGACGACAAGAACCGCCCATACGCACAGGAAGTGGCGCAACAACTAGGCGTGACTTATCTAAATGTCGTGCCGTCAAAGGAGCTTTTAAGCGGCTTTCTCAAAGATGTTGAAGCGATACCCACGACTGTTTTCTTCGACAAAAACGGTAAGCAAGTGGGCGACTGGATAGTGGGCGCGCCGCGCAAGGTTGTTGAAACGTATCTTAAAAGCATTAACGACCGTCTGGATACCATCGGCGAATAGGGCATATAATGAAGAAAATCTGGTCAGAATTTGTCAAATTCGCCGTCAAGGGTAATATTTTAGACATCGCCGTGGGCATGATGATTGGCACGGCGTTTTCAAAGATTGTGTCGTCGTTCATCAATGACATGTTGATGCCCGTGTTCTCGCTGTTTCTGGCCGACCAAGAACTCGCGAATTTGAGCCTAGACTTTCAGAAATTCGGCGCGGAGAGCGGCGCGATAATCAGCATACGTTACGGCGCGTTTTTATCGAGCGTTGCCGATTTCGCATGTATCGCAGTGGCGCTTTTCATCATGGTGAAGGTCATGAATCGCTTGCGCGGCAACAAAAACAACGCGCCCGAACCGCCGAAAACAACACGTGACCAAGAGTTACTTATAGAAATCAGAGATTTGTTAAAGGGGAGTGCGCAAAATGGAGAGAGCTGACATACTCGCGCGTGTAGACCACACGTTACTCGCACAAACGGCTACATGGGCTGACATAAGAAAACTGCTCGACGAAACAATCCAATATGGGGCCGCTTCGGCGTGTTTACCGCCGAGTTACGTGCGCGAAGCTGTTGCGTATGTTGACGGGCGCGCAAAAATCTGTACGGTTATCGGCTTCCCGAACGGTTATATGACGGAGGCAACGAAACTCTATGAAACGCAGAACATGCTTGATATGGGCGCTGACGAGATTGATATGGTCATCAACCTCGGCTGGCTCAAAGACGGCATGTATTCGGAGATTGAGCGTGAAATCACCGCAATCAAGCGTGTGACGGGCGAGAAGATTCTCAAAGTCATCATCGAAACATGCCTATTGACAGAGGACGAAAAAATCCGCATGTGCGCGGTTGTGAGCCAATCGGGGGCTGACTATATCAAGACCAGCACGGGCTTCTCGACAGGTGGAGCGACACTGGCTGACATTGAGCTTATGCGCAAATATTCGGCACGGCATGTCAAAGTTAAGGCGGCGGGGGGCATCAAGGACTTCACGGACGCCGAAAACTTCATCAACGCGGGCGCGGATAGGCTTGGAACGAGTAGGCTGATTAAACTCATGCAATAGGGGGCGCACATGGACAATCAAACCATAAAAACATTGATAGAACAGGCGCTTATCGCTCAGCAAAAGGCATATGTGCCGTATTCGGGCTTTTACGTTGGTGCGGCGCTTCTCTGTGATTTGGGCATAGTGACGGGTTGTAATATCGAGAACGCCGCTTATGGTCCAACGAATTGCGCCGAAAGAACGGCGTTCTTCAAAGCTGTATCCGAAGGTTGTCGCAATTTCACGGCTATAGCCATAGTAGGTGGCAAGCCCGATGTAACGCCAGAGCTCTGCTATCCGTGTGGCGTGTGTAGGCAAGTCATGATGGAGTTTGTGGATGCCGACACATTCACGGTAATTATCGCGAAATCGGCTGATGAATACCGCGTGCATACTTTGGCGGAGTTATTGCCGTATGGGTTTGGGCCTAAAGATTTGGGGATGTAGTAGCAAAAAGCCGGTATTCACTAGTTGAATACCGGCTTTTTAGATATATTTAGGAAGCGTCTAAGGAAAAACCCAGATATACATAAATTATAGCTTGTGCAATACGAGTTTAGTCCTCACTAGCGGGTGCGTCTTCGTCATGATGTTGTTGGGTATTCTGCGCGTTCTTCTTTGAACCCGAGCGTTTGCCGCCCGACTTTGTCGATTTCGATAAATCGACGCGTTCCTGTGAGGCGAACGCCACGCGGATAGCCTCCATCTCATCAAGGGTTTTGAGGTTGAAGTGTGTACGGACGGCGTTTTCTATCTCGCGGCTGATTTCGGGGTGTTCGCGCAGGTATTGCTTCGCGTTTTCGCGCCCTTGACCTAGCCGCTGGTCGTTGTAGTTATACCACGAGCCGGACTTAGCCACTATATCGACTTCAGAGGCAAGGTCTAACAAATCGCCCTCTTTCGAGATGCCCTGACCGAAAACTATGTCGAATTCAGCCGTTCGGAACGGTGGCGCGACTTTGTTTTTCGCGACTTTGACCTTCGTGCGGCTGGCTATTACGTCAGTGCCCGATTTAATGCCCTCGCCACGTCGTATGTCTAAACGGACGGATGAGTAGAATTTGAGGGCGCGCCCACCTGTTGTGGTTTCGGGGTTGCCGAACATCACGCCGATTTTTTCACGCAGTTGGTTTGTGAAAATAACGATACAACTAGATTTGTTGACAATGCTTGTGATTTTTCTAAGCGCCTGTGACATAAGGCGAGCTTGAAGCCCAACATGGCTATCGCCCATTTCGCCATCGATTTCAGCGCGTGGCACAAGGGCGGCGACGCTATCGACAACTATGAGGTCAACCGCGCCCGAGCGCAACATGGTTTCAACGATGTCAAGCGCCTGTTCGCCGTCGTCGGGCTGTGAGATGTACAGCTCGTCAATATTAACGCCGAGAGCCTTGGCGTACACGGGGTCAAGCGCGTGTTCCGCATCAACGAAAACGGCTATACCGCCGATTTTCTGAACTTCGGCTATGATGTGGAGCGTTACGGTCGTTTTACCGCTCGATTCGGGGCCGTAAATTTCGACAATACGCCCGCGCGGTATGCCACCCACGCCTAGCGCGATGTCAAGGCTTAACGAGCCTGTCGGTATTACGTCAACCGTCGTGGCCGCGACTTTCTCGCCGAATTTCATAATTGCGCCCTTGCCAAAGTTTTTCTCTATCTGGTGCAGGGTTTGTTCCAGTGTTTTTTGCTTGTCGTCTGACATTTAATTTCCCCCATTAACGGGCGCGTATTGCGCCCCTTCTAGCTTTGTTGCGACCAACGCAACAGTTTTTCAAACACGAACGCGGCCGCGCGAAGCCGCACGCGTTCCCTGTCGCCGTTGAAGTGTTGTTTATAAGCGGTAACGCCGTTTTTGTCGGCCAGCGCAATATACACCAAGCCAACGGGTTTTTCGGGCGTACCGCCGTCGGGGCCCGCTATGCCCGTGACGCTGATGGCGATATCAGAGCCACTTTGTATGAGCAAGCCCGTCGCCATTTCTTGCGCACATTCTTGACTAACAGCGCCGTATTGTTCAAGCGTTTCGGGTTTCACGCCCAAACGCCTTATTTTCGCTTCATTAGAATAGGTAACAAGCCCCTCAACGAGCACAGCCGATGCGCCCGCCACGTCTGTAATACGTGACGCAATCAAACCACCTGTGCAACTTTCGGCTATGGCAAGCTTGATACCCTTTTCCGCAAACTCGCGGACTATACGTGCTTCGGGTTTTTCGTCGTCCTCTGTGATGAGAAACTCTCCGATACGCGACAGAATTTCTGCCTTTACGGGCGCAATCAAATCAGCCGCTTCTCTTTCGTCCTTAGCCCGCGCCGTAATGCGGAAATCAACACCGCTGGCCTTTGCGTAGGGCGCGATTGTGGGGTTCGTCTGTTTCTCAATCAAATCACGGACGCGGTGTTCGGCTTCGCTCTCGCCAATGCCCGAGAGGTGGAGCGTGTTCGATATGAACATACTGTCCGAATGCGCCCGCAAAAACGGTCGCGCGTGCTCAAATACCGCCCTAAGCTCAAAAGGCGGCCCCGGGAACATCAAACACGCCTTGCCGCCATGCTCCAGAAGAATCCCGGGAGCGGTGCCCTTTTCATTCGGCAGGACGGTCGAACCCTCGATAATGAGCGCCTGTTTGTTGTTGTTACTGGTTGGCTTACGCCCGCGGCTCTCGAAAAACGCATCAATCTTTGCCTGTGTTTCTGCGTGTTGAATGAGCGGCAGATCGAAATATTCCGCAAACATTTCTTTTGTTATGTCGTCCATTGTGGGGCCAAGCCCACCCGTTGTGATGACCAAATCGGCGCGCCCAAACGCAATATCAAGCGCAGACTGAATCCGCGCGGGATTATCGCCCACAACCGTATGAAAATACACCGTTATACCGTACCGCGCAAGTTCTTTCGACAGGAATTGCGCGTTTGTGTTGGCTATATCGCCCAAAAGCAACTCCGTACCCACTGCCAAGAGTTCAGCTATCAAGTTGCTCCCACCTCGCTCTCCGTCGCCTTTAGGCGACATACAGTCACGTCGGATTAAGCCGACGGTTTATCTACGGGCTTAACAATTTTCCAATTCTTAACAAGATAGTCCACGCCCGAAACCACAGTCAAGCAGACTACAATATAGACGAGCGTACCCGAGATTATCGCGTTGCCATCAAAATTCATGTTGAGAAGGACATACGCAATCATAATTATCTGGCTGACGGTCTTGAGCTTACCCCAGAAGCCCGCCGATATAACCTCGTTCTTCGTAGCGGCGACAAGGCGCAACCCCGTCACGATGAATTCGCGTGAGATGATAACAATGACCACCCACGCCGCTATATCGCCGAAATCAACCATTGCGACAAGAGCCGCGCACACAAGCAGTTTGTCAGCGAGTGGGTCCATAAACTTCCCGAAATCGGTGACAAGGTTCATGCGCCGCGCTAGGAAGCCGTCTAAAAAGTCGGTCACACTCGCGATAAGAAAGACCGCTACAGCCACAACCCGCGCCGTCGGCTCCGTGAAGAAACCGCCATAGAGCGCAAGCAAGAAAATGGGTATCATGAAAACGCGTGCAATCGTTAGCCTGTTCGGCAAGTTCATAAAAGCACCCCCGTTAAGTCGTGCTCGCCCGAATCCGTAACGCGCACGGTCACTATATCCCCATTATACAACACATTTTTCGATTTGACCAGTACAAGCCCGTCAACGTCCGGCGCTTCGGCGTATGAACGCCCCGCGTAACCTTGCTCGTCGGCGAAATCGATAATCACGTCACACACCATATTACGCCGTGCGCGGAGGTTTTCGCGTGAAATCTTCGCCTGCACCTTCATAACGTCCTTCGCGCGGCGTTTCTTGATATTCTCGGGCACCTGTTTGTCCATATCATAGGCGCGTGTGCCCTCTTCTCGCGAATACTCGAAACAACCCAGCCTGTCGAACCGCGCAAACTTGAGGAAGTTCAGAAGGTCTTCAACATCCTTTTCTGTTTCGCCCGGAAAGCCCGTCATTATAGTCGTCCTAAGCGCTATATCGGGCATAGCTATGCGGAGTTTTGTTACCAGCGCCTCCAAATCCTTCTGCGTACTGCGCCGCCCCATGAGCTTCAACACATTATCTGACGCATGTTGAATCGGTAAATCGAGATAGTGACAAATTTTCGGGTTTGTTGCCATTTCCGTAATCACTGCGTCAGTGAGATGCTCGGGGTACGCGTACATGATACGCATACGCCACAGCCCGTCAATGCCCGACAGTTCCTGCAACAGTTCATGTAAGACAGGCTCACCGTAGAGGTCAATCCCATATAAAGCCGTGTCTTGCGCAACAAGAATCAACTCGCGACAACCACTTCTAACGAGGATTTCCGCTTCATCAGCCAGTTCCTCAATCGAGCGGCTTGTGTATCTCCCGCGAATACTCGGTATAGTGCAATATGCGCAATGATTGTTGCAACCCTCCGCTATCTTTAGGTAAGCGTAGTGTTTAGGCGTACTGACGACGCGTTGTGGCTTGATGGCTTCATCTTGTGTAGAGCGTGGCGCGGGTGTTTCATAACCCTGCGCCCTCGCCGCATTCTCTATTATATCAACGAGCGCGTCAATCTCGAACACGCCAAGAAGCCCGTCTAAATCGGGCATCTTAGCGGCTAACTCGCCCTTATAACGTTGAACCATACAACCCGCCGCAATGACCAGCTTACAAGACGCTTCTTGCTTGAAGCTAAGCGCCTCCTGTAAAGCCTGCTCGGCCTCGTCAACGGCGGCCTTTATGAATCCGCAAGTGTTTACAATAATAATCTGGGCGTCGTCTTCACTCGCGACAAGGTTATAACCGCGCGCGCGAAGTCGCCCGAGCATGTTCTCGCTGTCCGTGAGATTCTTGTCACAGCCAAGGCTTACCAGGCAAACATCTTTCAAAATCTCCATTACATCTTCGCTTTCAATACATTCTTCATGAGCATACATACGGTTACAGGGCCAACGCCACCCGGTACAGGTGTGAGATACGAAGCCTTACCCATACAACTGTCGAAATCCACATCGCCGCAAAGCGTGTCGCCGTCTTCATGGATACCTACGTCCAGCACAACCGCGCCTTCTTTAATCATATCACCCGTAATAAGTTTGGGCTTGCCGACAGCGACAATGAGTATGTCAGCAGTGCGGCAGACGGTTGCCAAATCCTGCGTGCGTGAGTGGCAAATAGTGACCGTGCCGTTTTGGTTCAACAGCATCTGAGCCACAGGGCGACCGACAATATTACTGCGCCCTACGACGACACAATTCTTGCCCGAAATCTCGATATTATAGCGATGAAGCAGTTCCATACAGGCAGTTGGCGTGGCGGGTGTCAGATGTGGTTGACCAATCGCGAGAAGCCCCGCGCTCAACGGGCTTGCGCCGTCAATGTCCTTACGCGCATCAATGGCTCTAAGTACGTCCGTTTCTTTCATATGTCTGGGTAATGGCAGATGTGTAAACACGCCGTCAATGCCCGGTTCTTCACACGCGCCTTTAAGGAGCGCAATAAACAGGTCTTGGCTTATGTCGCTGGGCAGTTTCACGATATCAAGTCGAAAGCCAGCCGCCGCAAATGACTTTTGTTGGCTTGCCGCGTAAACATGTGATGCAGGGTCGTCGCCCACAACGAAAACAACGGCAGTCGGTTGCTTCTGCATAGCCGTGACTTCTGCCTTGATTTCGCGTCTGAGTTGTTTTGCTACATTCTTGCCATCAATGAGTATCGTTTCCATAATTTATCCTTTCGGTTCTGCATTTTAGTTTAGAGTAATTCTTGCCACCAGACAAATCGGTTAACTTCAACCGTTACCTGTTCAATAGAGCCCGCCCGCCCACCCCAGCACCCGCGAAGTCGTGCGCCGATAAAGGGATGTCAGTATTAAAGAGATAAGTCGCCGCGCCATACTTGTAGTTCGTGCTAACCATATAAGGGTGTGCGAAGCAGAATCAAGACTTTTTCTTGTGAATGTTGCGGATTGTTCTCTTCTTCTTTGGTTTTTCGGGCTTTGGCGTGGGTTTTGGCGGTCTTGCGCCGCCGCGTGGGCGGATTAGGCATTCGCGCCCGAAGCCGATTAGGTCAGTGCGCCCCGCTTTTGTGAGGGCCTCATATACCAAGTCATAGTTTTGGGGCAACCTATATTGCAGTAACGCCCGCTGTAATGCCTTTTCGTGTGGCGATTTAGGCACGTAGACATTCTCTTTGTTTCGTGCGTCAATGCCCGTGTAGTACATACAAGTCGCGAGCGAGCCGGGGGTAGGGTAGAAGTCTTGAACCTGTTCGGGGTTTATGCGGTTATCGCGTAGGTACTCCGCCAGTTCGATGGCTTCTTTAAGCGTGCTCCCCGGGTGGGAGCTGATGAGATAAGGCACGAGGTATTGTTTTAGCCCCGCCGCGTCAGATAACTCGCGGAATCGCTTTGCGAATTTCTCATAGACTGCGCGTGTGGGCTTGCCCATGCGCCTAAGCACGGTGTCTGATATATGTTCGGGGGCGACTTTGAGTTGACCACTCACATGATATTTCACGAGCTCCTTGAAGAAGCTCTCGTCCTTGTCAGCTATGAGGTAGTCAAAACGTATGCCTGAGCGCACGAACACCTTCTTGACCTTGGGTAAAGCGCGAAGTTTTCGTAATAACTCCAGATAGTCCGTATGTGTCACGTCCATTTGCTTACAAACGGACGGATATAAACACGCTTTTTTGGGACATGTGCCGTGTTCAAGCTGTTTCTTGCATGACGGCTGACGGAAATTCGCCGTCGGCCCACCCACGTCATGAATATAACCTTTGAAGTTCTCGTCGCGTGTAAGCTGCTCGGCTTCGCGGACTAGGCTATCATGGCTTCGCGCTTGGATAATGCGACCTTGGTGGAAGTTCAGCGCACAGAACGAACAACCCCCGAAACAACCCCGCACAGACACAAGGCTGAAACTGATTTCTTCAATAGCGGGTATCGGCTCCGTATAACTTGGGTGGGCGCGGCGCGTAAACTTGAGCTCGTGAATAGCGTCCAGTTCTGGTGTAGTTAGTGGTCGTTGGGGCGGGTTCTGTATGATGTAAAATCTATCGTAAGGTTCAACGAGTGTTTTCGCTGTTATGGGGTCGTTGTTTTCATACTGAATCGCGTAAGAATCCGCGTAGAGCTGTTTAGCCGAAGCTTCCTTGATTTTTTGGTATTCGGGTAGCGTAATATGTTCAACGCGCGGGGGATTATCCGATTTAACAACCGTTCCGCGCACATTATTTATAGTAGAAACGGGCACGCCGCGTTCCAGAAGCGCCGCGATTTCTTTAATCGCCAACTCGCCCATGCCGTAAACACAAATATCCGCGCCACTCTCAACCAACACAGACGGGCGCACACTGTCTGACCAGTAGTCATAATGCGCAAGTCGCCGCAAACTCGCTTCAAGCCCGCCGATAATAATCGCCGCGTCTGGGTAGGTGCGCCTAATTGCCTTGCAATAGACGGTCAAAGCGCGGTCGGGTCTTGCGCCGAACTTACCGCCGGGGCTGTATGAATCGCGGTTGCGCTTTTTCTTCGCGACAGAATAGTTATTAACCATGCTGTCGATATTGCCACTCGTGACGAGAAACGCCAGGCGTGGCATACCATACTCGGCGAACACCTTAGCGTTTTTGATGTCGGGCTGGGCGATAATGCCCACTTTGTAGCCGAGATGTTCGAGATAGCGCGCAATCATAGACGCGCCAAATGACGGGTGGTCAACATAAGCGTCACCCGTCACTACCCAAAAATCTACGCCGCCAAGCGCTTTGGCTTCGGCGGCGTTAATAGGTAAGAACGCTTCCATTATATGCGGCTACCGAATTGGCGCTCGATGGCGTTTTTCGGCATTACGCCTACAACCGCGTCAATCGCCTTGCCGCCGTTAAAGAGCATGAGCGTCGGCACAGACATAATCGCGTAATTAGTCGCCAAATCGGGGCATTTGTCGATGTCAACCTTGACGAAATCCACTTTGCCTGCCCAATCTTTAGCGAGTTCGTCAACTATCGGCGCAAGCATACGGCATGGCATACACCATGTTGCGAAAAAGTCTACTACAACGGGTTTTGTACTGCCCAAAACCTCTGTCTTAAATTCCTGACTGGATAATATTTTCATTTATGCCTCCATGAATTTATGTTTTATTTTACAACCAATGATTTGCCGTTTAGCGCGTCTATATTCACATACTGCTCAAACGCGGCGGGAACCGTGACTGTTTCGGGGTTGCCGTCTGAGATATAGCGGCGTTGAGGGTGTTGGTCGAGCCTTTCAAGCATACCCCAAAGGTCGGTTTTGCCCGTGTCGTCTTGTGAACCGCGGGTGCGCGGCAGGTTCATTGGGAAGTAGTCGATGTCATAAGGGCTTACGGAGTTGCTGTTTTGCCCGACGGCGAGCGCATAGTCATATTTGTAACTATGACCTTCGGTTTCGCCGCTTTCAAGCAGGTAACGTAACTCCTCAAGCGGGCGAATGCCATACGGTATCCCTATACCGCGTGGCACATAACCGGGCACGCTATCGCGAATGAGCTTGTCTACATACGCGAACTCAGCCGCAATGGTGGCGGCGTTTTCTTTGTTTAGATACACATGGTTACGTGTGTGATTCCCTATATCATAACCGTGCTCTACAAGGTATCTCAGGCGTTCGGCAATCGTACCCTCGCCCGAAAACGGGTTGGCGTTTATGTAGAATGTCGCGCCGCGCCCGAAGTCCGGGTGTTCGTTGCAAAAGTGTTCCAGTATGTCAAGCCCACAGTTTGGTACGGGCACTAACTCGCCTTTCTCATTCTCTTCCAGCGAAAAACTTGATTTCAAGCCGTCGTCAAACGTAATCGCAAACGGCGTGTAGCCGTAGGGGATATCTAAGTTGTCGTCTAAGATGTCGTTGATGCTGACAAGCCTGTATCCGCGCTCGTAGAGTGCGTTCAAATCCTTCTTGAAGTTCGCGACTGAGCGGTGATAGCTTTGGTCTTTCGGCTCTTCTTCGAAAATCCCGTGGTACATCACAATAAGTATTGTACCCACTTCGTTAGGCACTAACTCCTGTTCTGACGCGCTTATCCACTCGGGAATCGGCGTTGGTGTAGGTTCGGGTGCCGGTGTAGGCGTTGGTGTAGCTGTAGGTATCGGAGTAGGTGAGGGGGTCGCTGTGGTTGGAGTTGATGATTGAATGTTTCCAACAGGCACTGCTTCACCACTGCACGCGCATAGAATGAACGTGCAGGTCAAGAATACGGATATCAGAAGCCTAATCATGCT
>CAZOVK010000060.1:0-14267 GCA_964583165.1 uncultured Defluviitaleaceae bacterium | reverse complement strand
AGAGCGGAAACAACCGCACTACTGTCTGTCATTATATAGATTTCCGCGCCGTCAATCTGCGCCATTCTGTCTTCTGAATGATATTCGACGTTCTTTTCGAGAACGACACGTTGACCAGGCGTATAGCTGACAAACTTAAACGGGCCACTGCCAACAGGGGCTGTGTCTTGTTCCGTATAACCTTCGGGCAGAATTGGAACGATATTAAACGCAAGGAATGGCGCGCTAACGTCGGCAAGCGTGATAACGAAAGTATAATCATCGGGCGCGTCGAGTGATGTTATTGCTGTAAACTTGCTGGATATAGCCTTTTCACCGTTTAGGCCGGACAGATTTTCGTATGTATAGAGGACGTCCTTTGAAGTGAGTGCTTTACCGTTATGGAATTTAACATTGTCCTTTAAGTGGAAAGTGTAAGTCAGACCATCTTCCGATACTTTCCATGATTTGGCAATACCGGGGACAAGACCGCCCGCTTCGTCAAAGAACAGAAGCCCCTCAAACACATTGCGGAAAATCGCTTCCGTGTCTGTTGCGGCGGATTTCCAGGGGTTAAGGCTGTCGGGTTCTGAACCTATATTGATTTTAATGATTTTGGATACGGCGGGGGTTGTTGGCGGGATTGATGCTGGTGTGGCTGACGCCGTTTGTGAAGGCGACGAGCTTTGTGTAGCGGGTGAATCACTGGGGTTTGATGCGGGCGTGTTGGCTGTTGAACAAGCCGATAGGGCGATTGTTGCAGAAACTGCCAGTGATAAACATAATTTTAACATCTTTTTCATTAACAAAATCTCTCCTTTGATTGTCTGCTCCCTTATGCTAAGGGTAATCACTACACCAATACTATACCCCATTCATGTAAATATTGAAACCAGGTTAATGTAAATAGATTGAAAAGCCCGAACAATCAAAAACGGCAGTCTTTCAATGACCGCCGCTCGTTTAGGTAAAATCTTTGTCACATGACACCACGGATGTACCTCTGTGTCAGTTCCATTTCTGGATACATGAATATGTTTTCTGTTTCGGCCGCTTCCACTATCTCACCTTGGTAAAAGAAAGCTGTATAGTCCGCTATACGCCGCGCCTGTTCCATATTATGAGTGACCATAATAATAGTATATTGCTTCTTCAATTCTGTCAACAGTTCCTCAATCTTAAACGTAGAAATCGGGTCTAGCGCAGAACAGGGTTCATCAAACAATATGACTGACGGGTTTAGAATGAGCGCGCGCGCAATACAAAGTCGCTGTTGCTGTCCGCCTGACAGTTGCATGGCGGCTTTATGAAGGCGGTCTGCCACTTCATCATACAAGCCCGCGTCTTTAAGGTTCTTTATCGCCATTTCTGTCATTTCTTCGTTCGAAAGCTTTAGGTGTTCCTTGATGGGTAGTAGCATGTTCTGCATAATGCTCATTGGCAGAGGGTTGGGCTGTTGAAAGACCATGCCGATACCACGCCTTAAACGCTCAACAGATGGCTTGTCTTTCAGCGCGTATATATCCGTTTCACCAACCGTTATTTCACCAGTATGTGAAAAGACCTTGACCAAATCATTTAGCCTGTTGATAGAGCGCAAAAGTGTCGTTTTGCCACAGCCTGACGGGCCGATAAACGCGTAAATCTTTTTCTCTGGAATGGCTAAGTTTATGTGTTTCAGCGCGGGCGTATGGCTATAGTAAGCGCAAAAATCTGTTACTCTAACGGCGTATTCCATCAACGTCCCTCCTCACTCTTTGTCAGAAAGCCTATTAACGCGGTCACGGCGTTTAATACAATAATAATAACCATCAGAACAAGCGATGCGCCGAAAGCAACGGTATAGTTATTGCCTTCGCCCGCGGGCGAGGTGTAGTATATGTATGTAGTCAACGTCGAACCCGTGTTTTGTAGAGTGGACAGCCAGTTATGCGGGAGATACCATGGTTGAGCACCTGTCATTCTCAAAGTACCACCAAGCGCAAGCCAGACAATAGCCGTATCGCCTACAATGCGCCCCATGCCGAGGATTACGCCCGTGACAAGCCCTTGTGTGGCTGAACGCAAAACCACTTTAGACACCGTGCGCCATTTGGTCGCGCCGAGAGCGAAAGAACCTTCTGCATATGACTTTGGCACGGCTTTTAGGGCTTCCTCCATAGACTTAATCATAAACGGCAGAATCATAATAGCCATAGCAATGCCTGATACAAAGAAACTCTTACCATAAGCGCGCGAAACACCCTCTACACCCTCAACAGGCGTTGATAAAAATGTCAGAAACGGCAATGTAAAGATAGACAGCGCAAACAGCGCAATAACAACCGTAGGCACGCCCGACAAAATATCTATAGCAAAGCGTATGCAACTTGAAAACATGCCTTTCTTTGAATAGAAGCATAAATAGATAGCTGTCGCCAACGAAAACGGAAACGCAATGACTATGCCAATAATCGTTAGTATCATCGTGCCGATAAGCGGTGTTAAAATACCTCCCGCTTCTGTATCCATAGCCGATGGGTTGGGTTCCTTAATAAGAAAGTCCAGAGAAATAGCCCCCGCGCCTTGATAAGCGACAGTAAAGATAATAAACAAGCAAACACAAACAACAATGGCAACGGAAAGCCATGAATATATAAGACCCGAGTATGTCGCGAGTGTTCTGTCCCTAGGTTTAGTCGTCATAACCGGCTTTTCTCCTCATTCGTTTTTCGATAAAACGCGCCGTGACAGACAGAACCGCGCCGAACAGAAACAGAATTGCGCCGCATGTGAACAATGCGCTTTCAACGGCTGGGACACTCATTGCCTCACTCTTATTGATAATCGCGGCAGACAGCGGCAAAACGGGCGTAAGCAAAGCCGCAAAACCATGCGCCATGTTCGGTATATAACCGATACCGCCGCAAACCATAGAAACGGCAATGGCTTCACCAATACCACGCCCCGCGCCAAGGATTATACCTGCTGTAATGCCTGACCGCGCCGAGGGTAACAGGATTTTCCAAATAACCCGAAAATGACTCATGCCAAACGCAAAGCCCACCTCTTTTTGGCTGTTCGGAACGGCGTTAATCGCGTCAATAGAGAGGGATATTATAGTAGGCACAATCATAAAGCTTAACACAACAACACTGGACAACAGGTTCTTGCCTGTCATTTGAAAGAACTCGAGGTACTCAATCTGCATATCCACTGTAATAAACAGGTTTTCTATAAGAGGCACAACCGTTATAATACCTATAAGCCCGAACACAACAGACGGTATACTTGCAAGCAAGCGTACAATAGCAGTAAGAATAATAGAAACCTGTTTCCGCGCAAGCTCACATATGACAATAGCCGCTCCGATGGCTAGAATACTGGCAATAGCGAGTGCCAGAAGTGTAGACAGAAGAGTGCCCGTTATCAGCCCAAGCATACCAAACGTCAGCATAGGCGCGTCATTCGGTGCGTAAAATGCCTCCGAAATTTGTTTGTCAAAGCCCGTATTTGTGAAAAGCCCAAAGCCACTGTTTGACATGACGGGAATGGCTTTTGAGATAACAAACCAGAAGATAAAGACAATAGCCGCAACAGCGACAAGGGACAACGCTCTTATTATAGCTTCGGGTAGGATTTCACTGTATTTCCGATTCACAATTTCACCTCAAATGTTGCGCAATGCCAGGCATCAGCCTGGCATTGCTTGATATTCTCTTATAAGTGGTGATTACTTGAACGGTACATAACCCTCGTTCTTAACTATGTTCTCTTGACAGAAACTGCTTCTGAGGTAGTCGATAAGCATAGCGGACGCGCCTGTGGGTTTGTTCTTTGTAAAGACTAAGAGGTTACGGCTCATTACGTAAGAGCCGTTCTTTACGTTGTCAGCCGTGGGGGCAGTGCCGTTGAGAGAGATTGCCTTAACTGTGTTGTCAACAAAGCCGATTGAGTCAAAACCGATTGCGTTGGCACTCTTTGCTACTGCTTGCTTTACAAGAGCCGATGATGTGTGCGGTGTTGCTGTTGACACAACCTGTTTCTTTTCCAGCAACATTTCTTCAAGTGTGGCAAGTGTGCCCGAGCCTGTTTCACGTGTCTGAACAAGTATGGGGGCGTTGTTGCCACCTACTTCGTTCCAGTTCTTGATTTCGCCTAAGAAAATCTTGGCGGCTTGTTCTTTTGTGAGGTTCTTTACGGGGTTGTTCGGGTGAACGATAATTGCGATACCGTCATTAGCTATGACACAGCCAATGTGATGACTCCTGATCGTTTGGCGAAAGAGTGCATTCGTATGCAATCAACTCGCGGTCAGGAATCCTTGCATACCTATTTGCCTGTGAACGCAACGTGAGGAAGAATATTTGCTTACACGCTTGGCGAGTTCGGGGTAATGTTTGGGTTTTGCAAGTATCTACGCAAAAACTCCTGCGTGTCAGTAAGGATTGTTTCATCTATAAAGTAAATCAGACTATATAAGTCCATGAGGTTTTTTTCAATCGGTGTGCCTGTCAACAGGAGCTTGAAGGATTCGTCTGATATCGCCTTTAGTGCTTTGGCTTGTTTGCTGGTATCCTCATAGACCTATGACAGCGCGGTCGCTTCTTCAAATACTGTTAAATCCCAGTTCACAGCTATCGAACAATTAGGTATTTCGCTTAAATATAAAAAGGCTAAAAGGAGCAAAGGGTCGTCTTATCAAGGCGACCCTTTGCTCTATCATAACACGACACCCTATAACGTTTCGTTACGAATAGCATCAATTATGTTTATCTTCCTCATCTTCATCTTCCCAAAGCGCATAGTCCCAAATGTCAATAGCATTATAGCTACACAGCTTATGAGCATAGAAGCCCATGGCAACTCAAAAGGAAACTCAGCTATACCCTTCAGAGCGAGGTATAACACATATGACAGCAGAGAGCCCAAAGGCAGACCTATCATAAGAGATTTGAAGCCATAGAGCAGGCTCTCGAGGTTTAACATCTTATCCATACCGCTAGGTGTCATGCCCGCCGAGTAGAGCATAGCAAACTCCTGTGTGCGTAATGCCATGCCCGTAGATATGGTAGAAACTACGCTTGTGACAGCAATGAGAGAGAGTAGGGCGATAAAACCGTAGCCGAACAGCTTGACGATTGTGGTGATGTTGCGGTTAATGCGCGTTATTTGTGCAACGTCTATTATGCCGTATTTTACGTCCTTGGGTGCTAGGTCACGGACGCTTTTGCAGTATTCGCTGGAATTGTCTGTATTGATGTAGAAAACAGAAGAAGACTCTATGCCTTGACCAATCTCTTGAAGGCGTGTTCGATAGACGCTTTCGGGAATTATTATAGTGAGGAGTGAAAAGGGTGGCTCCCATGTCATAATCTCGGGCAATTCTTGTGCTTCGGCAATCACAGTAATATTGCCTAGCGCGTTAAATCCCCTGTCCAATAGCGGTATTTCAATATTCGGCGTGAACTCATGGATTTTGTATTCGATGGTCTTTCCAAACATCTCTTTCTTACCAGAAAGATTGAGTAGAACGCCACTTATTGAGTTTTCGGTAATAGGCGCCAGTTTTTCAAACTCGCTGTCCGGCAGTGATACTATATAAACCATGCCGGGGTCTTCATCATTTCTGTAGATGTTATCAGGCAGGTCAGTGTAATACAGAGAATATAGGTGGCGCTTCATATCCGTATGCGGTAGGCTAGAAAGCAGTTGCTCCGCTTCGTCCTGCTCTTGAAGGGTGTTATAGAAACCAACCCATACATCAAATTCATATAGTGAATAACGCCCGTCTACGGTTGTACCCATTAGCCATATAAATGTAGACATCGTGACGAACAGGACGATACTGACGACAAGCGAAATGACTGTTGCGCGATACTTGCCACTGCTTCGTTTGAGCGATTTGGCCGCAAGTGCGCCTTCAAAGCCGAAGAGCTTTTGGGTCAGTTTAGAAGTTTTGAGTGTCTTTGGCCTTATCACTATATCGCCCGTGCGCTTGATTGCGTCAATCGGGCTGAACTTTGCGGCGCGTCTGGCTGGGAACCAAGCCGAAATAAGCACTGTAAAGGCGGCGATACCGATTGAGATGGCTATGATTATCCAGCTGAATATTACGCGAAAGTTGAGCTGCTCATCATTTAACATGTTTAGTTCGCCCAGAAGCCCATTCACGAAATAGAGCACGACAAACTGAATCAAAAAGCCTAGCGCAATACCTAATGGTATAGCTATCGCCGCCAAAACGAATGCCTCAAATAACACACTCTTCATTATTTGAGAGCTGGTAGCACCAGTACTCTTTAACAGCCCAAACTGCCGAACACGTTCTGATGAAGATATATTAAATGCGTTGGCTATAACAATCACCGAGCCTGTGATGATGATGGCAATAATGATTGTGGTTAACATGAAGAATACATTATAGACCGTACTGCTTGCGATTACGCCATCCAGTGCAAGTAATTCAGAGTTAATTTTTATTGACTGGGCATTGTACATCTTGCC
This sequence comes from uncultured Defluviitaleaceae bacterium, assembly GCA_964583165.1. Classification (GTDB taxonomy): domain Bacteria; phylum Bacillota; class Clostridia; order Lachnospirales; family WRAX01; genus CAZOVK01. The sequence goes on along the minus strand of CAZOVK010000060.1, from coordinate 7,802 downwards.
GATTTCTTCCGCAATTCTTTCGTAGTTTCTGTCGGGGGATTTAAGTCGTAAGTATATATCTGAAAAGCCTTTTAAGAAGCTGTCCTGAACATAATACGTGTCAAACAATTCATCTTGGGCTATCTGTTCGGCCGCTTCTTTCGTTACACCAATGAAGCCCAAATGATAATCGCCGCGGTCTTTGATTATGGACTCGCGCAGTGTTCCTTGTAGGCTCATAAAGAAGCCCGCCGTGGCGCATGTCATAGCGACAGACAGCATAATGCCCATAATGGTCAATAGCGTTCGGTTGCGGTTAAGGAGTAAGTGGCGTATAGTCAGTTTATTGATGATATTCACGAGCGAACCACCTCGTTTTTCGTGATTATCCCGTCTTCTATTGTGATGATTCGGTCTGCCTGTAGGGCTATGCGTTCGTCATGGGTAATGACAACCAGTGTCTGACCGTATTTCTTGTTAGAGAGTTTCAGTAACTCAACAATATCTTTGCTGTTCTTGCTATCAAGATTGCCTGTCGGTTCATCTGCAAGAACAATGGCGGGGCTTGTGATTATCGCGCGCCCGATAGAAACGCGCTGTTGTTGCCCGCCCGACAGTTTGTTGGGCAAGTGAGATATGCGGTCTGTCAGCCCGATTGTCGTGAGTATTTCGTTAAGGCGTGATTTGTCGACCTCTCGCGCGTCGAAAAGAAGCGGAAGTGTCAAGTTTTCTTCAACGTTCAGCGTTTGAATCAAGTTGTAAAACTGATAAATCAGCCCGATATGCCGCCGCCTGAAAATCGCGAGTTTCGACTCATTAAGCTCGTAAATATCGGTTTTGTCGATAAACACCTTGCCTCTTGTGGGTCTGTCAACGCCGCCCAGTAGGTGCAAAAGCGTTGACTTGCCCGAACCACTCGGCCCGATTATCGCGACAAACTCGCCCTTGGCTATCTCAAACGAAACATTATCCAGTGCGCGAACCTCTGAATCGCCTGATTTATAGATTTTTGACAGGTTTTCAACCCGTACCATTTTCATCACCTCGGAATTGATTCTAACACGCCATTGTGACTATTGGGTGACTGATATGGTGACAGTTTTGTCACTTTTGGTGTCACTTGAGGTGATAGAATTTTAGCGTGAAAACGCCGCCGTTGTCGCTGTCTACCTCAATATCGCCGTGCTGTTTACGCATTATGGCTAGGCTCATGGGTAGGCCTATGCCAACGCTGTCGCGGCTGGCGTTCTTCCCGCGGTAGAAACGCTTGAACAAGTGGGGTAGGTCTGCTCTGTCAATACCCGCGCCGCTATCGCGCACTGTAACAAAAGAGTATATAGGGTTATCTCCGTAAGTAATATGAATCTTACCGCCTTCGGGCGTGTTTTCTATGGCGTTTTTGAGGATATTGGCGAGAGCTTCGGCTGTCCATTCTGGGTCACAGGTTATTGCCGTATCATCACCGCTAACCATAAGTGTTTGTTCCTTAATCTCAATTGGTATGAGTAATGGTGCAACAGCCGATTCAACGAGCGCAGACAGCTTGATACTTTCTTTCCTAAACTTAATAGCGTCGGCGTCTAGTTTGGCGAGTTTCAATAATGACAGCACGAGCCATTCCATACGCTTTTGCCCAGCGCGTAATGAGTCTACAAATTCATGCCGTTTCTCTGTGGGTAATGTGTCATTGTCTAGTAAGTCTGTCATTATACCCAGTGATGTTAGCGGGGTCTTCAGTTGGTGTGAAATGTCAGAGAGGGCATTGGCTAGTTCTAGCTTGTCCTTTTGTAGTGTATCGGCTAGTTCGGTTAGGATAGTCGTTACGCGGTAGATTTCGTTTTTTAGTATGCTCAACTCACCCTCAGTATTGTCGCGTATGTCCATAGCCGCGCCACCGCTTGATAGGTGGTGCAGATATGCCACAAGTTCCGCGATTTTTCGGTAGCGGCGGGCGGTGAAAATCATGCAAAGTACATATATTGAAGCGCAACCAACAGCCGCAATTACGGCTGCGGTTGTGCTGATAGATAAACAGAGCACAAACGTAATGACAACTAATACAACAGCAATAACCGTATAGATTAAAACTTCACGATTTCTAAACACACTATTCACCTGCCTTATATCCCAGCCCGCGCACTGTCAGAAAAATCTTTGGGTTCTGTGGGTCGTCCTCGAGCTTTTCGCGCAGGCGTTTCATATAGACTGTCAATGTGTTGTCATTAACGAAGTTGCCCGCGACATCCCAGAGGTTTTCAAGAATTTGGTTGCGCGTCAAAATCTGACCTTTGTTGTGGGCGAAGGTCAGAAGCAGGCGATATTCCAGAGCAGTAAGTATAACTTCTTCGCCGTTTTTGAAAACCTTTGCCTTCGTAGTTTCTATATTTAAGTTGGCTAAGGTTATCATACCGTCTGTATTGGTATTAACCCGCCGCAAAACCGTCTTTATACGCGCCAACAGCTCACGAACGCGAAAAGGCTTTGTGATATAGTCGTCAGCCCCCATTTCAAGCCCCTTGACAGTATTCCCCTCGTCGTCGGCCGCTGTCACGAATATCACGGGCATGTTAGAGTGATTCTTTATATACTGAAAAACCGAAAAGCCGTCGCCATCGGGCAACGACACGTCGAGAAGTGCCAGTGAAAAACATTGGTTACTGATAGCCGATTGTGCTTCAGCTGTGTTAGTGCAATGCGTTACGGCGTAACCGTCGGTTTCTAGCGCATATTTCAGTCCCGAGGCTATCATTAAATCGTCCTCAACAAATAGGATGTTCATGCTAATCACCTTTTTTGTATTCAAGAATATCGCCGGGCTGACAATCGAGTACATCACAGATTGCTTCAAGTGTTGAAAAGCGAATCGCACTGATTTTGCCTGTTTTTATGTTTGAGAGGTTGACATTTGAAATGCCAACCCTCTCGGCGAGTTCTTTTAGGGAGATTTTTCTGTCCGCCATTACGCGGTCAAGGCGTAGGATAATCATTTCTTACCTCACAGTGTTTCGTCAGACTGCTGTTGAAGCTTTGCGCCGTATTCAAAGACGAAAGAAAGGAGAATGACACCGAAACCGATTAACAGCGTCATTAGATTCCAGTCATAACTCATTTTGAGTTGCACTTTCTCGATTAACGGTGAGGTTAACAATACGCGCTCAATGTCATAGAGGCGATATAGAAAGAAATTTGGTAGCATATCTATTAACGGCGTAACCAGCGCATAGACAAAAATGATATATGCAAGCTTGCGAATCTTGCTTGGTACTTCTTCTCCGAATGGTCGCCCATCTTTCATAGTGCGGACTATGCCCCTCAATTGCCGTATCATTAGTAACATGATAACCGCAGAAAAGAAAATCTCGACGGCCGTCGCTATAAATAGCACACGCAAATTATCTGCTGTAATAACTGACTGATGTAACCAGATTTTCAAAAGCCCGCTTGTTATCGTGGATTGACCGAGGTCTACTGCTGATGACAACGCGCTTGATTGTGTTGCGATTGTTCCGACTAGGGTTGCGATTATGCCTGCGATACTCGCCCCTATAAGGATAAACCAAATGACTTTTAGAAAGTTATCGATAATGCCGGCGTATTTCATTAACTTCTCCATACTCTACCTCCAAGTAGTTTGTAGTATGATTATATATGATATGAGTATGTTTGTCAAGTATTATTTAATGATAAACGTTAAATATTTTATGATTACATATATTAGCAGATATAATTTCCTAAATTGCAGAGAGAGTCGCTTACTTGATTTTTTCAACAGCGTAGAGCGTGGGTTAACAAGTCACTCTTCTATTTTTAGCCTGCCATAGTCGGTATAAAAGTAATCAAATTTTCATAAGTGCGAAGAGGAAGAGGGGGGGCGATATACGGTTGACCTTCTGAACCAGACCGCAGTCAGATAGGGGCATTATGGCCGCTTCAAAATCCTTTGCTCGTCCACCTACGCGGACAAACCCGTACATAAATTATTTATTCTCTCTTGTAAGCTGTGATGGCAGTCATTATAAGTGGAAATGTTATTCACTTACAAGAGTCTAAGAACCAGCAATAATATGTTGACTTTCAATATAAGCCCCTATAATCATTAGGAAAAAGCCAATGATAATCGCAACTATTTCAGTTCTAGATAATAGCTGTTTTTTCAACTTATGGTTATAGACATCGATGTTATTCTGTCTAGAGATAGCTATCCTCGCAGTTGCAGACGCGATTAACAACTGACCAATCATTTCCCATATTCCGGCACGAGTAAGATTAAAGGTTCTAAAAACCCTATTAATTAATGCCGGCTCTATAAATTTTACAGCCGTGAATGACCATGTTCCGAGTGTAATTGCGTTCAATGTGTATTGAATAAATAGTAAATAATAGCCCAATGAAACAAACGGATTCTTTTTGCTTGGAAATGCGAAGAAATTAGCAAATACAATGCAGGCTACAGATAAGAGATTGAAGGTAAATATCTGAAAGCAGGCATTCCACACATTGTTGGGAGTTTCCCAATCCAATACTGCATTCTTCGATAGTAAGAAACCCTGAGGTAACAGATAAAAACTTATAACAACAAATAGGTTGAAAACAATAATGAATAGAACAAAGCAAGATAATATCCTAATAAACACAGTTTCATTCATTAAACTTCTCCTAATCATTTGTAGCATTATACACCAACCCTTTCTTACAAAAAACAAGAAATACCTTATCCAAAAAAAGCTTAACTTACTAAAGCTCAAGGCTATATTTTCTTAAACATATACTTTACCACAAGTCAACCAAAAAATCAAAAAACAATCTGAATCAATGAATGAAATCTGCCCATGCCATAAGCACCATACAAGGTCATGCGTGGGATAACGAGCATGGGATGGGGTGACAAAAAACCAGCATAGCAGTATTGCTGAGCTGGGGAAATCTAGTCATTTCGGTTATTATCCACCTATCTTTATTCAATAGGCACCCATATTTCTGTGATATAGCGATTTTCAACTTTATTGAGTGCAACTCCAATTCCGGCGCACTTGCCAACTCATAACCAGACGCGCAAACCATTCGGCAAAGATGCATTTTCACATGAATGTGGATTGCAGTGCCACTTTTGACATGCATAACTGCCCCATCTTAGAGTTGCGGTCATAGGGATGATATTATGGAAAGCTACCGATACTATATCTTATCCATGACAAAATCTAAATAATGGACAGGGCGTGTATACGCTCTGTTTTTTTGACTTACGTTCGGGCTTCCATAATATATATCTGATTTATTGATTTTTTGGAATCAGATTGAATGGAATGTAGCGATTAACCTACAGAAAAATATGCATTATATCAACCGAAAATCTGTTATAAGGTGATATAATTGAAGCATTTACTTAAAGTGCGAATTAATTCGGTAATTTGTGCAACATGACTAAGTCATATTGACATATGAGCGGCAGTATTGTACAGTATAGGTATGAGGATAGAGATACTCGCATTACCGGTTGACCTCAGAAAATCAAGTGAAAATTCTAAATGTAGACCAAATAAACTACAAATTACCTGATATCGAATGAAGGGAGTAGATATTATTACAGAAACCAAGGAATACCAATGTGCCAGACATGGGTGAAGGGGTCTTTATTGTCTCGATATCAGATCGTTCTAATCGTAAAGCCGCTCTTTAACGCTTCGTAATTCTATAGGATGTAGCCTAAGATACAGAGACTTTGGAGGTATTAAATGAGTACAAATAGAAGAAATTCGTTAAGAAATGCTTACCGTCTTGATTATGATAGGTCGGGTTTTACTAGTGGACTCATCAACTGGTACAACGTTCTTGTTGATAAGACTACTAATGAATTGAATGTTATAGACGTTACGAAAATGTTACGTCAAGATATTCTAGATAGTGTCTACATGAGTTGACAAAGGACTTTGTTTGTGCTATGATAAAAGAAAATGGCGAGGTTATCTTATGGAAGCAGACTATCATCGGCACGACATATCAGACGAAATCTGGGCTTTGCTTTCATCGCATTTGCCTGGGCAGGCCGGGCAATGGGGCGGTGTAGCAAAAGACAATCGCAAATTTATCAATGCCGTCTTCTGGATTTTACGCACTGGGGCACCATGGCGGGATTTGCCGTCAGACTACGGCAAATGGGGTACAGTTCATCAACGATTTCGTCGCTGGCGTGATAACGGAACATGGGAAAAATTGTTGGAATTATTGATAGATAATGAAGATTATGTTTGGTTGATGATTGATGCGAGCCATGTCAAGGTACATCCCGACGCGTCTGGTGCGGTCGGAGGCAACCAAGATATGGAACGCACAAAACGGGGCTTAACTCGAAAATACATTTGGCCGTGGATGCGTTTGGTCGTCCAGTCCGAATATTTATTACTTCAGGTACCGTTGCGGATTGCCAACTTGGAGAAAAATTGATTGAAGGCATGGATGCTGATTATTTGTTGGGAGATAAGGGCTATGACTCCGATGCTATTATCTTAGCAGCAAAGAAAAACGGCATGGAACCTGTAATTCCACCGAGAAAAAATCGCAAAGAACAGCGTCACTTCGACAAAGAAATCTATAAACTACGTCACCTGGTTGAGAATGCGTTCTTGGCCTTGAAAAAGTGGCGCGGCATTGCAACGCGCTATGCTAAAAATACTTCTTCTTTCCTTGCTTCCCTACATATTCGTTGCATCATTATTTGGGCTTCCTATCGGGCTAATCTCGTGTAGACATCATCTAACATAGATTGCAATTGACAGAGCTATCGATTTATTTCTTAAAGATCCTTTTGCTGGGGAAATGCAAGATGGAGATTTACTTGCTTTAATAGTTTCTCATATATCGAATGTCACCATAAGAGATGACAAATTTGAGCTGTTGCTTAAGGTTATAAATGAATTAGAGTTGAGCAATTTTGATTTTGAATGGTCTAATCAGAAAATCAAAGACTCATTTCAAAATAATACTGCCATTCTAAAGGGGTACATTACGCTACAGCACTAGAAGGATGGGTCCTTGATGAATGTAGGCATGTTAAAAGTAGAGCTTGAACGGCTCAACGTCCCAAAAGATATGTATCACTTAACAGGTGGATTGCCTAATGAGAGCTACTGTATAGGGCAGCGGGATAGTAAGTGGGATGTGTACTATAGTGAACGAGGTCGTAAGAGTGATTTGAAAACGTTTGATGATGAAAGTACTGCCTGTGAATATTTTCTTGACCTAATGAAGCACGTAAAAACTAGCACGTAACCTCTCTGATGGGCAAAAGTGAGAAATGGTATCATTACAGAAGGAGGGTTCAAAGAAGTTCAGAAGATATTTAATCCACTAACAGGATTGAGTTCACCTGTCAAGCCATAAGGGAGGGTTTTCTTTGAATTTAAGTATTCGGCAAGCTTATTTGGCTATGTTTCATTTGCTAGATGTGTTTTATTGGGATACAAGGGATGAGGATTTTGCGTCGCTAGTAAGTGGATTCGACCCGTATCTATTTGAAGAAAGTATGTCCGCAGACCCAGCAGCATGGGGTGATTGGAAAGATTCGGTTAAAAAAGTTACAGATAGGGAATTATTGACAACAGACGAGGCTCTTGATGCCACTCGGAAATTTATCGTTTTTCACCGTGATGAATTCGGATTTAACTTGGGCTGGCTAGTTGACAGATTAGATGGGATGACAGCCAATGACAAAAATTGGTTGGATAGTATTGAAAATGCATTAATCTAAAAGTAGTTGGACAGGGCGTATTCACGCCCTGTTTTAGTAACAGGTCATGGCTTTTTGTAAGGTCTTGTGTTCTCGGGGT
>CAZOVK010000059.1:0-14278 GCA_964583165.1 uncultured Defluviitaleaceae bacterium | reverse complement strand
CTTGGCTATGCCATATTTAGCCGCCAACCCTTCGCGAAGTTTTGTATAACCGCCGTCCGGGTAGAGATGAGCAAACTCCAACGCGGCTACTGCCGCCTCGCGTGCCTTTGGCGAACATCCGTGCGGGTTTTCGTTCAGTGAAATGTTAATCATAACAATACCCCCATAAACATTCAAAAAATGGGAAGGAGGCTACCCTATCAATCCCTACCTATCGTAACCAAATCTCAGAACGTAAGCGCTGTTGCGCTACGCCTGTTTGAGCGGTTATTTGCGGGTGTACTTCCCGCGAATAATCCGAAAACAGGCGTCCCCCCGCGCCGTCGTCGCAAGACGATGGCGCGGAACCTAGAACCGCCATGAATTTCAATTAAGGGAATGACATGAGGTATTATCCCCTGCCCAGATTTTCTGCTTATGCCTGTGTGAGCGCGTTGGTGTCGCGCGCAATCATGATTTCTTCGTTCGTCGGGATTACAAGACCGCGGACAGTGCTGGATTTCGTTGAGAAATCGACTTCCTTGCCGCGTGTGTTGTTCTTGTTGTGGTCAACATTCAGACCGAGATAGCCCAAGTACGAACAAATCTTCTCACGCGCTTCTGCGCTGTTCTCGCCAAGACCTGCCGTAAATACAATCGCGTCAACGCCACCCATAGCCGCCGCGTATGCGCCAACATATTTAGCTACGCGGTAATAAAAGACTTCGAGCGCTTTCTTTGCGCGGTCATTACCCGCTTCTGCCGCGCCTTCAATGTCACGGAAGTCAGACGATACACCCGAAATACCGAGCACGCCCGATTTCTTGTTCAGCATGTTTTCGACTTCCTTAGCCGTCATTTGTTCCTTTTCCATCACATAGGCGATAACGGCGGGGTCAATGTCGCCGCTGCGTGTGCCCATTGCAAGACCTTCAAGCGGTGTAAAGCCCATGCTCGTATCAACGGATTGACCGTATTTAATCGCACAAACACTCGCGCCATTGCCTAAGTGGCAAGTGATTATGCGCAATTCTTCAAGCGGTTTCACAAGGAACTTCGCCGTGCGCTGCGCTACATACTTGTGGCTTGTGCCGTGGAAGCCGTAGCGGCGAATTTTGTATTGCTCATATAGTTCGTACGGAATCGCATAGAGATATGCCTTATCAGGCATTGTCTGATGAAACGCCGTATCGAAAACGGCCACTTGCGGCTTGCCCGGCATGAGTTGTTCGCAGGCCTCTATACCCGTGAGGTTCGGCGGGTTGTGAAGCGGCGCAAGCTCCGCGCATTTCTTGATTGCCTCTTTAACAGCGTCTGTAATAAGTACCGAATCGGAGAAATACTCGCCGCCGTGAACAACGCGGTGGCCGATAGCCGAGATTTCTTCTACGCTCTTGATTACGCCGTGGTTTTTGTCAACAAGCGCCGCTAAAACGACAGATATGGCTTCGGCGTGGTTGTCCATCTTTGGCTCAGCGCGATAATCGGGCTTGCCTGCGGGTACATGCTTGAATTTTGGGCCGGCGATGCCGATACGCTCGCAAAGACCGCTTGCGAGAACGTGTTCGTTTGTCATGTCGACAAGCTGATATTTGAGCGACGAGCTGCCGCAGTTAAGAACTAATATATTCATGGTAGATTCCCCCTAGTTTATTGAGAGCTTCGACCGCCTGAAGGCGGTCTGGAGTATGGGCCCCGCCTAATGGCGGCAGTAAGCCGGTGTCGTTTATTCCGTAAGCTTGCGTCAAAATGTCAGCACCGTTGTGCTGCGGCTGTTTGAGCGGTTATTTGCGGGCGTTCTTCCCCGCTAATAATCCGAAAACAGCCGCCCCCGCGCCGCTGCCTTCAGGCAGCGGCGCGGGATCTTAAACCGCCACACTTTTAACTAACACTGCAAAGCCGTAATAGCTATAACGCCCACAATATCATCTGCCGAACAACCGCGCGAAAGGTCATTGACGGGTTTCGCGATACCCTGTGTAACGGGGCCGAAGGCTTGGGCGTGTGCTAGGCGTTCAACAAGCTTGTATCCGATATTACCCGCGTCAAGGTCTGGGAAGATAAGCACATTCGCCTTACCCGCCACGGCGCTACCGGGGGCTTTCTTACCGCCGACACTCGGCACAATCGCCGCGTCAAGCTGGAGCTCGCCATCGATAGCAAAATCGGGGTAATTTGCCTTGGCTATTTTCGTTGCTTCAACCACCTTCGTCACGTCATCATGCTTAGCGCTTCCCATTGTGGAATGTGAAAGCATAGCGACAATAGGTTCTGCACCCACAAGCGCCTTAAAGCTCTGAGCCGAAGAGCCCGCGATAGCCGCAAGTTCTTCCGCCGACGGGTTCTGAACAAGCCCACAGTCTGAGAACACAAACACGCCGTTATGACCATATTCCGCATCAGGTAATACCATAATGAAGAAACTCGAAACCAGTTTCGTGCCCGGCGCTGTTTTAAGTATCTGGAGTGACGGGCGTAACGTGTCGGCCGTTGAGTGACAAGCGCCACTGACCATGCCATCCGCTATGCCCATTTTGACGAGCATAACGCCGAAGTACAGAAAATCTTCCGTGAGTAGGCGTTTTGCCTCCTCCATTGTCATGCCCTTTGATTTACGCAGTTCATACAATGTATTAACCATTTCGTCGAGTTTCTCATAATCGGCGGGGTTAATCCACATTGCGCCCGTTAGGTCTTTGTCTGTTGTCGGCATAACCTTAGCCTTGTCGCCGACAAGAATGACCTTCGCGTTACCCTCCGAAAGAGTGATAGCCGCCGCATCTAATGTGCGCGTATCCTCTGTTTCGGGCAAAACGATAACCTTTTGAAGCGCGCGCGCCTTTTCTTTAATACCTGTTAAAAAGTCCATGATAAACACCCCTTGCGTATCGTTAGTAAGCCAATAACTTCTCCAAATCCAAGAGCAACATAATGCCATCGGGCGTGTGACCTACATTTTTGACAAATTGGTTCGCGTGTGACAGTTTTGTTTTCGGCGGCGGGTTTATTGATTCTGGCAGAATCGTATAAACGCCGTTAACGCAGTCAACTATCAGCCCCATTAAATAGTCCTGATGGAAGATGACGATAACGCAAGTCACCTCGTCATACTGCTTTTCCTGCATACCAAAGCGCAAGCGCACACTTATAAGCGGCAGAATGTCGCCACGGTTATTGAATATCCCCTTAACAAACGCGGGTGACTCAGGCACTAAGGTTACCGGGCAAATCGGCAGAATCTCCTTGATGTCAACCACATCTAGCGCATATGTTTCGCCGCCTATTTCAAACGCGAGATAGAGATTTTCTATCGTGTTTTCAGCCGGCACATAATCTTCAGTAACATTTATATCAGCCAAAGCAAAATCTCCTTTCAGGCCTGATTTATTTATCAAAGAACCCAACTGTGTCGATAATCAGGCTTATGTCACCGTTACCCAAGAGTGTACAGCCCGAAACACCCTTAATCCTCGGGAAGTATTTCGGCATACTCTTGACAACCACCTGTTGTTCGCCCACAATGTCGTCAACGAACAGGCAAACCGTGTCGTCGCCGTTCTCTATCATCATCATAATGCCTTCTTCAAGGTTCGTAATGGCTGTATTGACATTGAAGAACTCATAAAGCCTTACGATATTATAACACTCATTGCGGACGGTTATCATCTCGTTGCCGTCAGGGTCTGTGAACACGTCTTTCATCTGCGGCTTGAATGAATCGCGGATACTCGCTATCGGCAATGTGTATTTCGAGCCGCCCATAGTGATGGTCATACCCTTGACAATCGCCAACGTTAGCGGAATCTTGAGTGTGAACACTGTGCCCTGCCCCGGCGTAGAATCTACCAGTACGGAGCCGCCGACAGCTTCAATATTCTTTGTAACAACGTCCATGCCGACACCACGACCTGAGAAACTCGTGACTACCTCGTTCGTTGAGAAGCCCGGCATCATTATGAACTGGTTGATTTCGCGCTCGGTATATTCGTTCTCGGGCTTTTTGAGAAGCCCTTGGTTCTTCGCCTTTTTAAGAATCCGCTCGTGGTCAAGCCCTGCCCCGTCGTCGGTTATGATAATGAGAACGTCAGAGCCTGAGTTTTTAGCTTCAAGGATGACTGTTCCGGCCTCTTTCTTACCGGCGGCCAAACGCTCGGCGGGTTTTTCGATACCGTGGTCAACGGAGTTTCTGATTATGTGCATAATCGGGTCTGAAATGTGTTCGATAATGTTCTTATCAACCTCTGTTTCTGCGCCGACTATTTCTAAATTGACCTCTTTTTCCAGTTGCTTACACATATCGCGGACGATACGGTGCATTCTGAAGAATGTAGTGGACAGCGGAACCATGCGCATACCCATGACCGTTTCTTGCAAGTCACTAATTATCTTTCTAAGTTGTGTCGCTTCTTTCGTGAAGCTCTCCAACTGGAGGTTGACAAGCTCGGGGTTCTGCGTGACCATAGCTTCGGCAATAACCAGCTCGCCCATGAGTTTAAGTAATGTATCGAGTTTTGACACATTGACAGAAATCATCTGTTGGGTATGTTGCGTGGCTGGGGCGTTTTGTGCCGGAGTTGTTGCGGCAGGGGCCGATGATGCCGCAGGCGCGGAGGTTGCCCCCGCTTTCGGGGCGGAAGTCGCCGTTTTAGCGGGTGAAGCGGGCTTTGGCGCAGGTTGTGGTGTGGCGGGGGTTACGTCTTCGACCGTAAGCTCTTTCAAAAACAGCGTATTGTCGAGAAGCCCTACGACATCATCATAACCCTTGCTTGTGACAATCGTCATCTTGAAGCCGTTGCGGCGAATTACATCCGCGCTGAGTTCATCTAGCAAATCTTCGGGTATGGTCTTAACCGAATCGACTTGGTCAGTCAGATTGTGAACGGCCGTAAACGCGCGGACATTCTCCATCTCCGCGCCATCTTCAAAGCGGATAATCACGTTGTACGTGCGCGCTTCTTCGGTATAAGCGTTTTCTTCTTCTTCAATATCAACGCTCTGGATATAGAGCATATTCTCAAACAAACTATGCAACTCGTCAACACTCATCTTTGACGAAAAGCGCAATGTAAAACCTTGATTGCGAATCTGGTCAACGCAACTCTCATCCATTAGGTTGCGCGGTTCGTGGATGATATTATCACTCGCGGGCTTTAAGTTCTTGACCATGGCGAACGCGCGGACGTTCTCCATCTCTGCGCCGGGCGCGAACATGACGGTAACGCGGTACGCATGATTGCCGCTCTTTTTGGCCTTTGCCGAAGCCGTCGCGACATCTTGTGACGGAGCCGCCGTGACTTCTTCTGTTTCGCCGCCCCCACCTTTGAGCATGGTCACATATACGCCGATACGCGCAATAATATCAGTGGGGTCGCCATCCGGCGTTTGCCCACCCTCCAGTTTGGAAATCTCATTTTTGATGAAATCCCCACCCTCTAAAACCAAATCCGCAATGGCGGAGTTGTCGAGGTTACCGGGTTGATTCTCACGCAGAAAATAGAAGAGGTCTTCTATTGAATGCGCGCATTTTGAGATGTTCTCATACAGCATCATCGCGGCAGAGCCTTTAATCGTGTGCATGATGCGGAAAATCTCGTTAATCTTGTCCATCGTAAAGCCCGATTCACTCTCGATAACAAGTTGCTCAAGCTGTGTCAGCAACTGGTTCATCTCAAACGTAAAGGTCTCTAACATCGACTCCCTATCAAAATCAGCCAAAACAATCACCGCCTAGATTAAACATTTATTTAGAAACAGTATTTACCAATTACTTACTCTTTTCTGTAAACCGCGGGTTTAACGTATTTATAGCCGCCCTCTATGTGGTTAAGTGATTCAGAATGCCCGATGAAAAGATACCCCCCCGGTTCTGTCGCATCATAAAGCCGCTTAACGACGGCTTCACGCGTCGGGTTGTCGAAATAAATCATGACATTGCGACAAAATATCACAGAAAACTTACGCCGAAACTGGTATTTCTCCTGCATCAGATTGAACTTGCGAAAGATAATCTGTTTTTTAATCTCGTCCTTGATTACAGAAAAACCACTGTCGAGCGGCTTTAGGTAATTCCGCTTCCAGTTTTCGGGTATCGGTTTTAGGCTGTCATTCGGATATACGCCACGCACGGCTCTGTCAAGCACTTGCTCTGAAATATCGGTCGCAAGCATCTGCGTATTCCAGCCCGGCTTATCGCGGAAGAAGTCTGCCACAATCATAGCGAGCGTATAACTCTCCTCGCCGCTGGAACAACACGCACACCATAACGCCAAGTCCTTATCGTTCTTGTGTTTCTCAGACACAAACGGCAAAACGGTATCGGCGAAGTAGTCGAAGTGGTCAGCCTCCCGCATGAAAAACGTATGATTCGTCGTGACTTTATTTATAAACATCACAATCGACTCACCGCTTTTGTCCTTCATCAGATACTCAAAATATGCCGAAAAGCTGTCAAAGCCCATATCCGTCACGACATTTCTAAGACGCGAATAGACGAGCGATTTCTTCTCGTCTGATAGACTTATGCCGTAGTGGTTCTTGATATAATCGCGTATTGTTGAAAACTCTCTGTCCGTCAACTCTAACATAAGGTTTTACTCCGCCCTATTATAAATCTCCTAAGTAAACTATATTAGAAGTATATATTTTTGTCAAGTATAATCGTTATTATCGTTCGATTCCGGCCGATTTAAGAATTTCGCTCTGCCTTTCCCTCATCCGTCGCTCGTCTGCTTCGTTTTCATGGTCATAGCCCAGTAAGTGCAAATAACTATGTACAGCGAGGAAACAGATTTCACGGTTCAAGTTATGCCCGAATTCTTCGGCTTGTTCGACGGCTCTGTCAAAACATATGGCGATATCGCCCAGAAACACCCCGTTTTCTTCCACATCCTCACCGCTCGGAAAGCTTAACACATCCGTCACGCTGTCTTTACCGCGAAAACGCCGATTTAATAAACGTATCGCTTCAGCGTCTACAAACTCGAGCGCGGCACCGCACTCTGGGTCTAACTCATGCGCCGACAGTGTGATTGAAAACAGATTGTTCAGCGTTTCTTCTATATTAACAGGCAAATCATAACCGTTGTCATTGATTATCTCCAGCAAAAAGTACACCGCCTTACTTGGGTTCTGTCAAATCTTTTGTTATAGCCTTCGGGTACTCGATTCGTGAGTGATACATACCCTTAAACACGCGCATGAACGCGGCGGCTATGGTGTCTAGGTCTTTTATGGTTAGCCCCGAATTGGTGAGTTGCCTGTCGTCGAGCTTGTCTTTGATGAGGGTTTTCACGGCTTTTTCTACCTCGTCCATAGTCTTACCACTCGGTATCATGGCTCTGACAGCCGCTTCAACAGTATCGGCGAGCATTACAACGGCACTTTCACGAAACGACGGTATTGTAGACTTATAGCGGAAATCCGTTTCAATCGGTGGCGTTTCGGCTTCCTTTGAAGCCTTGTAGAAGAAGTATTTAATAAGTGTGTTCCCGTGGTGTTCGTAGACCATAGACTTCACTATCGGCGGCAAACCGTACTCAGACGCCAGTTCCATGCCCATTGTCGCGTGGCTCATGATGATTTCAGCAGAAGACCGTGGGTCAAGATGGTCATGTGGGTTGTCGCCGTGCTGATTCTCGGCGAAATATCCCGGGTATTTGAGCTTACCAATGTCGTGGTAATAACCGCCCACACGCGCCAGTGTCGGGTTCGCCCCTATGTCGTAGGCGGCTGTTTCTGCCAGATTCGCGACAATCAGGCTGTGGTGATATGTGCCAGGGGCTTCTATGACAAGGCGGTTTATGAGTGGGCTATCGGGTTGTGTCAAGTCGAGTAGCTTAATCGGCGTGATTACACCGAAAACCACTTCCCAAAGCGGCAAACTGCCGATACACAAGAAAACCGTGAACAGACCGTTAATCACAACATACACAAGATTAGTAAGAAGCGCGTCAGACCACAACACGCGGTCGAACAATAGCGAACAGCAATACAGCGTTATTGCCGAGATGACGGCCGTCATAACGCTTATCATGAATACCTTGCTACGCTGTGTGCTCAAACGCGACACGAACGCCGTAAATGAGCCCGTGACAAAAAAGTACAGGTAAAACGCCGTGTTGCCGCCGTAAACCACACCGCAGACTATTGTCGTGAATATCGTGGCGGCAAACGCAAGCTGTGAATCAAGCAAGATGCTTGTCAGGCTCGCGAACGCGAGAATCGGCACGAAATACATGGGTAGGCTCGTCAGTAAGCTTGCGCTCACGACAGTAAGCCCGTAGAGTGTCAACAAAATCATGGCTTCTTTGCGGTTCTTCAAAAGCGGCTTAGAAAACACAACAATAAACGCAATCGCCCCCGCGAAACTAAGCACGGCAAGTAAAATGCGCCCGGCTATTGGCGTTAGGAGTTCGTCAGAACCCTGTTTGACAAGCCCGAGTTCTTCCAACACCGCGTAAACCTCCGGTGTTATACGCTCGCCCTGTGATACGATATTCTGACCCGCCAAAAAGACGACGGGTTCGACAGCGTCGGCTTTCAATTCGCGCTCTTTAACCGTGGCTTCTTCGTCAACTATCAGGTTCGGTTCAAGCGCCGCCGATATAACCGCGTATGCAATGGCTTTAGCCGGCTCGTCCGTGTCTGATTTGTCTATATCGTCACGTAATGAAACAAGGCTCCTCAAAAGGTTTTCGGGCTTAATACCCAGTTCAAGGCTGTTACTTGTCGTGGCGAAGACATGGCTCTTTAAGTTCAAATATTCATCTGTCGGTAGGTCAATCAGATAACGTATCTGCGAGTCGGTCAAATCGAAGTTCAGAATCGCGCTGTCTTCGGGCACGGTTACATTCGGTTCGACCGTGTTTTCGTCTACATACGGGTTGTCAAGCGGTATACTTGCGGCGCGAAGTACCGATGCCGCGTCAAAAAAACCCTCTATACGGCTTTCAACGCGGGTTTTCACGTCGGGGTCATGCTTATAGAGCGGTACAACGGCGTCACGCGCCTGTTGTTTTAGGCTCTCTGTCGCGACTGTATTTATGACTTCACGCGGGGCGCGGTAAAGCTTAGGCGCTATACCGTTTATGACTATGTCGTTCTTCTCTTGCCCAAGCCCCGAATACAATGCGACAGCGATAGTAATAAACAGCGCAATCGACGCGAGTATAACATGGAACAACGGTATTTTCTTCTTTAGAATCATTCAATCACCAAAAATCTATTGTCGCTTGCGTCGGATTATACCGCGCGCGGGTTTGTCTTCTGTCTTGCGCTTGTCGTATGCCATGATTATCTGTTGAATCAGTGGGTGGCGTACAACGTCTTTGTGTGTTAAGTGGCTTGCGGCTATGCCTTCAATGTCTTTAAGCACTGACAGCGCGTCCTTTAGCCCACTTCGCTTACCCTCGGGTAGGTCAATCTGGGTTATATCGCCCGTAATAACGGCGCGTGAGCCAAAGCCCAAACGCGTCAAGAACATCTTCATCTGTTCTGGCGTTGTGTTCTGGGCTTCATCTAAGACGATAAACGAGTTGTCCAATGTTCGTCCGCGCATGTAAGCCAAAGGCGCGACTTCGATTGAGCCTTTCTCCATGTGCTTTAAGAAGCTTTCGGGGCCCATGATTTCATAGAGAGCGTCATAGAGCGGGCGCAAATACGGGTCAACCTTCTGTTGCAAATCGCCGGGCAAAAAGCCCAGTTTTTCACCCGCCTCAATAGCAGGGCGCGTGAGAATTATCCGCCCGACCTCATTGCGCTTAAACGCGTTTATGGCCATTGCCATAGCAAGATATGTTTTACCCGTACCCGCAGGGCCAACGCCAAAGACGATGGTGTTCTTGCGGATTTGTTCGACATATTGCTTTTGCCCTAATGTCTTAGGCTTTATGGGCTTGCCCGATACAGTCAGACAAACTATATCGTCAGCGAGTTTTTCAACCTGTGTGAAGCCCTCTTCTTCAACAGACGCAATCAAATAATTCACGCGCTGTTCGTCTACGCGCTCTGACTTATCGACAAACGCGGCTAGCTTCTTCAGAACCTGTTCGGCCTTGTCAAGCTGACGTGATTCGCCCAGAAGCACCACATCACCGTCGCGGTTCACAATGTTTATGCTGAATGCGTTTTCTATCTTCTTTAGGTACATATCGAATGGGCCGAAAATGGCCGATACAGCCCCGCTCAGGCTGATGTTTCGTTTTTCCAGCGTAATCACTCCAAGATTGTGTCATCTGTGTCATACTCAAGCCCTGTTTCACCGCGCGGACGCGCTAGGTCTATGCGCTCAACCGTCGTTATAATCGACCGCGCATATAGTATGTCGTCAACGAGATTCATTTGTGTCGTGCGCTCTGTGACGGTTGATTTTATCTCGTTTTCTATCCGCGCCGTAATCAGTCTGTCGGCTAACGCCCGCGCTTCATCCAAAGTTCGCGTTCGTGGTTCAAGCATAAACTCACGATATGTCGTGCGCTCGAACACAACGGGTAATGGATAGTCCGCGGTTATTGATAGCTGTTTGTTTGTAACTATTCTATCATAGTTTTCAAAACTTGACGAGTGTTTTTGTAAATTTAATCTGTTGTCCATGATAATAAGCGAATGCGCATTCTTTTCCTTACCGGTGAAGACCTTGACATCATACGACAGCGGCACGCGGTATCGTATTTCGTAGAATGACGTGGCATAAACAAACGCTTCGGCGTGAACATATTGATAGGTTATGCCCGTGTCCTCCGTGCCTATCGCCAACTCCGACTTCACCAACATATCACCCGCGCGTACCACATCACCCGCGCGAACAACAGGCGTGCCACGTGACGTATAGACACTCACGATAACACCGTCTTTCTTCGCCACTATGTCACACGCCGCTTCTTCGTCGAAAAACTCTGCTTTGGGTAAGGTTTCTGTCAGCTTGATTGTCGCGCGTGTGCCGTTAATATCTATATTAACCCAACTGATGTCAGAAAAATCAAACATCATCTCTTTCGCGAGCTGTTTTGCGTTTAGCGACGGCTTAAACGCGCCTATCTTCATACCGTTGTCGCTCAAATATGTAAGAATGTCTTCCCTACTGATGCGTTCGTTGCCTTCAATCTCGATAAGCCACACAAAAGACGCGAGAAAAACAAGCGCGGCGACAAAGAACAGCCCACCCGCCG
This sequence comes from uncultured Defluviitaleaceae bacterium, assembly GCA_964583165.1. Lineage (GTDB taxonomy): Bacteria > Bacillota > Clostridia > Lachnospirales > WRAX01 > CAZOVK01. The sequence continues at coordinate 3,134 of CAZOVK010000059.1, read as the reverse complement.
CCAAAAACCACCGCTTTCGATAACGAAAAATAAAAAAAGGCAGGCCGTGCTTCTCCGTAATCTTAACCTTACAGCGGCTCTTACGCGCACAGTCTTTCAGTTTCTTAAAACCGTCAATCGTGACAAACATAGTGGCGGCCGCTCCGTCACGCTCAATATCCCTAATAGGAATACCGCGATAAGCCGCCATGTTGATAAACCGCTCAACCGAAAAACCCGTGACCTTTATGCGTACATAACCCTTGATTTCGCCAAAGAGATTGCCCATGCGCCAACTCCTTGTATTATTGTAGTAACGTATTTATTGCAGAAACTCTACTGTTCCGATACTGCCACCCAGTGTCAGCGTATCGGCGTTAATCGTTTTGATGGTGAGTTTCGCCCCCGTCACGCGTAACGTGACATTCCCCGCTTTAACACGCACAAGCTCCGACGTAAACTCCAACAAGCCCTTGTAATTCTCAACAACCAAACTGTTATTCCCCTTCATGCTGACAACAGGCAAGTCCAGCGCGATTTCCGAAGGAACATCCAGCATCGCGCCCAGTTTTTGTTTTACTGACGTTATCAGCGTCGTCGGCATTACATGCTCCCCCCAAACGTAATATATCATATGCCAGTTAATAGACAAAAATAACCCGCCGAAAAGGCGGGTCATCGTTTTACTTATGGGTTGTGTAAAATGTTTTCAATTCTTGTTTTATCTCGTCATCCAGATTATGCCATCTAATGTTTTGTATCGCGCCCTCCAGCGCACACAAACGATTATAACACGCCGAAGCGTCAAAACCTTTGATTCTTAACCAAGCTTCTCTACTGCCGACCTCCGTTAAATCGTAGACACTGAAAATCCCCGCTTGATTCAACTGTCGCTCCAATTCTTTGCCGATATTCGGGAGAACAGATAAGTCGCCCATTCTTTCACTCCTCAGCGATACTAAATAAAATTGTTATAATAACAGACACGCATTATAACATAAAATAAAGTTTCTGTCAAAACTGACACCATAAGTATAAACCAGAATTTATAGGGCATAATAAAAATACAGCTACGATACATATAGTTTATAGAGGTGTAAGTTATGATAGTCAAGCGCGGTGATATCTTCTACGCTGATTTAAGCCCTGTAATAGGTTCTGAGCAAGGTGGCGTTCGCCCGGTTCTGATAATCCAGAACGACGTAGGCAATCGCTATTCCCCGACAATTATTTGCGCCGCAATCACGAGCCAGATTAACAAGGCCAAACTGCCAACGCATATAGAGATAGACAGCGGGCAATACATGCTCGTGAAGGATAGCGTCGTGTTATTAGAACAAGTTCGCACAGTAGACAAAAAGCGGTTGCGCGAAAAGATATGTCATCTTGATGAAAGCTTAATGCGTAAGGTTGACAAAGCACTGCTTGTAAGCTTCGGACTCGGTTTCTAATACATATTGCCCCCCGCCACAGGCGGGGATTTTTTATGCTAAAAAGGGCAGATACCGAATCTGCCCATATTATTAACTACTCGCGTTCTCTGACGGTCACGGCCACAGTGTCCCCCGGTTGTTTCGCGATTTTCGCTCGAATGTCCTTGCGTATGCCTATGATGTGGCAAGGCGTTTGCATTCTGACAAGGCTACCGTCATATACTACGCCGTCAAATGTCGCGGTGACCTTCACGCGCCCCTTTCCGAACTCAGCGCGTACATCAAACGGAAATTCAACATACGCGCCGTCTATATCGGGCACTTTTTTGATAACAGCGTCAAACTCATAGACTTTATCGTTCATACAAACTCCTATTTGCGACACAGAATCTGCCAGCTTATGCCGAACTTGTCCGTAAGCCAGCCGTACATATGCGCGAAGAATGTTTCTTCACACGGCATCATGACCACACCGCCCTCTTTCAGCGCGTTGAATGCGGCAGTGACCTGCTCAGGTGTTTGACACTCGAGCGAAAGCATAATGCGGTTGCCGGGGTTTTCTTCTAGCGTGGGGCTGTCGCTGATATAAACACGCGCGCCATAAACCGTCATCTCAGAGTGCATGACGAGGTTCAAATGCTCTTCGGGTATGGGGTACTCAGGGTTTGGCGGCGCATCACCGAAGCGCATAATCTTCACGTCAGTTGCGTTAAACGCGCGTTCATAAAACGCGATAGCCTCGGCGGCGTTGTTTTTGAAGCACAGATACGGTATAATCATAGTAAAACCCCCTTTATGAGAATTTTACCTTAACATACCCAAAACGGCAAGTAATTATGTTTTCGGTGGCTTCTTGTTAAGCTTTAAGACAAGGTTCTTTTGTTTCGCAATCTCTTGTAGCTCAACAGCCGCCAACGCGGCTTTTTCTTTGATTGTCATAACTTCATGAATTTGGCTGTCGATTCTATCAACAATTGCTCTTAAATCTTGAATGTCCATGAGGTTTACGGATATGCAAAACAGGCTTTTTTGTCGCCCGTCGTTGAAGTTTTTAAGTAGGTATTGTAGTATGGCGCTCTTTTCGGTGAGTTCTCGGCGATACTGCTCTAAGCCGATAGTTTGAGCCTTTTCCATGTCGATTAGCTGGTTTCTGTGTGTGATAAAAGAATCAAATTCCGTAATGCCATCATATTTTTCACATGGATAAGAAGGGCATTCAAAACAGTATTCAATATCATGCTGTAGGCTACACCTAGCTATTGAACAGCCTTGATTACCCGCCCCACCACCACAGCCCGGGCAATAACCGTCCAGCTTCATTGCGCAGAGGGCACAATTTAACCCGCATAAAGAAAACGACAGGTCTTTCCTATAAAAACCTTTCATACCAACCCTAACTAAACCCCCTGCCACAAACCGCGCTCTAAGTGCTTAGCCAAACCCTTTGACTCCATACTTCTAAGAGCCGCTGTAACAGACAGGGCGAGTGGTCTGTCACTCGGATAACCTATGGTAACGGCCACGTGCTGGACAATGTCTTCGCGCTTAAAGACTGTCGTCTTGTCGTTTTGAAGCTTCTCCGTCACGATTTCTTCTATTGACGGCAAGCGGTTGCCGATTTGCAATTCTCTGACTATCTTGGCTTGATACTGGCGGGCACTGTCTGACATATGAAACCCCCTAAATTAAATAACGGTTTTACTTATTCAGCTTAGACGCTTC
>CAZOVK010000058.1:0-14305 GCA_964583165.1 uncultured Defluviitaleaceae bacterium | reverse complement strand
AACTGTGTAAATACTTGCCCCCGCGAGGGGGTCACCTTTTTTGACAGAATTTATCAAGCTTCGATTTGAAGTTTCAATCCATGCCCCCGCGTGGGGGGCAACGCCATAGCAGACTTAGAGAAAATACGACCATATGGTTTCAATCCATGCCCCCGCGTGGGGGGCAACTTGTCGCGCCAGTAGCTGTTTGTATTCACAGCTTCGTTTCAATCCATGCCCCCGCGTGGGGGGCAACCGCTTAAATGCAGGGCTTTGGCTATTTGTGCAAGTTTCAATCCATGCCCCCGCGTGGGGGGCAACGAAACCGTTGTACCTTGCCGCAAAGTAATGACGAAGTTTCAATCCATGCCCCCGCGTGGGGGGCAACTCCTGTCACGTATAAGTATGTCGTAGACCACCGGGGTTTCAATCCATGCCCCCGCGTGGGGGGCAACCCACCACTGTCTGGCTCGGTCATACAGAAAAATCTATGTTTCAATCCATGCCCCCGCGTGGGGGGCAACCGCATAGCGGTAGTTGTCTTCGATGACGTTCGCTGTGTTTCAATCCATGCCCCCGCGTGGGGGGCAACGACAGATGATACACGCCAACGCATGGACTACGCCGAGTTTCAATCCATGCCCCCGCGTGGGGGGCAACGATTTGCGCGTCCTTTCCCAACATGAAATCGTTAGTTTCAATCCATGCCCCCGCGTGGGGGGCAACGCGTAATTTTCATTTCAGCTTGAAGCCATTCAGCAGTTTCAATCCATGCCCCCGCGTGGGGGGCAACCGTGACTGGGTGTGCCGCTAAATGTGCGTTGGTAGTTTCAATCCATGCCCCCGCGTGGGGGGCAACCCCAAAACATTTTGATACATGCGGCGATAGTCATGTTTCAATCCATGCCCCCGCGTGGGGGGCAACGCTTGATGCGATACTATATCATGCGTGGTATGCCAGTTTCAATCCATGCCCCCGCGTGGGGGGCAACTGTTCGCCAATATGAAGCTCGCGGTTGACCTTATTGTTTCAATCCATGCCCCCGCGTGGGGGGCAACGTCGGCACTATGGCAACTGAAAGCGCATTGCGAAAAGTTTCAATCCATGCCCCCGCGTGGGGGGCAACAATATCCCCCCCTCTACCCAATCCGATGGGGGCGTGTTTCAATCCATGCCCCCGCGTGGGGGGCAACCAGACGTTTGGACTCAATAAAGCCGTTATGTTGAATGTTTCAATCCATGCCCCCGCGTGGGGGGCAACAACAACCCCCACCTACAGGCGCGCGCGTTCATTGATGTTTCAATCCATGCCCCCGCGTGGGGGGCAACCAAGTTCGCACATTATTGGCAGCGCGTGGGCACGAGTTTCAATCCATGCCCCCGCGTGGGGGGCAACTAAACAAGAAGGTAATGAGCCGATACCTTGATGTGTTTCAATCCATGCCCCCGCGTGGGGGGCAACGACATTCTGGGCATTACACGTTCCAAAATCACCAAGTTTCAATCCATGCCCCCGCGTGGGGGGCAACTCATCAATAATTGCTTCGTGTAGCCCATCTGCTATGTTTCAATCCATGCCCCCGCGTGGGGGGCAACCTCATGACTTTTTCTCCCTTCTCATTTTAAATCCGTTTCAATCCATGCCCCCGCGTGGGGGGCAACTGTTTGACATTCCTGAATGGATAACAAACATAACGGTTTCAATCCATGCCCCCGCGTGGGGGGCAACAACGCCATTAGCGTCCGTTTGCCGCCAGTATTCTGTTTCAATCCATGCCCCCGCGTGGGGGGCAACGCCGCCACTGTTTAAGCATAGTGACGGCTGCATTTCGGGGTAATAAATCGCGAACCCCATATATATGTACGAAAGACTACTATAATCTCTACAATCGGTGCAGTGTTAAGGCAGGCGTAGGCTTGGAAAGTGCTACTTACTGCATATTGGGAAACTTTTTGCCTAATCGCGAACCTGCCGTAAAATCTTAGTTGCTTGGGGTTCGCGATTAAAGGATAATGGGGCCGTCGTGTTCATATGCGAGCGCAACACCATAGTGTTCTATTTTGCCGGTCATGTTTTTGCCCATTAAGTAGAATCGTATGGAGTCTTTGCCCTTGTCCATTACATCAAATATCATGTTTTTGAGGGCAACAAATTCGGCAGGGCTTATGATACACTCGAATACAGAATTTTGTACTCGTTGGCCATTATTTTGGCATATCTTAGCGATTTTGCGCAACCGTTTTGCCCCACCTTCGCTTTCTGTGTTGACATCGTATGTTACGAGAACAAACACGTTTCACCTCGTTTCTATTCAATCGAGCTCCCATTAACCTACAAAACAGGTTCATAGCGGAATCGCTATCGTTTGTCACCGCCACCAGAACGGTATATAGGCGTCAATGTCGCCGCGCAAATACATTGTCAGAAGTCTGGCCTGAACATGTGGGATTAGACCTATGGGTATCTTTTCATTCAGGTAAGGGTGCATAATTTCTTCTGTTTTTCGCTTTTGCCATGCAGCTAGCAGGGATTTGCGCGAAGTATCTGTTAGGTGTATTACACCCGGCCCACTTTTGAAGTCGTTGCGTGTTATGGCCCTTAGGTTAATTTGTGACAAGACGAAGCGGTCACATAGAGGGGCGCGCAATTCCTCCATCATATCTAATGCCAGACTGGCACGTCCGGACCGTGGCGTGTGCAGAAAGCCTAGTTGTGGGTCTAGCCCAACGGCATCTAAGGCACTGCGCATGTCGTGCGCTAGAAGCGTGTACATGAAAGACAACAGTGCGTTTGTGTAGTCGGGTGATGGGCGTTTCTCGCGTGCTTCTATGCAGAAATCGTCATAGTTAGCCTTAATCATGTTATTGAATACGGAGAAATAAGTACGGCTTGTTTGCCCTTCATAACCCCTTAGTGTATCAACAGACATATCGGGGCTTGTTAAACGCATGGTTGACGCAATCTCACCGGCGGCCGTTTGCAATGCAACCGACGAGGCTTCGTTATTGTGTTCACGCGCCGTTCTAAGCAGCATGCCCCGCATATTGGCGGCTTTCCCGCTTATGATTGTGTGAGCCACGAGCGACCGTTTTGCTTCGCTTCTCACAGCATCGAATTGGGCTATTCTGAGCAGTACATTGCCATGCGTTTTGCCGTGAACGGCGGCTTGGAACCGCCCATACATGCTTAGAAAGGTTACACCTATGCCGTTTTCCATGCAAAAAGCAAGAAACGGTGAACTTACGGAGATATTGCCGAATAACACAATTGACTCTAACCGCCCTGCGGGAACACGTTGTTTGTTGCCGCCCGGAGGTTTAACGCATATGCTCTCACCCTCCATAAACAAGTATGACTCGTCGGTGGTTACGTAAAGTGTTTGTAACAAGGGTCTTATGTTTCGTCACCTCCTTGAGCAAACGCCAGAACGCGACTAACAAACACGGAGGCACGCGCATTGTTTGGGCTTTTCGGTAAACAAATCTCAATAAGTGAACACTCCCGGCACTTTGGAGTATATTGTGCTGCCGGGAGGTTTTTACTTGAAATCATGTTGCGTAGCTCTTCTATTGTTTGTAGCGTTACGGCGCGTAAGTCTTCTGTTATGGCGATTTCTTTTCGCCGCCCCTCTGTGATAAAGAACAGATAACCCACATCGATTTTGCAATTCGAGCTCTCTTCAATGCACATAACCTGCGCGCATAATTGCGCTTCATATTCGCGCTGTGTGGCAGTTTCAACCGCTTTGCGGCGTTTGCCGTGCTTGAATTCAATCGGTATATACCTACCTGTTTCGGTTTCATAATCAACGCGGTCACAAATACCAGAAAGAGATAACAGCTCTGATTTCACGTGAAGGCCATGGAATGTTTTGTATGAGCCGTTGGAGAAAACGGCCTCCTCATGTACTCGCTCGTGTTCAAGTGTACCGAGTATGGTATGGTCATTGTCGCCCCATTCGCCATATAGCGCAATGAGTGCCGCTCTCCGCTTGCAATACAGATATTGAGAGATTAGCGATATAGGAATTTCAAGTTTATCGCTTTCTATCATTTTACTGTCAACCAGTCAAGTTTTGGCGGCGTGCCCCAATAGGTTTTGGCGCGTCCGCCTTCTTCAATAACATAACCAATCTCAACACCGGCCGGGCAAGCACTCGCGTTTACGGTATACTTGTAATCGCTGAACCTGCGCGGAACTTCTGTTAAGCGTTCAACACTCACAAGGTCAAACAGCTTATGCGCCATTGAGCAACCGAGTTTGGCTTGGCGAACGCGCTGGTTTGCGTCACTGTCTGTGCCCACATGCTTAAAGATAATCACGGGCAATACTGTAGACATATGCCCCTTGCTGGATGACCTGTCGAACTCATAGGCGTTGATTAAGGCATCCAAATAGAGCTGCAAGTCGTCGTCACTAAAGCCTGTGTCTTCAGCAATATTCGCGCTTATGAATGCGCGCCCTTGGTATAGTCCGTATGGGATAAGCTGTTTGCGCCCCATTGTGCGGAGTTTGTCCTCATCCTGTGCGCTTTCCCAGACTTTGTAGTCCTCGGTTGTCTTTGCACCCTTGGGTTCTTCCGAAACCAACATACGCGTAATAGACATATCCATTGGTATAATCGGGTCTTCGGAACGCAAGAATGTCATCTGAACAGCACCGCGTACTTGGCCGGCGTTGGGACCTACGGCCAGAACGCCTCCGAATGTACGAACGTCAAAGAATTGTTCAAGCAACCATCTACGCGCGGCGTTGGTCTTTTTTGTGTCACCTTTTTTGATGTTGCCACTCGTCTTTTCGTGGGCTTCGGCAATAAAGCGATTTAGGTTTGTGCCTTGCTGCATGATAATGCCATTGGGCGATTGATTGCCACAGGCCGCAAGCACATAGTTACGAATGCGGCGTTTTATGGCGACATCAGAAATCAGGCCGTGCATGTCCTGCGGGTCAATACGCGGCATATTTCCCGCGTCTGGGTCACCGTTCGGGTTAGCCAAAGTGCAGTCCAGCCAATACATAATCTCATAACGGTTTTGAATAGGCATCTTTATTCCTCCTCATTCTTTGTGCTCTTGCCCTTGTAAAACTCTGCCATTTGATGATAATAACCCAGAGCGAATAGGGATTGGTCTTTAAGTGACATTACGTTCGGCATATTGGGAGAAATGCCGCTTGCCACTTCCTGTAATTGTTGTTTATACCAAATAGCTCGTCTTTCCTCAAGCTTTGCCAGATGGTGATTAGACAGTGTCGCCAGACGCCCGAGTACGAGAGCGGGAGTCGTTGACGCCGATGCAAAAAAACGTTGACCTACGCCTACATTGATGCCGGGGTTCGCGTCCTCTTGCAGTTTAGCATAGACGGCCAGCAATCGCCCCATTTGATATGCTTGAGCGGGTTCGTCACGGTTCAATCCTTTTGTCATGTTCATGCCTCCTCTAATTAACCAGATTTTTAGCCACATGCACGCAGTAGCATCGGGTATCGTGTTGTCAGTTTTAAGAAGCCGCGAACGCAAGTGCATCAGCGCCTTTGAAGCAATGACACTAGGTAACGGCGCATCTGTCAAGATACCGCGCCAAATCGCGGGTATAAATGCGCTGAGTTCGTCACCAATGCGCTCAAAAATCTTGGAATCGCTCTCTCTGAAGCTCACAAGCCGTGTCAATAAACCCGCAAGCTTAGGTCCGTTTACGTCACCATCACCCTTGGGTGAAACAAGTGATAAATCATAAAACCACTTGTCGAAGCTATCAACCAGCTGTTTGCAATCACCCTCAAAGTAGTCGCGTATCATAACGCGCCCAGACGCGCCACTGACTAAAATCACGTAATAGCTGTTTTGTATGTATTCGGGGCGTTCGCCTTTGCGGATACTGCCTATTAGCTCTTTAATGCGGTGTTGTGCATCTATTCTCACCGCCTCGTCGTCGTTATTACCGACTTCTTGCAGTATTTCAAAGAGGTCATCTTCTTGGGCAATAGGTTTGTCATACCCGTGGAGGATTAAAACATTACCTAGCGGCTTCGCGGCGTTCTGAATCATATGGTTTAACGCCGTCGTATAAGTCAGCACAGCATTTTTTGACATAGCGGCATTTTGTGATGCCTTTAGCCCATAAGATGAAAACGCGTCCTTGTCAAAGCCCGCAAGCACAGAGCCGGTAGAAATCCCGCCTGCGCGTGAAATATTTATTTTACCATGAGTAGCTACGGGTACAGTCAATTCGCCGCCTAAAAGACAGAGCATGTCGCCCTCTTTATCCAAGCTGTCGCCACTCTCGTTGCGAACGTGTTCCTGCCACCAATCATGCCAGCTTATTAAATCTACCGGATAAACGCCGCCGACCGTAAACGTCACCTTGTCTGAGTCACTTGTTTTTTGCGCGTTACGGTGTTCCAGTAGGAGTGCCCTTTGCTTCTCGTCACTTAAAAAGGCGTAAACAGTCCGTATAAGCGGCTCAACCTCCGCCGCCTGTTCAAGCAGCTTGATGAAATACTCACCCTCTATCTTATTGAAAGCTTCGAGAAGGAAGTGAGCCCGTCCGCCGGCGACCATCATATTGGATGAATACTTGGGGCATAGCGGGAACTCCCTTTCATCCTTCCTTAATGTAAGGAGGTGTCCGCTATCTGTTAAATCAATAACCCACTTGCACTTGTCGCTTTGAAAGCCATACTTAATCTGTAGGTTATTATCATTAGCATAGCGATATAGTTGATGTAGCATGTGTTCACCCCCTCGGCGGTTTTTTGACCCGCGCGTCACTCCACGACGGCACTTCCATAACCCCGCCTACAATTTCTGCTTCAAAAAGGCTAATAAACGGCGCGGCATTGTCGGTAGATACAACATCCAGATTGAATACGTCATAAACCATATAACCCAGCTTTTGACTGTAATCAATCGGGGATTCATTCTCAGCAGGCGCAAAGTATGCCACAAACTCACGCTGACCGAAATAGGGCTGCGCAAAGCATTTGCCGTTTGTGACGCGCCGCTCAAACTGCGATTCCAGCGCATTTATCTGCCCAACAAAGCCGTGACGCGGCACAATATGCGCGTGAATGCGATATTTCACGTCGCATAATGCCATTGTTTGGCGTTGTGTTCTCCCTACCTGGTCACTGCCTGCGCTCTCCTTAGTGGCATCAACCACAGTCGGCGCAAGCTCCTTGCCGCCCATTGCGCTTATAACGGCGCGTGTGCTGATTTTCTCTTTAACCTCATTGCGCTTTAACGCGATAAATTTTATTGGGCGCAAGACCTCAATGCGGTCAATCTGCCAATAAAACTCAATATTTTTAGAGTAAATCGCGTCCAGCACACCCCGCGCGGCCGATGGATTGATTATTGGGTAACTGAATCTTTCTACCTTAGATTCGGGGCGGGAAAAGCACGCGAAATCACCCCAAACGTCCACTTTGAATACCTTCATATTTATCACCTCACTTAATAAAGTCATCTATATCATCCGTATAATCCAACTTCAATCCGAATATCTCGTCGTATACGTCGTTTTTTATCGGATAAAACCAGTCAGTACCCAAGGTTTCACCATTATAATGGCAAACCACCTGCTCCAGATAATCCCATAACCGCGCGCCACGTCTTAGCGACACATTGACGCTTATGGGCTGTGCCTTTCTTAACCATTCACGCCCAATGCGCCTACCGTGTGAGGTTTCACATAACTCCTCAAACAAATCTTTCATGGGCGCATATGGTACGATAATATTTATCCCACGCCTGTCAATCCAGTGATAATGCTTGTCTATCTCCTCATAATTCCTCATTTTCACAGCATCGGCAAAGTCCGCAAACTTACCCCTTAACCCCTCGTCGATAGCGCCCCTCGCCAAATCCTCAAACGCTTTCCGTAACGCCAATGGGTCATCTATATCCACTCCACCCCGCTCAATCATAGCCGAAAGCTTTGACGCGGCAAACTCATAGTTACTATCGGGATAACGCCTGTCCGTAAGCGGCGGCAAGAATACCCGCGCATTACCTAAAGCGACTTCACCATTGCGATTACACCGCCCAAACGCCTGTACCACAGAATCCAGCGGCCCCAAAGCACGATAAACAGACGGGAAAGAAATATCTACACCCGCTTCAATACATTGCGTACTTACAAGAATACAAGGTGACTTTTCCGCCGATTTCAACCGTGCTCTAATAAGATTTAGCGTGCTTTCCCTATGCGCAATACACATATTGGTAGACAAGTGAAAAACGGGGGATTCTGGGTATTTCTCCCGAATCAATGCCGTGAGTGTCTGCGCCTGTGCCCGTGTGTTCAAAATTGTCAATGCGTGATTATGCCCCACCAACTCGTCGGCTAATTCTTCCCAAGATAATTCACTTGTTATCGAATCGGGCCAAGAAATCTTCACCCGCCGTGCGCGCTCAAACAAATTGAGTTCCGCCGGAACAATCTCACGCGGTGACCATTCTTTATATAGCAAATTAAACGCCGGCTGTGTCGCTGTCGAAAACAAAACAGTCGTGTTGTATCGCCTGCACAGCTCCACAAGCGTTTCCAATGTCTGTGGCGCATAACCAAAAGGCATACTCTGTGCCTCATCAAACAACACAACCGAATTAGCTATATTATGCAAATGCCTAACCCGTGTCGGATTGTTCGCAAACAGGCTCTCAAAAAACTTGATAGTGGTAGTAACAATAATAGGTTCATTCCAGTTTGGAACAGCAAAACCCGCCTTACCCTCACGCGCCTGTGAATGGTCTTTGAAAATGTAGCCGGCATCGTCAGAAAGTGGACACAACGCCTTTTGAATCTCTAAAGCCGCCTGTTCTATAAGTGTCAAATATGGAAAAACAAATATTATGCACCTTTTGCCATGCTTGAGAGCGTGTTTAAGCGCAAACCCCAACATGGCCAATGTCTTGCCGCTCCCGGTTGGCGCAGACAGCGAAAACGCCCCACTCTCCCATTGCGCTGCTGCCAGTGCCGCATCATAAAGGTCACGCCGCAATGAGTTAATATGCTCACTAGCCTTAGACTGCCTGATGAGTCCATCACGATAAGCCGTAAGGCACTCAAACGCTCTGTCAAAACACGGCAACGCCCCACGCTCATCATCTTCTAAGTCTTCAAAATGCCCAGCAGTAGCAGTATAGTCAGCGTCACACAAGGCGGACAATAACAACCTCACCCTCAACATAGCGGGAATGGCATTGTCGTTCCGCTTAATACTTCGCATATCCCTAAAAACGAGTTTCTCACCGGCGATATAATCATCAATCGTCTTTGAGTTACAGGCATATCGTCGCCCATTATACTCACTATGTTTGTTAATCAATATGTAACTGCCGAAAGATTCGGGAATATCGGTTTTAAGCCCCTTGTGGTGCGCGTGAATCGCAAGTGCAGCGTCATATGCGAGCCCGCGATATTTCATCATAATCCAATACGCCCCGGGAGATTCATGGTCAATCTTTGTTTCGCGACCACGCAAGACCTCCTGAAACAAATGCCCACACTTGCCCAAATCATGGCAAAGTCCGGCATTATAACCTTCATCCTCGTCAATAAACGCATTGCGGCAATTCTCCGCACAAAGGCGAGCGACTCTTTGTAAATGGCAAGCGAGCGGTTCTCCATCACCACTGCCGCGTGAAGTATGCGCGTAGACCAAAATAAGTCACTCCATTTATGTATAACAATTCAACAAAGTAACACAAGTTATATTCTATTAAGTTTAACATATAACGACAAAATTGTACACAAAATTTTCCTATACAATCAGTGCAATCGCTTGCGAAATTGGCATGACACCTACGTCCAAAAAGGCGCAAAATATGTCATATGAACACTTCAATCGTTTGGCTCTCATACTTCCCTTGTAGGAGATTACTGACTTCATAAGTAGCAATCCTGCTCTACTAACTATCTATAGATATTGTGGTACGGTTAAGCTTTTCTTTAAGTTCCTCCATCTACAAACCAAAATGCACCTCTAGCAACTATCATGTGCTGATAAGTCATACTTATTTATGACATGAACTGTTACATACCGTGCAATCTGCTTTAGTAGTATTGTCGTGTGATTCAAAAAGGGCATTACAGAACAAGCATGAACTTGTAAATCCTGCTATGATTAGGCTATAATAGATAATCAGGAGGTAAGAAACATGCACGCATGGGAATCCATTCAACAAGTAGTAGATTATATTGAGAACAATATCGCAAAGGAAATGAAGCCGGACGAATTGGCTTGTATCGCCGCCCTTTCCCCATTCTACTTTCAGAGGTTGTTCAGCAGACTGGTTAAGCGACCTGTTGGTGAATATATAAAGCTTCGCCGCTTGGCACGGGCTGTGGAATCGCTTAAAGACAGAGAAAGGCGCATATTGGATGTTGCGTTAGAGTATGGCTTCAACAGCCATGAGGGTTTTACCAAAGCTTTTAAGGCAGCTTATGGCATTACTCCCGATGAATACAGAACAAACCCTGTTCATCTCAATCAAGTCATAAAGCCCGAATTGCTCTTGAACTACACAGTGGTTGACGAGGATGTTCCGCTTATAACTGAAAACATCGTAATTGAAATCACGCGTAAAACATTGACACAACCAGAAAGATATATCGGGCTTTCGGGCAAGGTATCAATATCCCATACACCTGTCGGAGAAACAACTGGTATTGACGTACCCGGTCAACTTTGGGACACATTTCATCAGAAGAAACCCTACTTGTCAAATCTTCTGCCTAATGACATTGAATTAGGGGCATCCATGATGAATGAAGATATGGACGGAACATTCACCTACTTTGCGGGGGCATCTGCAAATTTGCAATCACCCGTACCAGAGGGTTTCACAGCATGGGAACTGCCCGCCGCCGAATATGTCGTTTGTACATTAGAGGCTGAAAACTTTACCGAACTCCGAACCGCCGCGTTAGACAAAGCCATGAAATACTTGTTTGACACATGGCTAAAGTCACGGAATCTCGTCACACAACCGTTTTCTGCTGAAAAGTATTGCAAGACCACACCAGACGCAACCAAGATGGAAATATGGGTGATTCCTGTTTCCCTTGACGAAATGATTGGTTGAAAGTTAACATCTTGATGGTTAATGGAATATCCGATATTAGTAAAAACAAAATGCCTTATCACAGCCACAGTAATTCTGTGACTGTAATAAGGCTCACCATAGCGAATACTCTTACGAAACCCGAACAGCCTATCAGTCGTCAATGCCGCGACGTTGGCATATTTTAAGCGTTTGAAAACCCTCGGATACTACCGAAAGCGACAGTATTCAAGGGTTTTCTTCCTCATCATAGATATCAGTATCTCAAAACCTTTACTTTTGTCAATCTACTATACATCACGACGGATACAACCAAAAGTACAACACATACCCCAACCATGCCTACCCCTTTGTAAGCACTCGGAAGAACACCCAATCCCAAGAAAGCCACAATCACGCTAGCCACTAACCCACCGCTCGAAATCATCACAGGCGTGCTCTGCTTAATAACCTGCATTTCATTCGACCAGTTGAAGTTCGGGAATTTGTTATTCATAACAATGCCAAATACGGCGGTCATTAAGGCATAACAAGACGGGAACGCTATGAGCATAACCGTATCAAAAGCTGAGAAGCCAATCTTAAAGCTAAAGACCAACACACTAACCGCTATCGTCACGGCGTACAGCGTCAAACTCACCGCTATTTTGCTATTGACGACTGTTTTCTTTGATACAGGCGCGGCTTGTAATACCCAAAGATTATTCCCCTCTAAAGAAATAGCCGAAGCCGCGGGGCAACTCAGCGCAATACATCCGGCGATAAAGAACGGCGCGTATTGTGTGAGCATATCAGCGATTTGGGGCATACCCACCATTGCTCCGATGGTTTCAAGCGGTACGAAAAGGCAAACGATACTTAAAGCTATGATGGTGAAAAGCCCGAAGCCGGCGTTAAGCATGTAGAGGTATGAACCAAAATAGCGTTTGAGTTCCTTTTTGTACAATGCCATAAACGGTGTGTTTACGGCGATTTTGGTGTTATGCCCATGAACGACTTTAGCACGCGCCGTTACAAGACGGTTAATGGAGGCATAACGCGGGGCAATGAGCTTGACGAACACTAACAGCGCGATAAGTGACAAGAGCGCATACCCAATCATACCAACCAATTGACCAAACATGAATGATTCAGTGAACATCATAGCGAACGGATACATTTTGTAGATACTCTGGGCGAGAGCGGCGCTCATAGCCGAAATGTCCTGCGGGGCGCTGTTTGCGCTTAACGACAGATAAGCCAAGCCGCCGATTAACGCGAACGACAGAATAAGGGATACGGCATTACCGCGCTTAAACTTTGATGATAGTATGATAATGACAATACCCAACAGAGAGGCAATACACATCGGGATAATGGGTAACAGTAGCGCATTGATGATTAACAAGGGCAGATACAGCATACCATTCGTCATATTAAGCGCCCAAACTATACTACTCGGTACAACAAACACAAGGCTTAACCCTAGGTTCAGGATATACAGATTTAAGAAACGACTGGCGAATATGGCGCTAGGTTTAACGGGCAAGACCATGAGCATTTCATGGTCTTTGTTCCCGAAAAACGAGCCGTTCACCTTGAAACACGTAAGAAACAGAATCGCGAAACTTGTTACCGTGACCATATAAGCGGGGAGTATATAGCCAAGCTCCATTTGTATCAGCGAAATCGCAGTGATTGAGATATAAAGCGCCATACCTATGCCCATTGTAGCGATAGCGAACGCCATAAGCATGGCGCTTTTGCGGTTTCTGCTTTTCGGCGTTAGAATCTCGTTGACCGAATAGGTGTTGATAAGCTGTGCCTTTAACAAAAGTAATGTATTACGCATGTGCCTGCACCTCCATAAATACATCTTCTAACGAACGGTCGCCCGTTACACTTTTGGTTTCTCCGCTGGCAATCAGTCTGCCGTTCTTGATAATCGCAATCTTGTTACAGATTTTTTCGGCAACATCTAGGACATGGGTAGAAAAGAAAATCGCCCCGCCCTCTTTACAAATCTCTTGCATAGTCTGCTTCAGCAAAAACGCAGCATTGGGGTCAAGCCCGACAAACGGTTCATCTAAAATCAGAAGTTTCGGCTTATGCACGATTGCGGCGATTATGGCTACCCGCTGTTTCATACCGTGAGAATACGAAGAAATCACATTACCCAAATGGGGTGTCATCTCAAACATATCGCCATATTTCTTGATACGCAACTTGCGCTCGGCTAGCGGCACGCAGTAGAGGTCGGCTATGAAGTTTATGAACTGCATACCTGTCAGATGCTCATACAGGTCGGGGTTATCGGGTATATAAGACATTATGCTCTTGCATTTTAACGGCTCGTCTTTGATACTTACGCCGTTTATTGTGATTTCACCGCTGTCAAACTCGTGAATGCCAACGACAGCTTTAATCGTAGATGTTTTGCCCGCGCCATTCGCGCCAATAAACCCGTAAATATCGCCTGTGTTAATAGTCAGGCTCAAGCTATCAACGGCCTTTTTGCCGCCTTGATAGGTTTTCGTGAGATTCTTTATAGTCAGCATAGTTATTCTCCTCTATTCTTCAATCTTTTTTGGTGGTGTCACGATTAGCCCAATATTTCTATAACGGCGTTCAGGCGTGGGTGGGTTTTGAGCCAGCGGCAACAATATTTCGGTTATCTTCGCGCCGACCTCTGCGAGTTCTTCCCTTGTCGCGTAGATTGGTATGAGTGAGAAGCCCGAACCGTCGCCTGTTATGTTAATGTTCTCCTGTGCCGTGTAATCTCGAAATTCCTGCATAATACCCATCATATACTCCGTAAACATATTCATGTACGCATCGCCCGTCAGAAGTTCTAACGTAGCATTCTGTGACAGTTCCACAGCCATCGCATAAACCTTTTCTACAACGCCGCGTATGCGGTTTTCTTGTATGACTTTGATTATGCCGTCGCTTGTCAGCTTGCTAAGATGTCTGTAAATCGTCGCCTGCGGTATATCCTTGTTAAGCTCTATAAGCTGCTTCGCCGTCGTTTGCCTGAGGGAATGTATGTTTAGCAGAAGCTTGCTTTGTATCGGATTACGCAGGGCTTTCATGAGTTGGTTCATTATGCTCACCTCTAATTGTTATCAACATGATTATATTATCATACTGATTATATATTGTCAAGTGGTTTTCGAAAATATTTTATTTTAATTTGCAGTGATTGACATGAGTGTTTGTTATAGTATAATTATCATACTAGTGTTGCGACTGGAGAAGCTTCAAATAAACTTAATTA
>CAZOVK010000057.1:0-14738 GCA_964583165.1 uncultured Defluviitaleaceae bacterium | reverse complement strand
GGGTACAGTGACGAAAACGTGTCTTGAAAGATTATCTGAATACGTTTTCTATATTCTTTCTTCTCGCGGTTCGACAGTTTCGCTATGTCGCGCCCGTCAAAGAAAATCTCGCCGCCCGTTGGGTCAAGCAACATCGTCAAAAGCCGCCCTGCTGTACTCTTGCCGCAACCACTCTCTCCGACTACGCCAATCGTCTTGCCCCGCTCTATCGTAAAACTCACGCCATCCACGGCATGAAGCGGGCCGCGTGGTGTTTGGAAATACTTCTTTAGGTCACGCACATCAATGTAGCTATTAGGCTTTTCCATATTGCGTAACCTCATTTTTGCTTAACTTACCCTCATGAACGAAACAACGCACGAGATGCCCGGGCGACACTTCATGCAAGGACACATCTGCTTCACGGCAGAGCGTTTCAGCGTACTTACAACGCGGGTTAAACTTACAGCCCTTAGGCAAGTCAGACGGGTCGGGCATAAGCCCGTCAATCGGGGACAGAAACTCTACATCATTATCTATATCGGGTATAGAACCCAACAAACCGTTTGTGTAAGGGTGAAGCGGGTTATTGAAAATATCTTCAAGACTGCCAGTTTCTACAATCTCACCCGCGTACATAATCGCCACGCGGTCACATGTTTCTGAAACAACGCCCAAATCATGTGTAATCAGAATCATAGCCGTGCCAAGCTTCTCTTTAAGCTCTTTCATCAGCTCCAAAACCTGCGCCTGTATTGTCACGTCCAACGCGGTTGTCGGTTCGTCAGCTATAAGCAGTTTCGGGTTGCAAGCCAGCGCAATGGCAATAACCACGCGCTGTTTCATGCCGCCCGAAAACTGATGTGGGTAGTCATAGGCGCGTTCGGCGGGTATGCGCACGGTTTCTAACATCTCTATAGCCTTCTCAATGGACGCCGCCTTGCCTATCTTCTGGTGATTCTCGATAACTTCGGCTATCTGGTCAACCACGGTCAATACAGGGTTCAGCGCAGTCATGGGGTCTTGGAAGACCATGCTGATATCCTCACCGCGCACATTGCGCAAGTGGGCTTCGTCCGCTTTGAGTAAGTCCATACCACCGAGCATGATTCTGCCCTGTTCAATCTTGCCGGGCGGCGAATCAATAAGCCGCATAATCGACAACGCCGTTGTCGTCTTTCCCGCACCCGTTTCACCGACAAGCCCGAGCGTTTCGCCCGCGGATACGGACAAGTCCACGCCGTTTACGGCATGAACAACGCCGTCGTCCGTGTAAAACTTTACAACCAAATTCTCCACAGACAAGAGTTTTTCCATATCCATTCACCTACCTCTTCATACGCGGGTCAAGCGCGTCACGCAGACCGTCGCCGACTAGTGTAATCGCTATAATCGTTATTACAATGGCAATCCCGGGGAAAGCCGTCAGAAACGCCGCGTCGCGTATGTAAGTACGCCCGCTCGAAAGCATTGCGCCCCACTCCGGCATGGGAGCCTGAACGCCCAAACCCATGAAACTAAGCCCCGAAATACTCATAATACCGCCCGCTATCGCCATGAGGTACTGAGAAATAAGCGGGCTAATCGCGTTCGGGAGAATGTGCATACAGATTATGCGGAAATCTGACGCGCCCTGTGCCTTAATAGCTTCAATATACTCGTTGTTCTTGATTGTGAGTATCTGTCCGCGTATCATGCGCGCCGAAGACGGTATGCCACCGATTGACAGCGCAACCAACAGCGTTGGGATACTCGGCTTAAACACGCTCACAATCGTAATCATCAACAAGATGTTCGGTATAGCCATGAAAATATCCAGAAAGCGCATAATTAGCGTATCTGTTGTCTTGCCGTAATACGCCGCAATCGAACCCAGCCCAATACCCGCGACAAGGCTTAATATCGTGGACACAAACGAAAGCGTCAGCGAGATTCTACCGCCGTAGATAATCCGCGCGAACACATCGCGCCCGAGTTCGTCACCGCCAAGCAGTGTGCCTTCGGCTGGGAATTGTAACAACCTGTCATAGTTCGGCGTTATTGCCAAATCATAATTCAAATATAATGGCGCGGTGAAAACCACCACTATTATTAAAAGCAACAGCACCATACCCGCCACGGCGCTCTTGTTGCGGCGAAGTCTTATCCACGCGTCTGCCCACAGGCTTCTGCGCTTACTCTTTCTGACTGCTACTGCATTAGACAAGCGCATTCACCTCTGCTTTCGTGGGGCGGCGTTTCTTTGTCACATACATAGACTTAATGCGCGGGTCAGCGAACGCATAGGCAATATCCGTGCCGAGGTTCGCCAACGCGATAACAATCGCCGTAATCAGAACGCCCGCCATAACCGTAGGTACGTCCTTTTGGCGTAACGCATCCATCATCATGCGCCCCATGCCGTTAATGCCGAAAACGCTCTCAATAACGAACGAACCGCCTACGCAAGTGCCAACCGTCATGCCAATTGACGTAATCGTCGGCATGAGCGCGTTTTTGAGCGCGTGTTTACGTAACACAACGCCCTCTTTTGTACCCTTGGCGCGTGCTGTCTTTATGTAGTCCTGTCGTATTACGTCCAGCATAGAAGCGCGTACTAAGCGAGAAGTCAACGCCCAACCGGCGAAAGACGAACAGAAAATCGGCAAAATCTTTGCCTGCCAAGTGTCAAAACCATTAGGCGGTAGCCAATTCATCTTAACGGCGAACAGAATAATCAACAACAAACCCAGCCAGAACGACGGCATAGCCGCCATGATAAGGCTGACAACACGCATTATGTTATCAAAAAGGGAGTTTTGTTTAACCGCCAGCGCAATACCCAAAGGTATCGCCACAATCATTATCGTAAACAGCGAACCGAACGCCAAAATCAACGTATTCGGCAATCTCGCCGCTATCATGCTCGTTATACTCTGCTTTGTCGTCCAAGACGTGCCCAAATCGCCCGTCACGGCCTTTGCCATATAACTTAAATACTGCGCATAAACGGGTTGGTCAAGCCCCAAGTCCGCTTTAAGCTGATTGACCTGTAACTCTGTCGCCTGCATACCCAAAATCATACGCGCGGGGTCGCCCGGGCTATATGCGAGCATGACAAAAACGATAATGGACACGCCAATCAAAATCGGTATCATTTGAAGCAAACGCTTTCCAATATATCTACCCAACACTACCCCTCTTTCCGTTATCCTAAATGAGGGGCATAATGCCCCTCATAAGTTTCTTGTTAAAAGGTTGTGTTACTGGTTCAGAACAGCCTTCTTGAAGTTGTAAGTGCCGTTAGTCATAACCTCTACGCCGACAAGGTTTTTGTCCATGCCATAGTATGAAATCTGACCGAAAGTCGGGAGCATCGGTACTTCTTGCCCTGCGATTTCTTGAATCTCTTTACAAGCCGCGATAAGCTCTTCTTCTGTAGCCGCCGCTTGGGCTATGTCATAGAGTTCGTCACAACGCGCGTTGTCAAAGAAGCTGATGTTGTTCATGCCCATGCTGCCTGTCCAGTAGTCAGCGGCCGCGGAAAGTGCGTCACCTGTTACATTGTTCCAGCCGCCCGAGAGGAACTGATAGTTGCCGTCGCCGAGGTTCTGAAGGAAAACGCCGAACTCAAGGCTCGCGATACTCATTTCTACGCCGATGGATTTAAGGTCGGCTTGGAAAGCTTCAAGAATCGGGTCAGAAGCGGAGTAGATAGACGCTTCAAATGTGAGCGGGTTCGATTCGCTATAACCGGCCGCCGTAAGATATTCTTTCGCCTTTTCTAGGTCATAAGTCGGGTAGTCGGGCGAGGAGTAGTAGGTATTAAACATGTTCGGGAACATGGAGTCAATCGTGTAGTAGTTAGAGCGCAGTTTAGCATAACCGTTCTTGTTGAAAGCCGAAGCTATAGCAAGACGGACGTTCTTATCATTAAACGGTGCTTTCTGGTTGTTCATAGCCACGAAGCCAACGTATGTCGTCTGTTTGTCAACAACCGTAAGCTTTGTGTTCTCTTTAGCGCGGTTGATGTCCTGCGCCGAAACACCCGCGAATTGAACGTCACCCGATTCAAGCGCAACATAGATAGAGGACGCTTCGGGAATGCCCTTGAACGTGATTGTTTCAATGCCGGGCTTCTCAAACGGGTAGTCTGCCCATGTTTTCAGAACAACCGTGTCGCCGGGTACATAGCTGTCAACCACATACGGGCCTGTGCCGATAGGTTTGTTAGCGTAGTCTTCGCCAACGGATTCACAATACTCCTTGTTGACAATAAAGAAGCTCGTAAGGCTCTTAATGAACGAGGAATTGGGTTTGTTCAGAACAAATGTAAGTACATTGCCGTCAGCCGTCACAGAATCAACATAACTGGCTGTTTCAGCATACTGTGCAAGCGCAAGCATACGCTGTGCCGAATAAACAACGTCGTCCATTGTCATGTCTGCGCCGTTGCTGAACTTATAACCTTCACCGATTGTTAGGTTGTAAGTTAACGCGTCAGGCTGTTCCCATTCTGTTGCAACGCCGGGGATAACATTAAGGTTATCGTCAAGGTTCAAAAGTTTGTCATACACGTGATACATAATAACTGAAGTCGTTGTCGAGTTAGCTACAGCTGGGTCAAGGTTGTTACCTACCGCAGAAACCGCAACTTTGATTGCGCCTGTGGGTTCGGCGGGCTTGACGGGCTCGGGTGTAGGTGTTGCGGCGGGGCTGTTGCTACCCGCGGGTGTGGGTGTTGCCGATGCTGACGGGCTGGGGTTATTACTTGTGCAACCCGTAAAGAGCGCCGCCGCGATAACTACCGTAAGTAATACGGCGATTATTTTTTTCATGGTATTTCCTCCTGCTTAAATATTTGTAAGCCGTTGGGCGTACATCCAATAAACGATAAATCTTCCATGTTAGTTGCGCTTAATGCTTGTCAGGTTTTACCAGGTCTGCTCAAAAACCCTCATCCAGTTTTCGCCCATGACCTTTTTGATGTCTTCGTCAGAATAGCCCCGCGCCATAAGTCCGCGTGTGATGTTGATAAACGAGCGGTAGTCCTTAACGCCGTGAACCCATTCAACACTGGGGCCGTCACCGGGCGCAAAACCCATAGTCGGCGCGACATACTTCTTAAACACTGAAGCCTGCCATTTAGTCTGGGGCATAGGCCAGTCCGTGCCGATACCCACGTGGTCAATACCCGCCACTTTAACCACATGGTCGATATGGTCAAGCAGATGTTCAACCGTAGTATTTGCGGGGTCGGCGGCTATGAACCACGGCATACTGAATATGCCGATAACTCCGCCTGTGGCGGCTATAGCTCTGATTTCTTCATCTGACTTAGCGCGATTATGGAAGTAAACCTCTTCGCAAGCCGTGTGTGACGCGATAACGGGCTTCGTTGAAAACTTACAAGCGTCCAGTGTCGTTTGCTTTCCACAATGCCCCGTGTCAACAGTAATGCCCAACTCGTTACACTTCTGAACAAACTTAATGCCGAAGCTTGACAAGCCCGCGTTGTTCGGCTCCATACAGCCCGCGCCTACGAGGTTGTGGTTGTTATACGTTAGCTGAATGACACGAAGCCCGAAGTTATAAGCGAGTTCCAGAAGTTTCAGGTCTTTACCGAAACCTTCTGTTTCTTGGCATGTCACAATGCCCGCCTTGTTGCCGTCAGCCTTAGCCTTGCGGATATGCTCGGGTCTTGTCGCCTTAATAAGCCACGGCTTAGAATCAAACTCCCATTGGTTTTGTAATGCTGTCGTCAATACATCTTCACGGCTCGACACGCTCAGTTGACGGTTACCCGCCGTGATACCGCTTTCATACCAGCAGTCGCGGTACAACTGTTCGAAACGCCCACCTGTTTGTATGAACTGCTTCCAGATATAGTCGCTCATGAACATGACTTGGTCAATCTCTGATTTCGTGTGTTCCTGCGCCATTGCCAACGATTCTTCTTCAAAATCTTCGGGTAATGAATATGTACCTATCGGCCCCTGAAACAACATGTCAATGATTATCATCTCGTCATGCAAACTTCTGGCGTGCGCTTCTTGTTCAGCCGTTAAGTTGAATGGATACAACGGTTCTATCACTCTGTCACCTCTTTCTGTTTTTCGCAATAATCGATTACAAAGTCCGCCGCGAACAGGTCTTCTATAGCAAGCCCGAGCGCCTCAAAAATTGTAATCTCGCTGTCGCTTCTGCGCCCTTGTGCCCTACCCGTCAGTACGTCACCGATTGTGCTTTCAAACTTATCAGCCGTTATCGCTCCCTCATTCAGCGGGATAAGGTAATCGCCAGCTTCGTTATTTACAGAATCCACACTGTCGCCGAACAATCTGCCTTTAACAAGACATTCGGTGTCCAACTCCCTGTCCCTCGCCGTACACGCCCCCACGGCGTTGATGTGTACGCCCGGCTTTAGGTCAGCCCCGAATAACACAGGCTGTTTTGCGCTCGTGACGGCACAGATGATGTCTGCGTCCTTCACGGCTTCGGTTGACGTACTGCAAATCGTCACGGGTATGCCATACTGCTCGGTCATTGCTTTCGCGAAACGCTCTGCCGATTCGGCGTTTATGTCCCAAACCGTCACAGACTCAATCGGTCTGACCAACCTTATCGCTTCCAAATGTTTTCGCGCCTGTAACCCCGAACCAAGGAATGCGATAGTCTTAGCATCCTTTCGCGCCAGCAACTTCGTCGCCACAGCGCTCACAGCCGCCGTGCGTATACCCGTCACGCTCTCGCCGTCAACAATGCCCTTGACAAAGCCCGTTTCCGTTTCAATGACAACCACAATGCCCATATGTGACGGCAAACCCTTGTTAAAATTGCCCTGAAAAATGGAAATAATCTTCGTGCCCGCGACTTGCTTTGACGGGCTGGCGGCGGGCATAACACCCATGATGTTGCCTCCGTCTAACCTTACGGCAGTACGCAGAACCTGAATAGCGCCACCGTCAGAAAGCTCCGTGAAGGCGTCTTCCATCAGTTGAATACACCTTTGCATGGACAGCGTATGCTCTACGTCATAACCATCGAAAAATTTCATAATTAACTCCCCATATGCTCACGCTTTTTATCAGCATAGCACAATATCGATTGACTGTATATTGACTTTATGTTGTCTTTATAATAAAATTTTACAAAGAGGTGATAGTATGAACTTCAAACTCGCGATTGTCGGTCATAAAGAATCTATCAAAGAAATCACGGGCATCATTCACCATAAATTCAATAACATAGACGTGACGCAAATCGAGTTTAATAATGACGACGATTTACCGTCTGTTTTGGTCAAGCTCTCGCGCATAATGGCTCACACAGACGGCATTTTGTATACGCGGTATGACCCGTTTCGGCTTGTCACGGCGCGGCTTGAACACTCCGTGCCGTCACGCTATGTGGATGTTGACGCTTCGACTCTCGTTTTCGGGCTGTTCTCCGCGCTCTATCACCAGAATATCGACATAATGAGAATAAGTATCGACTCGTTAGACTATGCGGCGGTAAAATCGGCATATACGTCTGTTGGTATACCGTTTGATAAGGTCAGCCTTCAACACGTGAACACCGACCTAAACGCAGAACATTTTGTGAAGCGTGTGGCGGCCGAACACCTCCATAATTACAATAGCGGGCTTTGTAATGTCTGCGTGTCGAATATCCGTTCTGTTGTGGCGTTTCTTCATGCCAGAAATGTGCCCGCGATTTTACTCTCACCCACAGAAGACGCGTATGTGTATGAGATACGTCGCCTCATGTTGAGCGCGCGCATACGCCAACAGGACGAGAGCAAAACCGTTGTGATTGCCGCCGCCCTTTTGACTAAAGATAACATCTTCACATACACAAAAACACCGCTCCAGACAACGCTTGAACGCAATAAAGCCACCGAACAACTCGCCGTCTTCGCACAAGCCGTAGATGGGGCGCTTCTCTGTGTCGGCACGAATGAGCATTATATTGTCTGTGACAGCATGGCCTTAGAATCTGTGACCGTGGGGCTTACGAAACTAGAATTTCTCGCATGGATAGCCCGAAATACCATGTTTTTCGCGTGTGTCGGCATTGGTTACGGCGACACGGCGAAAACCGCCCAGATTAACGCCCAATCAGCCCTCGCCCGCACGGTCAATGAGGGTGGCAATCGCGCCTATGTCGTTTACTCAAGCGGCAATATAGTTGGCCCGATTGAGCCGAATGAAGCCATTGACACAAGCGGCAAGATTTTTGAAACACGGTTAATCGAAATCTCTGACAAAACGGGGCTTAGTATAAATACAGTCTATCGCATTGACGCGCTCATCTCACAGATGAATACGCGAAACTTTACAGCGGTTGATTTATCCACAGAACTGGGCGTAAGTATCCGCACGGCAAATCGCATCATCAATCAACTAGAAACGGCGGGGTTCGTCAGCGAAGTCAGCCGCCATGTCGTAAGCTCTCGCGGCCGCCCTACGCGTGTGGTGAAGATTACGTTTTAATCTGGTAATCGGCGTGGCTTTGTGGTAATATATAATTAGGAAGAAACTGGACAAACTGGGGGGAATCATATGTTTGACATACTTGAAGCCGGCATATCCGACATACGGGCCGCGCTCGAACGCGGTGAAGTCACAACACGGGAACTGGTTCTGCGATATATGGAGCGTATAGCCAAAATCGACAAATGTGAAGGTGGCATAAACGCGGTTCTACAGCTTAACCCTGACGCGTTGTTTATCGCCGACAGGCTCGACAGTATGCGTAAAAAGGGGCAGATTCTCGGCACTTTACACGGCGTGCCCATGCTCATTAAAGCTAACATCAACACCGCCGACAACATGACAACAAGCGCGGGTTCGGTGACTCTGCGGCATTCTTACGCGCCGGAAGACGCACATATCGTAAGCTTACTTCGCGGGGCGGGCGCGCTCATTCTCGGCAAAACCAATATGACCGAGTTCGCCAACTTCATGACACAGAACATGAAAAACGGTTACAGCTCATTGGGCGGTCAGGTGCTTTGCCCGTTTGACCGCGAGGGTGATGTGTCGGGTTCAAGCTCGGGGTCGGGCGCAGCAGTATCGGCGAACCTATGCGCGGCGGCTATCGGCACAGAAACGGGCGGTTCGATAATCTCACCGTCTATGAACAACGGCATTGTCGGGTTAAAACCCACTATGGGGCTTGTGAGCCGCTCGGGTATCATTCCGATTTCTAGCACTTGTGACATAGCGGGGCCAATGGCGCGTTCGGTCAGCGACGTTGCCACAATTCTCTCGATTATCGCCGATGAAGACATGAGGGACGCGAGCACACAGAACGACAACATACCCTTTATTGTTTATGAAGACAGTCTTGAAGAGTTCCCACTCAAAGGGGCGCGAATCGGCATAAACCGTGCCTACTCCGATAAGGCAAGCGAAGCGCGTTTGCGTGAAACAGAAAGCCTCATTGAAACCCTTCAAGATGCGGGGGCCCAAATTATTGAACTTGACGATATTATGTGGACGGATAAGGCGTTTGACATTATGTTGTACGAGTTTAAGAACGCCATAAACGCCTACCTCGCGTCACTCGGCGCAAACCGCACAGTCAATAACCTTGAAGAGATAATCGCATACAACAACGAACACGCCGATATTGCGCTCAAATACGGTCAGACGATTTTGTTCAATGCTCAATACAAAACAGGCGGTGGGCTTTCCGAAGCCACATATATTAAAGCGATTCTTGAACGTGAAGAGAAAACCAAGCTGTTGAACAAGGTGTTTGACGAACACGGCTTAGATATGATACTATGTGTGTATTATTCGAATCTTCCGCCGTTCACGGGCTTCCCCGCGCTCACTTTGCCGATTGGTTATGACGAAAAGGGGCGCCCAATAGGCTCTTACTTCTTCGCGAAACCGTTTGAAGAAGCCAAACTACTCGGGCTTTCTTACGCGATTGAACAACTCACCAAAGCACGCACAAACCCCATAAAGGAGGACTAAACATGGAACTTATAGAAACCCTCAAAACCCTTGTCACAGAAACACGCAACCCCGCCACAATGGAGATTGACACACTCGACACACTCGCGCTCGTAACGGTTATCAACAGTGAAGACAAGAAGGTTGCGCCCGCAGTTGAACAAGAACTGGCGAATATCGCGAAAGCCGTTGATGTGATTGTTGCCCAAATGGAGTTAGGCGGGCGCTTGGTCTATTGTGGCGCGGGTACCAGCGGGCGTTTGGGCGTTCTTGACGCGTCCGAATGCCCACCAACATACGGTGTGGATTTTAACACAGTTGTAGGGCTAATTGCGGGCGGCAAAGAAGCCCTATTCGCGGCGAAAGAAGGCGCGGAGGACTCTCTTACGCTCTGCCGCGAAGACTTAATCGGGATTGACTTCACCGAAAAGGACGTGCTCGTGGGCATCGCCGCCAGCGGGCGCACGCCCTATGTCCTCGGTGGCTTTGAATATGCGAAATCACTCGGCGCACACACCATAGCCGTCACCTGCAACCCCGGCTCGGCAATGGCGCAAGTAGCCGAAATCTCAATCGCACCTGTTGTAGGCCCCGAAGTCGTGACAGGCTCAACACGCATGAAGAGCGGCACGGCGCAAAAGCTTGTTTTGAACATGTTGAGCACGGCGACCATGATAAAACTGGGCAAGGTCTACGGCAATCTCATGGTTGACGTAAAAACCAGCAATGAAAAACTCGTCGAACGCGCGAAGAAGATAGTCATTGAAGCCACAGGAGTAACCTATGAACGCGCTACAGAGCTCTTGAGCGCAACGGGCGACAATGTAAAGCTTGCTATACTGGTTGAGCTGTCGGGTTTAGATGTTACCGAAGCGCGAACACTGCTTGATGGCGCAAAAGGACGGCTCCGTGTTGCACTGGACAAGGCGGGTAAGTAGTGGTCTATTTCATAGCCGATACACACTTCGGTCACGCAAACGTAATTGACCTCAGCAAGCGCCCGTTCCGGAATATTTATTCGATGGACGAGGCGATAATCGATAACTGGAACGCGCGTGTCAACGAATCCGATACAGTCTATATTCTGGGTGACTTCGCATATCGCAGTAAGCTCGGCGGGGCGCATTACGCGTCACGCTTGAACGGGCGCAAGCACCTTATTGTCGGCAATCACGACCGCGATGACTTGAAAAAAGCCGATTTTCGCTCGTCATTCGTTTCGATTGAGAAACTCACGCTGATTCAACATGACGGCAAACAAATCGTCCTCTGCCATTACCCTATTCTCGAGTGGCATGGTTTCTATCGCGGCTTCTACCACATGCACGGTCATATTCACAACAGCATGGACGCAACCGGACGCTTTGTGGCGCAACAGCCGCGTATGTTGAATGTGGGCGTCGATATTGTGAGTTTCACGCCCGTGACCTTCAAAGAAGCTATAACCGCCAATCAGGTTTTCTATAATCGAACATAAAAGCGGGGTATCCAATCGGATACCCCATTTCTATTGTGCCTTTTGCATAGGCATGTTTTCTACATATCTTGGCTGAATGGCTGGTACGTAAAACGTGTATTCCGAATTTGTCACACTGAACATGTAGAACGGTATATCGAAGTTTGGGAATCTGGTTAAATACACAATCTCTGCCTGCTCGACATAACGTTCACCAGGGAATTTATCGGGCGAGCCCGTAAGGTAAAACCCGTCACTAAGCGCTCGGAGGGCTTCATCTTCCTTTATTATAGGATACTCGCCGAATACTTCACCCTTATTATCGTAAACGGGAAGGCTCTCAACCACCGCGTCGGGTATTGAACGCTCCGTCATCGTGAACACATTCATTTCCCCGCCTATGTCCTTGCTCACGTCTAACAGCGGCAAATCTGGCAATTTTTCTTCCTTATGCGAAAGCAACACAAACGCCGTTAACCCCACCAGAACCACGAAACAGACTAGATAAACCATTCTGCTGTATTTTTCATACTTATCGAACCACAAATCTGTTCCCCACTATCTTTAGTCTACCAAACCGCCACTTGCCCGTCACAGCGCGGCTCAGAACCGCCGACGAGCGTGCCGTCAGGCGTTTGCCAGATAATTTGACCGCGCCCCATGCCACCGTAGTTGTGAACGAGCTTCACATCATGCCCCATGCTTGCGAGTTCTTGCATGATGTGTTGCGGTACGGTTGATTCAATGTCAACCTGTCTGCCGCCGTTCCACTGCCAGCGTGTCGCGTCAAGCGCGTCTTGAGGGTTGAAGTGGAAGTCAACAGTGTTCGCCACCATCTGCAAATGCCCTTGCGGTTGCATGAAGCCACCCATCACGCCAAACGGCCCAACAGGTTTTCCGCCTTTTGTGAGAAATCCCGGGATAATCGTATGATACGGCTTCTTGCCGCCCGCGATACAGTTGTCGTGGTTCGGGTCGAAGTTGAAGTTATGACCGCGATTATGTAACGAAATACCCGTGTTCGGCACAACAAGCCCACTGCCGAAGCCCATGTAGTTACTCTGAATATACGAAACCATGTTGCCAAACTGGTCGGCCACACACAGATAAACCGTGCCACCCTTGCGAAGTTGCCCCGGTTCGGGTAATAACGCCTTATCTGATATGAGCGCGGCGCGTTTCTTCGCATATTCTTCGCTCAACAGCTCTTCAACGGAAACTGTCATATGGCGCGGGTCTGTGACATACTCTTTCGCGTC
Source organism: uncultured Defluviitaleaceae bacterium (assembly GCA_964583165.1). Taxonomy (GTDB): domain Bacteria; phylum Bacillota; class Clostridia; order Lachnospirales; family WRAX01; genus CAZOVK01. The sequence continues at coordinate 2,097 of CAZOVK010000057.1, read as the reverse complement.
CGCATACGCCAGCTTCATGGCTTCAATCTGCAAGTGGTAATTCCGCGCTGTTTCGCGGTGTATGTATAAATCGAATTGCTTCAATATATTAAGCGCTAGTAACGCCGTGATACCGTGGCCGTTCGGCGGAATCTCATGAACGTCAAAGCCGCGATAGTTCGCCGAAATCGGCGTGACCCACTCGGGTTGATACTCCGTGAAGTCAGATTCGTCGTAATACCCGTCGTATTTCTTCGAGAACGCAACAATCTGCTCCATGAGATTCCCGCGATAGAAGCTTTCGGCGTTTGTCGCGCCGATTTCTGTGAGTGTTCTCGCCATGTCGGCGTTACTGAAAACCTGCCCCGCGTCAGGCGTATGCCCGTTAGGCGCAAACACGCGGAACCACTCGGCGAATTTCTCGTCTGTGTTCGTCTTGCTGAAATTGCGGAATGTCGCCGCAAAGCCACGCGCCGTGTCGGGCGCGACAGCATAACCATTCGCCGCATAGTTCACAGCGGGCGCAAGGTTTTCTGCCAGCGTCAGTTTCCCGAATCTGCTCGTCAACGCCGCCCAAGCGCTCGGCGCACCGGGCACCGTAGCCGCTTCAAAACCATACTTAGGTATCTCCGTAAAACCCTTTTCGCGCAAGAGTTCATACGAAATACCCTTAGGCGCATAACCGCTCGCGTTCAAGCCATACATCTGACCTTCATGCCAGATAATCGCGAACGCGTCACCGCCAATGCCGTTTGAGCTGGGTTCTGTGACTGTCAAGCTTGCCGCCGTGGCTACAGCCGCGTCAATGGCGTTGCCGCCCTTTTTGAGAATCTCAAGCCCTGCTTGCGCGGCAGCGGGTGTGCTCGTGGCTACCATGCCATACTTCGCGTAACAGACGTGGCGGCGTGACGGGTAATGATAAACATGGGGGTTGTACTCCATGAAAAATTGCCCCTTTCAAAATTATGTATGTTAGGGCGGGTAAAACCCGCCCCTCTTCTATTTTGGGCTTACTTTATTTCTATCGGTCTTGTATGCCAAATCTCATCGGCATATTGACGTATCGTTCTGTCTGACGAAAATTTGCCCGAGCTGGCGGTGTTCATTATCGCCTTACGCGCCCAATTCTCTATGTCGCGGTATGCCTTGCCCACGCGGGATTGCGCCGCCGCGTAGCTTTCGAAGTCGCGCAAAATCAGATACTCATCGGCAATACCACCTTGGTAACCGTTCAACAGACATTCATAAATCTCGCGGAACAACTCATGGTCATCAGACAATGTGCCGTTAATGAGCTGTGTCATGACCTGCCGCACATCTTGATTCATGTTATAGACATCCCACGGGTCGTATGAACGCGTTCTAATCATCTCGATAGCTTCGTCAGCCGACACGCCACAGATGAAAATGTTGTCCTCTCCGACTTCCTCGAACATCTCGACATTCGCGCCGTCCATTGTGCCGATTGTGACCGCGCCGTTTAACATGAATTTCATGTTGCCCGTGCCCGAAGCTTCTTTGCCCGCTGTCGAAATCTGTTCGCTCACGTCACACGCGGGTATGAGCCGCTCAGCCAGCGATACGCGGTAGTTCTCCATGAACAGAACCTTTAAGCGCCCTTCGATACTCATATCGTTATTGATAAGAAGACCAATATTGTTGATAAGCTTGATAATCAGCTTGGCGCGGCGATAACTCGCGGCGGCCTTGCCGCTGAAAATGAACGTGCGCGGCGGTATATCTAACCCGGGGTTGACTTTCAGCCTGTTGTAAAGGCTCAACACATGAAGCGCGTTCAAAAGTTGACGCTTATATTCGTGCATACGCTTGACCTGTATATCAAAAATCGAGTCTGGGTCAACGAGTATGCCATTTTTCGCGCGTATTATGTTCGAGAGCCTAACCTTGTTCTCGCGCTTAATCGCCATAAAACGCTCACGGAAAGACGCGTCGTCTGCAAATGGTTTGAGTTCTTGCAAGCGGTCTAAGTCCGTAAGCCACGAGCTACCGATAGCTTCGGTAATAAGCCGCGACAACTCGGGGTTACAGCTTGCGAGCCAGCGGCGTTGGGTTATGCCGTTCGTTTTGTTATTGAATTTATCGGGGTAAACCTCATAG
>CAZOVK010000056.1:0-15066 GCA_964583165.1 uncultured Defluviitaleaceae bacterium | reverse complement strand
ACAGCCCAAAACGCCGTCAATGACGCACAGCGTTCATACGACAAGGCTGTTACCGACTTACAACGCGCCAAGGACAACGCCGCCGAGAGCGCAACAACCGCATTGACAAAAGCCCAAAACGCCGTTAGTGACGCAGAACGCGCTTATGACAAGGCGTTAAACGACAAGGAGCGCGCGATAAAGAACTATCTGGAAGACAACAAAACGAAGCTCGAGAACGCCGAAAAGACATATGCGGACAGCCAAAAACAACTCGAAGCGTCGAGAAACAGCCTGAAAACGGCGCAGAACTCACTTCAACAGGCGGAGTCACGCCCACTGACTTCAGATGTGAATGTCCGCTTACAGGAGTTGACTCTCGAAAAACTCAACAGACAGTTTGAAGAATGCACGATTGTAGCCACAGTTGACGGCGTTATCACCGAATCGAACATCAAAGTAGGCGCAAACCCGAGCGGCATACTGTTCGTGATTGAGGACACAGAGAACCTTTACGTATCAGCGAATATTAAGGAATACAACCTTTCGTCCATATCATTGGGGCAAAAATCACTCGTGACAACAGACGCGACAGGTGACAGGGTGTATGACGCGGCGGTGTCATACATCTCGCCAAAGGCGGTCAGCCAAGCGGGTTCGACGAGTGTCGAGTTTGAGGTGCGCTCGTTGCTTGAAAAGGCCGACGATGTAATCCGCATAGGCATGAACGCGTTCTTAAACATTATCACAGACCACAAAACGGACGTTTATGTTGTTCCCATGTCAATGATAATCACAAACCCAGAAGGCAGTTTCGTATATACAATGGAGAACGGCGCGATGAAGGCTATTCCCGTTACAATCGGGCTTCAAACGACAACGAACGCCGAAATCGAGGGAGAGGGGCTTTATGACGGTCTTGAGCTTGTAAAAGACCCCGAAAGCAGGCTAAACCAAAACCGTTCCGGCTTTAGCGTCGGTTCTTCGAGTAACTCAGGCCCCGTGACTATTCGGAGGGCGAACTAGATGATTGAACTGCGCGGCATAGTCAAGAAATACTTTATAGGCGAGCCGAACGAATTGACCGTCCTTAAAGGGTTAAACATCAGCATTGCCGAGGGCGAGTTTGTGTCAATCGTAGGTCAGTCGGGCAGTGGCAAGAGTACGCTCATGAACATTTTGGGCGCTCTTGACCGCCCCACGGCGGGGCAATACAGCCTAGACAACATACCCATAGCCAGTATGACAGACAACCAACTGTCAGATATTAGAAATGCGAAAATCGGTTTTGTGTTCCAGACGTTTAACCTAATACCGCGCTCAACGGCGTTGTCTAATGTTGAACTTCCGATGTTTTACAAGGGCATAGGTAAGAAACAACGCCGCGAACGCGCGATAGAATTACTTGAACTCGTAGAAATGGGCGACAGAATGACACATATGCCGAACGAGTTATCGGGCGGTCAGAAACAGCGCGTAGCCATAGCGCGTTCACTCGCGAACGACCCGTCCATAATACTAGCTGACGAACCGACGGGTGCCCTCGATTCAAAAACAGGCAATCTCGTTATGGACATTTTCATGCGCATTAACCAAATCGAGAAAAAAACGGTCATCCTCATAACCCACAATATGGATTTAGCCCTACAGACGCAGCGCATTATCACCCTACGCGACGGCGAAATCGTATCAGACGAACCCAACGACCCCATAGACAGGGGGGCGGCATCATGATTTTAGAAAACCTTATGTTGGCATATCAATCGCTGAAATCCAACAAAATGCGCGCTCTTCTTACAATGTTGGGTATCATCATAGGCATCATGTCGATTATCGCGATTATGATAATCGGCGACGCGATGACGGCTTCTGTTCAAAACAGCCTGTCATCACTTGGTACGAACAACATAACCCTAATGGTACAAGAGAAAAGCGTAGAAACCTTCATGTTCACGGGTATGGGCACGGTGTCGAGCGGGCGCACGGGCAAAGTCCCCACTTCTGACGACCTCATCAGCAACCGCATGATTGAAGACATGAGAGAATATTTCGCCGACGAAATAGTAGGCATATCTCTAAGCTTTGCCGTAGGTAGCGCCCAAGCTAAAGACGGCGATTTATACGCCAACGTGACCATTGTCGGCACAAACGCAGATTACTTAAATGCCAACAATGTCACTATTCTAGAAGGGCGCTTCACATCAGAAGGTGACGTAACACATAAGAACCAAACCGCTGTCGTGTCAGACAAATTCGTGAACAACATGTTTCCCGAGGGCGTTGACCCAATCGGTCGCGAGGTCAAAATCTACAAGAAAAACAGCATAGAAATCTACACCATCATCGGCGTTTATAAGTACGAACAGGTCAGCTTCGGCGGTACGGCTTCAGAGCGCGACATAACCACAGGCCTATTTATCCCCGTCACCACAGCCAAACAGGACGTACTCGAAAAGAATTTCAACAACGTAACAGTTATTGGTGCAGAAACCAGTGACGTAAACAGCCTCACCAACCGCATCCAACGCTACTTTGATAAACAGTATCAAAACAACAAAGACTGGAAGCTTTCGGCATTCAACATGACCTCCATGTTAGACGCTGTGACAAGCGCCATGGGTAACATCTCACTCGCGATAGCCTTCATAGCGGGCATATCCCTGTTAGTCGGCGGTATCGGCGTTATGAACATCATGCTGGTATCGGTCACCGAGCGCACGCGTGAAATCGGCACGCGTAAAGCCTTGGGCGCGAAAACCTTCCACATCCAACTCCAATTCGTGACAGAAGCCATTCTTATATCGAGTGTGGGTGGCGTTATCGGGCTGATTCTGGGCATTTTGGTAGGTGTTGTCATCTCGAGTGTCTTTGAAGTACCACTGATAATCTCACCATTCGTCACAATCGGCAGTGTCTTGTTCTCAATGGTAATAGGCATCTTCTTCGGTCTATACCCCGCCAACAAGGCTGCCAAGCTTGACCCGATTGAAGCCTTACGGTACGAATAACCAACAAAACGGACTGTCACCGATAGTCCGTTTTTGTTTTTGCCCGCTCTTTGTATGCTTGCAATTTCCGAATGAGGGGGTTATACTTAATGGTAAATCGTGGAATCAGGGTGAAAAATGGACATTACGCGAGAAACAGTTCAACGGATGGCGACGAATGCGAGTGCGATGAAGAATGCCGAATCACTTGTGCGCTCGGGGAGTTATAGCGGTCTTGGGAAGGACGCGGCGGGGGTTGTGATTTTCGGGAATTGCCGTGGGAGTAGCGGCGATTATTCTTGCTATGCCGATTTTTCGGATAGTGCGAAGCCCGTTACGGCTTGTAGTTGCCCAAGCCGTCAGATACCGTGCAAACATGTGATTGGGCTTATGTTGGCGTATGCGCAGGGGGTTTTATTCGAAGAAGGCGAGGTGCCGCAGGCTGTTTTGAATGCGCGGTTGAAGCGTGAACAACAGGTCAAGAAGGCGGCGGAGCGTTCAGAGAAGGTCAAGCCCGAATCGGGTGTGCCTAAGGCTAAAACGGCCGCTCAGAAACGTGCGGCGATTAAAAAGATTGAAAGTCAGATATCGGGGATTGAGCAGGCAGAGAAGATTTTACATAATATATTGAGTTTTGGTATGGGTTCGATTGACTCGAAAAATTCTGGAGTGATTATGCGGAATGTGGCAGGGCTTGATAGCTTTTATATTCTGGGTGTTCAAGCGCGGTTGTCTGATTTGGTTATGCTTATTAAGACAGATGTCAGTCATGCCAAGAAGCTTGAAACGGTTTGCGAGATTGGGGCGTTACTCACAAAGGGTAAGGCCTATTTGACGGAGAAGCTTAACGACCCGGAGATGATAGACACAAAGAGCGAGATTGAGGAACTTTTGGGCTACGCGTGGAAGTTAGACGAGTTGGCGACGCAAGGGCTTGTTGAAGCGGATGCGCGGCTTGTGGAGCTTGCGTTTTGTGTTCAGACCGAGCAAACGCGGTTTGTTGACGAGGGCATCGTTATTTCGCTGAATTCTGGGAAGATTTATCGGACGAAGAATTTCAGACCGTTTAGGGCGCTGAATCATTTGAAGGAGCAGAATTCGACTAACGGGGTGATGGTTACGCCGATGTTGTATACATATCCGGGGTTGGCTATGAACCCACGTGTGCGCTTCGAAGATTTTTCGGTGACGGCGGTCTGTAGTGACGATTTAGAGAAGATTTTGGGTTACGCGCTAGGGAATTATGCGGCTGTGATTAAGGCTGTTAAAGGGCAACTGATGAATTTGACCTTGGATAGAAGCCCTGTTTGCTTGTTAGAGGTAACGCGGCTTGAGAGCGCGGGTGGCGACGAGTTTGTGGTGACGGACGCGAACAACACGCCGATTTATTTGAAGAATCTCAATTATTCAGAGCGGTTTTTCTTTCAACTTATGCGGAATTTGCCAACGGCTGAACCGCTGGCGCTTCTTGTCGTGTTTGGGCATGATGCGGAGCGCGGGGAGTTATTGGCACAACCGCTATGCGCTGTCACGCGTGAGCGCTTGATAAAACTGGTTTAGGGGGGCGCTATGATTATACCTGTTTTGGAAGAACTAAGAAATGAGTGTATACGTTTGAGCATGGCGGGTGCGCGATTGGCGCAGGACGACCCCAAAATCAAGCGGTTGATTCCGCAATTGGCGCGGTTGGGGGAGAAGGCGCCCGTGTTTGCGCGTTTGGCGGGGCTTTGTGAGAAGCTTGTGGCGGCCCAAGCAGATGACGCGGCGGGGGCTTTGTTGGAGCTTTCGGGGCTGGTGATGTCGGTTTTGACTACGCAAGCGGAGGTACCTAAAACAGAGAAATCAGAAGAGGTTGAGTATACGCCGCTTGTGGGCGATACCAATGCGAGTTACGCCGAATTGCAGGCTTTGTGTAACGCGCTGACAAAAAGTGGCGCTGGGCGGTTGGATACGGAGAAGTTTGCGTTTAGAAACGGTATTTGCTTGGATGCGCGGGTGCGTGATTTGCTCGTTTTTGCGCTGAATGACAGACATGAGGAACTGGCGCGGTATATTGCGGAAGAGGTTTTGCCAGCAATCGGAACAAGTGTTGTGTCGCAGATAATGAATGACTTCGATATGACGGGTAAAGCCATGGATGCGCGACGGCTTAGGGCTTATGCGAATATTATGAAGGCGGAGGGGTTACCTCTGTTGCTCGAGTGTTTAGAGAGTGGCAATCAGTTGATGAAACTGACAGCGATAGAGTGTTTGGCGGCGCATCGTGACAGTGAGCGGTATTTACTTAATATAGTGGGTGGAAACAAGGCGCTCTCACAGGCCGCGATGGTGTCGCTCATTAAAATCGACAGCAAGGAAGCCATTGACAAGGCGGTTTTGATGTGTTTAGACGAATCGCCGAAGTATTTATCGGCGGCGCTTAAAGAAGCTGACGGCGATTATTTGACTTCGCGGCTTGTGGGTTTGATTACGGCTTTGCGCGATTGTTTGGCGAATCGCATAAACATGGATGAAAACAAGGCAAAGATGGCGACTGTGCTAGATTTGTGTTGTAATAAGACCGATGAGCGAATTTTAGGACTTCTAAAGGACATGATGGACGACAAGCAATTGTGTGAATTGGGTGTTGACGAAGAGGGGAAGCCCCTAACCATACCGATAGAGTTTATGGTATTAAATGCGCTTTATACAACAGAGCAGGGCAAGGGCATTATTGCGGACAGTTTTCTTGAGCGTGAAAAGTCATACAGTGGGTGGGCAAACCGTCCTACTAGAAATTTTCTATACTTTGCGTTCATGTGTTGTGCCGAGCGTATGGAAAAAGAGGCGTTCTACGACAGTTTTGCGGCGAGTGGGCTTTATAAACGCATCAGCGAGTACACGCGGTCTGACAACGCGATGTACCTAAACCCGTTCTTGACGGCGTTTATTTATGGTCATTCGAGCAGGTCATTGCGCCACAGCAGACGTTGGGTAACGTATTTTATCGAGCAGAACGAGCTGAACTTCGCGCATTATGCGCTACCGCCGGGTGATACGGAAATGATGGAACTCTACGAGAAAGCAAGGGGTGTCAAATAATGGGGGATATATTGAGATTACCCGCCGAACAGTTGTATGCGGCGGAGATAGAAGCGCTCAAAGCCGAGGACAAACTAGCTAAGCCGCCGGGCTGGCAGTTGTCGCCGAGGGCGGTTTTCAAGTTTATTGTAGGCGGTAAGGCGGGTAAGACCGTCATTACGCCCAAGTATATAGGGCATGACAGGCTCGTTGAAATTGCGATAGCGACACTGTTGACAGACAGGGCGTTGCTTCTGATTGGCGAACCGGGAACGGCTAAGTCGTGGTTAAGTGAGAATTTAGCCGCCGCAATCAGCGGAGATTCTAACAAGGTCGTTCAGGGCACGGCAGGCACGAGCGAGGAGCATATTCGGTATTCGTGGAATTACGCGATGCTCATAGCGAATGGCCCCACGCGTGAAGCGCTCATCAAAAGCCCGATTATGGAGAGCATGAAAGCGGGCAAACTGGCGCGTTTCGAGGAGATTTCGCGCTGTGCGTCAGAGGTTCAAGACGCGCTCATCTCGATTTTATCTGAGAAATATATAGCCGTGCCCGAGTTGTCGGGTGAGGTCAGCGCGACGCGGGGTTTCTCAATCATCGCGACGGCAAACACGCGTGACCGCGGGGTTAATGATATGTCGGCGGCGTTAAAGCGGCGTTTTAACATTGTCGTTCTACCCACACCCGCCGATTTAGAAACAGAAATGGACATTGTGACGCGTCGTGTGCGTGAGATTTCGTCGAGCTATCAGATACAGGCAGAATTGCCGCAGAGGGAACAGATAGAAAAGATTGTGACAATATTCAGGGAACTGCGGCAGGGGCAGACGCTCGACAAGAGCCAGAAGGTCAAGCCCCCGTCGGGCGTGTTAAGCACGGCGGAGGCTATTTCGCTACTCACAAACGGCATGGCTCTGGCGGCGAGTTTCGGCAGCGGTAGTGTAGAAGAGCGCGATTTGGCGGCGGGGCTTCAAGGCGCGATTGTGAAAGATGAGGAAAAAGACCATATCGCCTGGAACGAATACCTTGAAAACGTGATGAAAAAGAGGGGGCAGGAATGGCGCAAACTCTACAACGCCTGTCGCGAACTGACGAAATAAACTTCTTCGGCGTGCGGCATCTTTCACCCGCGTCGGCGTTTCACATGTTGGGGTTTTTGGAGCGGTGTAAGCCCAAGCTCGTGCTGTTAGAGGGTCCTTCTGATGCGAATGAGCTTTTGCCCGTGATTGCGCGTTCTGATGTTGAGCCGCCGTTTGCGATTCTGTCCTATACCCTTGTTTCGCCGGTTGACACGGTTTTATATCCGTTCGCGGAGTATTCGCCCGAGTATCAGGCAATTGTTTGGGCAATAAGAAATAGGGTTAAGATTGAGTTTTTCGACTTGCCGACAAATATAACGGTTCGGCGTGAGCAAAAACCATCACAAGAGCATGGCGAATATCGGGAGCTGGTTTCGGCGTTTTATGGTGGCGCGGCTGAATTATCGGGCGAGGGCAGTTACGAGGAGTTTTGGGAGCGGTATTTTGAGCATACACCCGACTTAGACGCGTTCGAGGTCAAAGTGGCTTCAATGTCTGAGAACATGCGCGGGAGTTTTGAGGGCGCACAGGCAGAGGACGAGCCTGAAGCCGCCGCGTTTAATACCTTACGTGAGCGGTTTATGACGCGCCGTATCGTTCAAGCCTTGGAGCGTTACGAGCCAAAGGATATCGCGGTAATAACGGGCGCATACCACACACCGGGCTTGAAGGCGGGTTTGGAGCCGCTGTCTGATAAAGAGCTCAAAACGCTTGAAAAGAATGAAATAAAGCTGACGCTCATGCCGTATTCGTATTATCGATTGAGCAGTCAATCAGGCTACGGGGCAGGCAACCACGCGCCGAATTATTTCTTGTTATTGTGGCAGGCAATTAAAAACGGGCGAGTAGGGGAGTTGGCGGCGCGGTATCTGACGGGCATCAGTGAAATAATGAGGGCTGACGGGGCGTATACGTCAACGGCTCATGTCATTGAAGCCGTGAGATTGGCGAATGGGCTGGCGCTCATGCGCGGGGCGGTTTATCCTCATCTGACCGACTTGCATGACGCGGCCGTGAGTTTACTTGGCGGCGGCGAAAAGGCGGGTTTGGCTACGGCATTCGCGAAAATGGACGTGGGCAGTGCGATTGGCAGCTTGCCGGAGGGTGTTTCACAGACCGCGCTTACTGATGATGTAAACCGCCAGTTAAAGCGGTTGAAGCTAGAGAAGTACAAAAGTGTTGTCGCGCAGGACTTGACGCTTGATTTGCGTGAGAACCGCCGCGTGAAAACAGAGGAGAGCGCGTTTTTAGACTTGAACCGTTCGGTGTTCTTCCATAGGTTAAACCTCTTGAATATCAGTTTGGCTCAAACACGGCAGACGGGTAATTCGAGTTGGAGTGAGGCGTGGGTGGTTCGGTGGACGCCCGAATCGGAGATACAGGTTGTTGAAGCGAGCCTTTTGGGCGAAACGGTCGAAGCGGCGGCGGCGTATAGGCTGAAGGAGTTGGCGGCCGAAGCCAACGGCATTGTTGCGCTGTCGGTGTTGATACAGCGGGCGTATTATAGCCGCTTGCTTGATGAAATCCCGAACTGCATTCGCCGTTTGCAGGAGTTGTGTGTAGACGCGAACAGTTTCGAGGAAATCGCAATAGCCTTGCAGTACCTGTCGAACCTAATACAGTACGGTGATGTGCGCAATGTGGACGGGGCGCCGCTTCTGCCGATTCTTACGCAATTATTCTTGCGCGGAACCCTCACACTCTTTGATGCGGCGGGGTGTGACGAACAGGCGGCCAGTGATGTGATAAAGGCAATTGACAAGTTACACAAGGTGTCGCAGGAACTTTACGAGCATGTCGATGATGTGCGTTGGGTTGACGCGCTGAGGGGTGTGACGTTTAACGACAGCCGCAATGCGAAGGTCAGCGGCGCGGTTGCGGCGTTACTGTTGGAACGCGGGATTATCACGGACGAGGAACTTAAAACGGAGATAACGCGGCGGCTTTCATACGGCGTGCCGAGTGATTTGGCGGCGCTCTGGTTTGAGGGGCTGTGTAGCCGTAACCGATATGCGCTGTTATCGCGACCGCTGTTATGGCACGAACTGGATAATTATATACAGAATCTGGACGATACGGACTTTCGCCCCGCTCTCGTGTTCTTGCGCCGAAGCTTCAGCGTATTCTTGCCGCGTGAAAAGGCCGACATTGTGGACATACTGACGGACGGTTGGGGCATTGTTGACGACTCGCTTGCGGAGATTTTGACGGCTGAGTTGTCGGAGGACGAGCAACAGCAACTGGACGATTTGAACGATTTTGATTTTCTATAACCGAATAAGGTGTATATATGGAAGAAAAACTGAAACGCTGGCGCTTGATTCTGGGCAAAGATGCTGACGAGAAGTTGGGCGCGTTAGGCATAGGCGCGGAACTATCGGACGAAGAACGTCTCATGGACAGTGCGCTTGCGTCTATCTATGACGAAACGAGCGGTGACGCGGGCGCAAAGAGCAGTCAGCGTCAAGCGGGAACAGGTAAGAGCGCCCCGAACATAGCCAAATGGCTAGCTGACGTGCGGAAGATGTTCCCGGACAGGGTGGTGTCTGTCATACAGTCAGACGCGATACAGCGCAAGGGTTTAACGCAACTGCTCATGGAGCCGGAATTACTCTCGACTGTGAAGCCAGACATCAAAATGGTATCAACCATCATGGCTCTAAGCGCGAAAATCCCCGAAACGGCGAAGGAACAGGCGCGGGAACTCGTCCGCGCTGTGGTCAAAGACATCATGAAGCGGTTAGAGAACGACTTGCGCCGCGCCGTGACGGGGGCGTTAAATCGGCGTAACCATTCCCCGATACCATCTGTTTCGACAATGGACATCAAGCGCACGATTACGCGCAACCTAAAACATTATGACCGCGAACGCAAGAAACTCATACCGAGCAGTTTCTACTTCTTTGAACGCGCGCGCCGCCACAAGGAATGGACGGTCATTTTAGATATAGACCAGAGTGGCTCAATGGCAGAATCTATTATTTACGCGTCTGTCATGGGGGCGATTTTCGCGTCTATGCCGTCACTCGACACGCATGTTATCGCGTTTGATACGGAGGTTGTTGATTTGACCGAGGTCTGTCGCAATGACCCTGTTGATGTGCTGTTTGGCGTTCAACTGGGCGGCGGCACAGACATTAACAAGTCTGTTCAGTATTGCGCGGAGCTTATAAATGACCCCAAAAAGACGATTTTCATACTTATTTCTGATTTGTATGAGGGCGGTGTTGAAAAGGCACTGATTACGAAACTCGAAAACCTACACGCGGCGGGTGTGAAGACGCTGGTGTTGTTGTCGCTGTCTGACAGTGGCCGCCCTGCCTATGATGAACATCTCGCCAAAAAAATCGCGGCTCTCGTAATACCGTGTTTTGCCTGTACGCCTGACATGTTGCCACCGCTCGTTGAAGCGGCCATAAAGGGGAAGGATTTGAATGGGGCGGCTAGGGGATAGATTTTTATCGCTCCTATTATACTTGCAGGCATAAACAAGTCTGTTGGATAAAACAGTAGAAAGAAAGCCCACCAGCGAAAGCAGGTGGGCTTTTAATGTGAAATGGTTAAAGTCAAGCGGCGGCGAGTTGATTAGTCGTCGTCGCCCTCGTCATAGTCATCTTCATCATCTTCGTAGTCATCGTCGTCGTAGTCGTCATCATCGTCGAAGTCATCATCTTCGTCATCATCGTCGTCGAAGTCATCATCATCATCGTCGTCGAAGTCATCATCATCTTCGTCGTCGTCATAATCTTCATCATCGTCATCAAAATCTTCATCATCAAAGTCGTCGTCTTCGTCGTAATCTTCAAAATCTTCCTCGAACTCTTCGTAATCGTTATCAATCATTGTAGAATCCCCCTGTTAATAAATGTTCTATACTATGATTATAGAATTACTGAAAGTCGAAATCAATAAATTTGAGCAATTTTGTAATCATTAACAGCTACTGTCGCCGTGTGGGGTCTTTCAAGGCGAAAATGAGCAAGGTTTCAAACAAATCGCCGTGGATGTTGATTTCAAAGCGTGCGCCCATAGCTTCGGCTAGGCTCCTTGTGATGAACAGCCCCAGCCCGCTGCCCTCAGTCAAGCGGGCGCGGTCTCCGCGCACGAATTGTTCCATAAGCTCGTCAGCCGATATGTTGAGCGGCTCCTTGCTGATGTTTTTTAGCGCAAACGCGGCGTATTCGTCTGTTATATACAAATCGGCATAGATGCGCGTGGCGGGCGCTGAGTATTTCAGTGCATTAGAGAACAGATTATCCATAAGCCGCCAGAGATGTCGCCCGTCAGCCGTAATGTTTATCGGGAAGTCGGGGATTGTAGAGATTACCCTCAAACCGCCGCGCTCAAACTGTTCGTCGTATTCGCCGAGAATTTGCCCCACGAGTTCACAGAAGTTGATACGCTCGAATTTGATGGTGATATTACCCGTGCCCGCCTTGCTAGCTTCGATTAAATCTTCAATGAGGCTTTTTAAGCGCAATGATTTAGAGTGAATAACCCGCGCATAATCGCGTATTTCTTCGTCATTTAAGCCTTGACCGTTCAGAAGCCCCGCATAGTTGATAATAGATGTAAGAGGGGTTTTGATGTCGTGTGACACATTTGTGATAAGCTCGGTTTTAAGGCGTTCTGCGCGGATTAGGCTGTCTTTGGTTTTGTCAAACTCGGCGTTCTTTGTAGCGGCGAACAGTGAGATATGTTTGGCGAGAACAGACAGAAGAGGGAACCAGAGCAAACCCACGAATAAGGTTGACAGTAACGCTTCGGAGTTCTGCATCCGTATAGAAGCAACCAAAAACAAAAAGCCCATGCCCGTAACGCCCAAAATGATTGTCACACATAAAGATATAATGTTCGGCAAGGGGAACTGTTTGTAAAACATATACCATGGGAAGTTTTCGTGTAGTTTGTGTTTCTGTATAAACACAATGAAGCGCAGAACCCAAATTGTGGTGGTAATATACGCTATAATGGGCATTGCCACGAAGAAGAAAACGCTTCCGCGCGAGTAGGTTGTCAGTTGAAAATAACACCAAATCAACGCAAGTATGCAGAATACGGTGACAACGGGTAAGCTAAAACGCCGAGCCGAAGGTATATTCAGCCGTTCAGATTTAATCAAAACCCACGCGGCGCGCCACGTCATACCAAAAAGGGGCATAACACCGATTGCTACAAAAGCGTATAACCCTTCGTAGCCACGAAGGCCCAACAGCCTGTATGAGAAATAGCTGAAAACTTGGCTCCAATTACAAAAGATTACATACGCGCATATATATAGCCCAACCAGCCCGATATAGAGCATCCAATACCAATAATTATAGGTTTTGCTCAATCCAACTTCACCACCTTATAACCAAGCCCATACAAAATTTTTAGGTATCGCGGTTCTTTCGGGTCAATCTCTATCTTTTCACGGATATGGCGAATGTGAACGGAGATAAGTTTGCCGATACCAAACGGCGGTTCGCCCCAGACCTGCTCATAAATCTGATTGGCTGAGTAGACGCGCTCCAGATTACACATGAGCAGTTTCAGTATGTTATATTCTGTCGCGGTGAGCGTGACGGGTTCTTCGTCAACCGTGACCTGTTTGGTATTGTCGTCGAGCACAAGACCGCCCGTGCGGTAAACACCCGTTTCTTTTTCTTGAACGCTCATGCCGCCCAGACGCGCATAACGTCGCAAATGTGCCCGAACACGCGCCGTCAACTCAACGGGGTTAAACGGTTTGGTCACATAATCGTCCGCGCCCATGTTCAGCCCAAGAACGCGGTCGGTGTCTTCGCTCTTTGCGCTTAGAAAGATGATGGGTATATTGCTGGTTTCGCGAATCTTTACTGCTGTGACGATGCCGTCTTGAATAGGCATCATCACGTCTAACAAAATCAGATGTATTTCATGCGCCGATAGTTTCTCAAGCGCGATTTTCCCGTTTTGTGCCCTTATGACCTTGTAATTCTCCTGCTTTAGATAGATTTCTAAGGCCGAGAGAATGTCCTCGTCGTCGTCACAGATTAAAATCGTGTATTCCACAGCTTTCACTTCCTCACAGTGACTATATAACCGCCGCAATTGTCGCCGGAAACGGCGTAATCAGCGCCTTTCGGTAAATCGATTTTATCGGCGTTTTCTGTTGTGTAATAGACCAGCGACTCGCCGAAGTCCGTGTCTATGGTATACACAGTGCCGTCTTTAAGCTTATCTACGTATTCTTCAAGGCAAAACCCGTTGGCGTAGATGTACGCCGCGTGCTCTATGCCCACATAACGATAATGCCACGGCTCGAAGCTGATACCCGTTATGTCTGTCTTGTCGGCGGGGTAGCGCATGATGAAGCCGTAACGCCACGCGTTCTCCATGAGCCAGATGCCCTCTGGCGTTTTGTCCATGTTGTCGGCTTCGATGCCTGTGTAGGCTATATCAATGGCAAGCCCCGTCTGGTGTTCGCTTGCGCCCGGCTTTTGAACGTAACTCTTGTCGGCTGATTCGTCGTACAAACCCTTTTGGTAGTCATATGTGCGGAAGCCGCTGTTTACCAAAAATTTATTATAACCAAGTGTGCGCGCATCGTCAAACATACGTGTGACGGCTGTCAGAGCGGTTGGGTTGATGTCAATGTTACTGCGCGACAGCGGGATAATGCCGTAAGCGTTCACGACTTCGGCGTTAAAATCAGACGGGATGTAGTGGTCTGTGTTTACGAGAACCAAAAAGTCTTCCTTTATTACATCAGATAGCGCAATGTCTGATGTTTTTAAGTCAACGGGGGCGTATGAAATTCTGTCTGACAGATTTGAGGCGGAACGCCCTAAGCCCCCTGTTAGCTTTGTGATATAGGCCTGAACCTTATTCAGTTTTGACGCGTCCGAAAAGATGAGTGTTCCAAGCAGGATACTTAAAAGCACAATCATTGTCAGTACGAAGCGTCTTTTGTTTACTATTGTCATATATACCCCCTAAACAAGTCTGACAACATAATAACACAGCATTTCAAAATGACGGGCGTTGAATGGTTAATATTTAACTAAGATTATACCACAAGCGAATAGTGGCGCAAAGTGTCGGTTTGTGTTATAATATAAAAAAGGTTAGAAGGATGGGGTAACATTGAGATACGACACGATATTGTTTGATGCGGATAACACGTTGTTTGATTATGATAAAGCAGAAGCGGCGGGTTTTAGGGCCTCGTTTGAGCATTTTGGGCTTCATTTTGAAAAGTCATACCACTCGGAGTATAGGCGCATAAACCAAGAGCACTGGGCGGCTCATGAGCGCGGCGAGATTGATAAGGATACACTGGTTGTCAGACGGTATGAGAAATTGTTTGATTTGCTAGGCATCAACGCAGACGCGGCGGCTTTTAATGCCTATTATCTTGAGCGGTTAGGGCAGGGCGCAGACTTAATCGACGGCGCATTGGAGATATGCGAGAGGTTGAGCAAGACGCATCGAATCGCGATTGTGACGAATGGTGTGTCTGCTGTGCAATATAGTCGTATTAAAAGGTCGGCTATTAAGGACTCTCTGCCCCATATCTTCGTATCGAGTGATGTAGGGTTTCAAAAGCCGCAGGTTGAGTTTTTCGAGCATGTGCTTAGGGCGCTCGAAGTTTCTGACAAGAGCCGCGTCTTAATCGTGGGCGACTCGCTGTCTGCCGACATGAAGGGAGGGAATAATTCGGGTATTAATACGTGTTGGTTTAACCCACTTAGTAAGCCGAATAATACGGGTGTGTTTGTGACATATGAGATTAAGCGACTTTCAGAGATTGAAGACATAGTCTATTGATAAAAAATTTGGTATTGACAAAGACTATGGCGCATGATATATTAAACATACCGGCGGTATGTATCAAAAGGCGATGAAACTATGGCTAGAAATAAATTCCCCGAGGCGACGGTCAAGCGGATTCTGGACGTAGCATGGGAGTTGTTTGTCACAAATGGCTATGA
>CAZOVK010000055.1:0-15137 GCA_964583165.1 uncultured Defluviitaleaceae bacterium | reverse complement strand
AATCACCGCCCTCCCATATCCAGAATTTTTATATACCCATTGTAACTCTACATATACAGTGTGTCAAGAAATATTATAAGGGGCACATACTTGGTATGCACCCCTTATACTTTAAGTTTTAGGTTTTGGCTCACAGCCGATTGTTCATTAGTTCTGCGTCTTGAACTTGCTTATCAGATTTTTGAGCACAATGGACTGGGCGGCAAGCTCTTCGCTGGACGCGGCCGATTCTTCGGTGCTTGTGGAATTTTCCAGCACGATGCCGTTAATCATTTCTAGTCTTTCATCAATGAGTTTTATATCATTGACCTGCTGACTGGCCGCAAGACCTATTGCCACAACCGCCTTGTGGATTTCTTGGGTGTTTCCTACTATCGAAGCCAATGCGTCGGCTGTTTCATCCGCAATATGGCTTCCGTGCTCTACAGCCGTCAAAGAACTGTTTATAAGCATGGTTATTTCGTTAGCCGCCTTGCCTGACAATGTGGCGAGCTCGCGGACTTTATCCGCAACAACCACAAATCCTCTGCCCGATTCACCCGCGCGTGCGGCTTCTATGGCGGCGTTTAACGCCAAAATATTTGTTTGGAAGGAGATGTTGTTGATAGTTCTAATAATCTTCGCGATTTTGTCGCTCGTTTCTTGTATGTCGCTCATGGCGCTTATCATCTCTGCCATTTTGGCATTGCCGATTTCGACATGTTTCATTGCCTCATCGTTAATGCTTAACGCGGCCTGTGTATCCCTGTAAGATATATCTACCGAGTTTGACATATCTTCGGTAGCGGTCAACACGTCACTAACAGCGGTTAACTGGCTCTGCGCACCGCTCGCAATCTCGCTTACTGCGGCGCTTACCTGCCCTGCCCCATCAGCCACTTGGTCGGCAACCTCGTTTATGAGCTTAATTGTGCCTGAGAGTGATGCGCTGATGTTATCGAGTGAAGTTTTAAGCGCCTTGAAGTCACCGCTGAATTCAAACGGTACGCGCTGTGTTAAGTCACCCGAAGCGATGGCCGAAAGTACGGATTTGATTGTTTCGATATACAACTCCAGTTGTTCGACAGTGCCGTTTATGGAAGTCTGTATGGGCTTGAAATCGCCCGAAAAGTCACCGTTAATCTTTGCGGTGAGGTCACCGTCGTATATACGCGCCATAGTTTCTGAAATCTGTTTTATATAATACGCCTGTGTGTCGAGCATTGTTGAAATAGTGCTTTTTAGCGCCGAGAAATCACCTGCAAACTCCATATCTATACGCTGATTGAGTTTGCCCTGCGTCATAAGCTTCAAAACGCGGATAGTTTCTCCAACATACGTGTTTATAAGCAGAAGCGTGTTATTTATCGAGCTCTTGATAGGCGCGAAGTCACCGACATAGTCTATGGTAATATTTCTTTTCAAGTCACCGTTTGAGATAGCCGCCATAACATCCGATATGTCCTCTACGTACTTCCGTTGTGCGGTTACCATAGCGTTCAGGCTCTTTGCTATTACGTCGTCTTCTGAGCGCAATCTCACCTTCACCGAGAAGTCACCTTTTGCGATGCGCTCTATAGCCCGTGACTGCTCACCTATGCCCTCAACAACAACACCAAACGCGCGAACTAATTGCCCTATTTCATCATTACCTGCTTCAGTCACATTCACATCAACCCGGCCTTGCGCCACTTTCTCCGCCAAAGATACAAGCTCACCAACGGGTTTGACCGTGCGTTTAATAAGCCAATTCAAGAACAAAGCCAAGATTAAAACAATGATTACGGCATAACCATTACCAACAATAAAGACAAGATTCGCCGACCTGTTAATCTCGGAGAGAGGCGCCGCCATTAGTATAACCCAAGTATACTTATAGTTGTTTATATCAACGGGTAAGCACGTATAAAGATACTCTTCTTTGTCACTCTTTTGTTTAAGGTTCACGCTTGTGGTTTCTTTGTTTGTTATCGTTTTTCTTATTAACTCCGCAAGTTTGGTGTCAAACACATCATCTATACTTTCACCCACAATATCGGCGTTCGGGCTGGAAACTATTGTGCCGTCGTCGGCGATAAGTGTTCCGTAACCGTTTTCATAGTATTTGATATCGGCGAAATAATTCGTTAAATCGCTGGCATATTGGTCTGAACCAAAAACACCGATAAACTCACCGTTATGAATCATCGGAAAAGCCGTAGTGGTTACCATTACTGTTTTAGTGGGCGAGATTTCATACGGCGAAGAGGGGTTTATATAGTAACCCTCCCTTTTCGGTATCACATAATAGTCCTCATTCGGTTCAATATCTGTATTGGCATAGTTTATAAACTCTATTGTGTTTCCCTCTCTATATACATAAGGCGAAAAACGCCCTGAACCCGTTGCTGAACCGTAGGGTGAATCTGTAAATTCGGCATCGTTGTTACCAAAGACGTTTGGCTCAAACTCAACCCAAATAGAAAAGACATTGTCTTGTTCCGCAAGAAGCCCCTTTAGCATGTTCGTCGCCGAAACTCGGTCGAAATCACCCTTATCGAAATGTTCCAAAAGTGACGCAGACACGAACTTTGAGATATAATATGAATCAGAAAAATGTGCCTTCACCGTATCGGCATAATGTGCTGATAACTGAGTAGTGTATAAATCGTTTGCTGTTGATAGCCCTTTCCTTGTCATAAAAATCAAGCCCGTTACCACAATGAAAGAAAATATGGCGACAACAGTAATCACAGGGATAGCAAGCTTCCCAAAGAGTTTTAAGTTGTTATACCAGACGCGCATTCTAAAGCCCCCATGTCATGAAATTCGTTAATTTTGCCTACAGTTTTAATATATAAAAGAATATCCCGTTTGTCAAGCAGATTGACTCGATATTATGAATTGCCTATATTTTGTGCCCAATTCTGTCTTTGGATAATCATCCACTGAATGTGGAATATTATTCAAATAAACCAATGAATGGAGATGCGCCATTGAAAGCCCTTGTGTACGAAGGTGTAAAGAACGTAAAGGTAAAATCGGTAGTTGACCCGTCCATACAAAATGATGATGACATAATTGTTAAGGTTACGTCAACAACGATATGTGGCTCTGACCTCCACTTGATACACGGCATGATACCCAATCTGAAAACAGGAACGGTTTTAGGGCATGAAACCATGGGTATCGTCGTAGAAGCCGGTAAGGGTGTCAGTCGTGTTAAGAAGGGTGACCGTGTTGTCGTGCCTTTCCCCGTGGCGTGCGGTCATTGCTGGTTTTGTGAGCATGAGTATTATAGCCAGTGTGATAACTCGAATGACTACGGCGAGTGTGGCGGTGTTTTCGGTTATAGTGACACTATGGGTGGTTATGACGGCGGTCAGGCAGAGCTTCTGCGCGTTCCCTATGCGAACATGGGGCCCGTAAAAGTGCCCGAAAGCTTAGAAGACGAACAGGTGCTTTTTCTGACGGACATACTGCCTACAGCCTATTGGGGCGTGGAACATTCGGGCGTTAAGCCTGATGATACGGTGGTGGTCTTGGGTTGTGGACCTGTTGGGCTGTTAACAATCAAGTGGGCATTTTATTTCGGGGCAAAACGCGTGATTGCCGTTGACTGTGTAGACTATCGGCTCGAAAAGGCCAAAGCATTCGGCGCGGATATTGTCCATTTAGAACACCATGATTATACGGGCGATTTAATAAAACAGATGACGCATGGCGGGGCTGATGTGGTCATTGACTGTGTGGGTATGGACGGCAAGATGACAAAGCTTGAACTGATTGAAACGGCGCTAAAACTACAGGGCGGCTCGAAATCGGCCATCGAATTGGCGGCACAGGCTGTGCGCAAATGCGGTACGGTACAATTGGTTGGCGTGTATGGCGCGAGATATAATATGTTCCCGCTCGGTGACTTTTTTGGCAGAAACATTACTTTGAAGATGGGTCAATGCCCCGCCCACGCATATATACCCAAGATTCTAAGCTTAATAGAATCAGGCAAGTTCTCAGCCACTGACATTATCACTCATCGCCTATCCTTAGACGACGCAGAATATGCGTATGATATCTTTGAAAAGAAGAAGGACAACTGTATCAAGGTCATACTGAAGCCGTAACCATAAAAGCTTCATATTGACAACGGCGACTGTTTTAGTATAATCATTGTTATAACACGGCTATTGGAAATTAACCAATAGCCGTTTGACTCATTCCGTCTTAGGAGCGTAAGTTATGACAAGCCGACAGCTAAAAATCGTTTATAATCTGGCAATAAGCCACAAACCCTTGACGGCTAACGAAATAGCAAAACTGCTCGGTGTCAGTAGCCGAACAGTGAAAACAGAGATGTTGACTATTCGCGCAGAGCTTTTGAGCTTAGGCGCGGCACTGATTGCCAAGCGCAACGAGGGCTACTCGATTGACATTACAGACGCGAAGTTGTTCACGCCGTTTTTTGAACAGTTAAACATGAAAACCACCATGACAGATTTTTATGTTAGGGACGATATGGCGTGGTTCCTTTTTGTGGCGCGAAAGCTCGTGTCAGTTTCTGATTATTGCAAGTTAGACGATATAGCCTCAGAATTATATCTGTCAAGAAGCAGTATCAACGAAATCGTGAAATACGCCCTGGCTTTTCTCAAAAGTTATCGGCTTTCGGTAGAGTCAAAGCCGCGACTGGGCATTCGTATTGTCGGGGCAGAGTATCACGTGCGCTTGGCAATGACCGAATTGTTCGCGGTTCACTTTCACAGAGCCATTTTGGATAACACGGCGAGCGAATACGCGCGTTGGGTCTATTGTGATGAGCAACAGCGTCAGGCTATCCGCCACAATTTTCTTAAAACCCTACGTACCGGTCAAATAAAGGTCGTGGACATATACACACAACGCATGTCCATTTATTTCATAATCGCTAGAAATCGGTTCGCGTCTGGTAACACAATCACGCTCCCCCAACACTGGGTTGACGCGATTAAGCAGTTTCAAGAGTATGACCTATCACGCCGCATTATTCACAACCTCTCGGAATCTTTTGAAAACTACGATATGAGCGAACACGAAATCGCCTTTTTAGCTATATACCTGCTGTGTTATAGGGATATGGCGCATTTAGAAAGCACAGAAGCGGAGTTCCACATGCTTTATCGCGAAGCGGTTGTGGCGGCTGATGGTCTGTTGGCCTATCTTCGCGATACATATAATATGGATTTTTGTTGCTTCGATTGGTCAAAAACGGAGCTTATCAGCCTTTTGATTCCCATTCTTGCCAGAATCAGATTTTGTATCGAGGGGGTGACCTTCTTTCGCTCTCAATTGCGCTATGAAGTTTTCCTAAGCCCGCTCGCTTCTGAATTGGCGTTCGGAATGGCTTCATTTCTGGGCGAACTATACAATGTGACGCCCTCCGTCAATACCATTGCCGCGCTTGGCTCTTTTGTGTATAAGGTTATATCGTTTGTGGAATATGACATTAAGCCGTTGAAGCTGTTACTGGTCAACTCTGACGGGTTGAGTATGTCGGCGCTGACAGAAAGACGGCTTATGCGGGCGTTCGGTCACCTTATAGAGTCGTGCACGCATACTGAATTGTATGAAATCAGAGGCATGAATCAACAGGACTATAGCGCCGTCCTTCTGAACACGAGCGCCTTTTCGTATAACTATAGTTTGCCCCACGCCATGTTTCATACGATGACACACTCCGGGGATATGGGTGATATTTATAATAAAATCCTGTTGAGTGCCTATCAAATCAAACATCTGCTGCCCAGCCCCACCATTATTCAGGTCTTTGAAAACGTCGATTATGTGAACGAACAGCAGTTTATACAACTGTTAGCCATAAAGCACTGCAAAGACAGCCGCAAACGGCTGACCTTTATTGACATGCTCTTATCGCGCGTGAGAAATCAAATTCAACATTGCGCGGTTAAGATTGCCGTTCTTTTCGGGTTGACTCAATTGACCGATACCGAATCAATCGAATTATATTGCCTGAAACAACATATATCTTGGGGTGGCAGCGAGATTAACCATATCCTCTATGTCTGTGTCGAGTGGCAAAACATGAAAATGGTAAAGCTCATCGAAAATTGCCTAAGCCAATTGTCTGTCAATCCGCAACAGATTGAAGCGATTATACGTGACAAGAATATTTTTGAAAAACTAATATTTCAATATCTGAAGTACGAATAAAATTTGCACTATTTGTCTGCTTTAATAGTGCATTGCACTTATTATGTGAAAAATAATGAATGGAACAGCAAATTGATGTATGATATAATCCATCTGTAGTGATTATTAACAAATGGAGGTGTGTTCATATCAAGTTTTTTATATCTTCTCACGGGCACCTTGCGAGCGGCATAAAGAGTTCATTAACGATTCTACTGGGTAATGTGGACAATATCACCGTTTTCGACGCTTTTGTAGACGAAAGCAGCGTGGCCGAGCATTTGGATGATTTCTACAAAAGTGTTTCAGATAGTGAAACCGTAATACTATTATCTGACATATACGGCGGAAGCGTAAATCAAACCATGAGCCTTTATGCCGATAGGCCCAACACCACGCTCATCGCGGGTATCAACATGCCGCTGGTGATAGAGCTTTTATCAAGGGAGGGGGTCACAAGGAAGGAGATATCAGACATCGTAGAGCAAAGCCGTTTGGCGCTTCGCATTGTTGAAATCAACACTGACGAAGGTGACACAAGCTTATCGGAGGACTTTTTTTAGCGGTTCTGCCGCTCATGAAAGGTGGGAAATGTATGATTGTAATGGTAAGGCTTGACGAGCGTTTGATTCATGGGCAAGTGGCTATTAAGTGGTCTAGGCATACTGGCGTTGACCGCATTGTGGTCGTCAGCGACGAAGCCGCGGCGAACCCCCTTATCCAGAAATCGCTTATGATGGCGGCGCCTGCTACGGCTAAAACGGCCATTAAGAGCATTGCGGACGCGCTGACCCTGCTAAAAGACCCACGTATTGAGAACCACAAGGTACTCGTTATTGTCGCTAGCCCCGAGGATTTGTTGACGATAGTACAGAACATATCGGGTATAGGGCTGGTCAATGTGGGCAATTACGGGCGCATTGCCCCAAGACAGGGCGAGTTAATGAGAAAATCATACAGAAGCAATCTCTATGCCTATGATAATGAAGTAGAAGTGCTAAAAAAGGTAATCGCAACCGGCATCAAGTGTAATTATCAGACAATACCCGACGACACGCCTGATGACTTAGAAAAGGTACTAAATAAGTAACCAAACAAGGAGGTATTTAGATGTCTACAATGACTGCTGCTGTTTTAGGCTGTCTTGTCTATTGGATTCTCGGCCGTGCTGAACATGCTTTCCTTTCTTGGCAGTGCTTGAGCAGACCTATCGTTGTTGCGCCCATAATGGGGCTTATGTTGGGTGACTTTCAAACGGGTATCATTATGGGCGCGGCGCTCGAATCCATTTTCATGGGTGTTTCGGCGATTGGTGGTTCGGTTCCGTCTGATGGTTTGTCCGCTTCTATTATCGCCGTTACATATACAGTTGTTACAGGCTCTGATATTGAAGCCGGTCTTGCCATAGCGTTACCTATCGGCACGGCGATGTCTTCGTTTAACGGTATGTTCACGCCGTTCTTCTCCGCCCTCGCACCCTATTGGGAAAAAGTCGCTACAACTAAACCCAAGAGTCTATTCACTCAAACCGTCGTTTTCGATGTGTTCATAAATCCCATACCGAACCTCATTGTATTGTTCTTCGGTCTTGCGTATGGCGTTACAGGGCTTAACAGCTTCTTGGCCTCTCTGCCTCCGTTTGTTATGGTAGGTCTTAGCGCGGCTTCGTCAATGATGATAGCTGTCGGTTTCGCGATACTGTTGTCTATGATTTGGTCGCCCAATATCAGCTATTTCTTCTTTATCGGCTACATCTTAGCCAAAGTAGTAGGGCTTGACTCGCTCTCAATCGCCATTGTCGGCGCGGCGATAGCTATTACATTGTTCTTGAATGATAAGAAGTTAATCGACATGAAAGCCACTCTTGCGCAAGCTTCAACAAATTCTGATGAGGAGGATTTCTTCTAATGGAAAAGAAGGTCTTAGATGTATCAGAAAAGAAGATTCTCAAATCAATGTTTTTGCGCTCACACATGGTGTTTGTTTCGTTTAACATGACGAAGATGGAAGCCAACGCCTTCACGCTCACCATGCAGCCCGCCATTGAAAGCATTTACGGCGACGACACAGAAGCCAAAAAGGAAGCCTATATACGTCACCAGAACTTCTTCAATACACATGCGGTGCCGTTCGCGTTTATCGCGGGGCTTACATACGCGCTCGAAAAAGAGCATAAGGAGAAAGGCTCGGTCAACGCCCAAACAATCAACAGTATGAAAGCGTCACTAATGGGGCCGACAGCCGGCATGTTCGACTCGCTGTTCTTCAACTGTTTAAGAATTATCGCAGCCGGTATCGCCATTGGGCTTTGCAGCACAGGTAATTTCCTTGGCGTACCGCTGTTTATACTGCTGTATGGCGTTACACAGTCTATCGCGAAATATCTGCTGTTGAACCTAGGCTATACATACGGTACATCATTCATAGAAATGGTCTTCGGAACAGGTCTAATGGGTGCGCTCACAAAAGCTGCCTCGATACTCGGCGTGATTATGGTAGGCGCAATGACCGCCACAACCGTAAGGGTTCCGCTGAACTGGACTATCAATGTCGGGCTTACATCCGTCAATATAGGCGATATAGTAAACTCGGTCTTCCCCGGTATTTTGAGCATCGTTCTGGTCATGTTCTTGATGTTCTTGATAAAGAAAGGCAGACGACCGACACAACTAATAATCGGTATTCTGATTCTGGCTCTGCTGGGCGCGTTAATAGGCATATTCTAGGAGTGACGCATGAAGGACAACATGCTGACTTACGGCGTTACGTTGGGACGCAGGTTTACCAGAAGCGACAAATATTACTTTCTTAAATCGGCGGCGGAGTCATTTCCGCCGCTGGGTTTTCAAACGCGACAAATCATTGTTAAGAAGCGCATCAACCTAACAGCAGGCGAGCTTGACAACGCAAAGACCGTCATTATAGCGGCATATGATACGCCACCCGTTAGCCTGATAGGTGCCCCATATTATCCGTTCAGCCCCACGCAGAGTGTTGCGGGGCAAAAGCGTAGTCTGCTCGTTCAGATTCTCGGCGGGTTGGCGTTTGCTCTCTTGTCGTGGCTATTTACCCATCTGTTTTTGAGTAGTACGGGCTTTTTGGGTATTGTTAGCGCAATTTTATTGGGTCTTTCGGTAATAATGGCGCTTTTCATGTTCACAATACGGGGTAACAGGCTTAACTTCAACAGAAACAGCGCGAGTCTGGCAGCAATGCATACTATTGCGGAGAAGTGCCGCGGGAACAGCAGTTTGGGGTTAGTTTTTCTTGATGGCACGGTCGCGTCATCTGATGGGTATAAACAGCTTGAAACCATGTGCTCTTCTGAGGGCAAAACGTTTATAGTTCTTGATTGTCTGGCGCAGGGTGAAACATTGGTTTTAGCGTTTCGCCCCGAACAAAAGGCGCAAGCGCACAGATTAACAGCCTTAGCGAAAGCCCACGGGCTTGACATCACCGAACGCGAATACAGCACAGAAAAAGCCGAAAAGAACATACTATCCGCGAGCGCAAACATGATGTTCTTGGTTTCCGGCTCAATCGAAGATCGCCGATTTGTCGTCAAGAACACAGGCACAAAAAAGGACGTTCAACTGGACATCGCGAGGCTCGAACGCATAACCGATACAATAACGGCATTTGTGACCGAAACAAATGGAACGGAGGGTTAATCATGATAATCAAATCTACAAGAATTTACTTTGAAGACGGGCTTAGGGACGGATTCTTATTCATTGAGGACGGGAAATTCGCGGGCTTATCCGAGCGCATAGACACAACCGATTATATAGACTACGGCTCAGAACGCATTATCCCCGGAATCTTCGACACACATAATCACGGCACATGTGGGTATGGTCTAAAGGACATCACCGACAACGAACGCAACCAAAATCTGCTGGGTTATTTGAAGGGTTGCGCTTCACAGGGTGTCACGGCGATTTTCCCGACAGCCGTTCACTCTCTCTATAGCACGATAGCCGCTATCTCAAAAACAACCTATGACGGCGCGCAAATCATGGGCATACACAGTGAAGGCCCGTGGCTGAACCGCGTTGGCGAAAAGGGCATCCGCACAGGTTGGCCCGAAGTCAACCTAGAAACGGCGAAAACCCTCGTTCGTGACAGCGAAGGCTTGTTGAAGCTTGTCGCGCTCGCCCCTGAGATACCGGGCATTGACGAGATAATCGAATACTTCTTAGAACAAGGCGTAACACTCGCCTATGCTCACAGCGACTGCAATTATCGCGAAGCTATGGCGGCGTTTGACAAAGGTTTGAGTGTTGCCACTCACACGGGCAATGTCATGACTGGTCTTCACCACCGCGATATCGGTGGTCTTGGCGCGGCGCTCACGCGTGACGATGTAGAGTGTGAGGTCATTTGCGACGGTATGCACATATCGCTTGAAATGATTCAGCTTTACTTCAAGATTAAAGACATATCTCGGTTTATGATGATTTCTGACTGCACGTCATTCTCTGGCGCTGTACCCGGCATATACAAAGGCTGGAACGCATCAATGACGCTCAACGTGACCGAAGACGGCTTCGTGCTCTCCGACACCGGGCGGCTCTGCGGCTCAAGTCAACCCGTTTTGTTCGGCATCAAGAACCTCGTCGAAACCCTCGGTATGCCGATGGAAACCGTTTTGCAGATGTCCTCGCTGAATGCCTGCAAAAAGTATGGCTTCGCCGACAGAAAAGGTTCGATAACAGTGGGCAAGGACGCGGATTTCGTTGTCATCAGTGACGACTACACGGCGCTCGCTACATATGTCAACGGTCGTTTGGTCTACGACAGAAAAACAGAAGGCAATATCTTCAACCCGCGATTCTTCGAGGAATTTTCTATAAAATAACCAAGCACGCCCATACAAAAACGGAGGGACAGCCGCCCTCCGTTTCTTCATGCTAAAGACTATTGCCCAAAATGTCTGTTACAGCGGCATTGACTTTTCGCCAGTTGTCAATGCACTCACTGAGGTAGATTCTCCCCCTGCCGGTCACGCTATAATATTTTCTCGCGGGAGTATTCCCAATAGACACGGTTTTCGCGCTGACAATTTCATCGCTATACAACCGCCGCAAAATGGCGTATATCGTGCTTTCGTCTATGTCAGAAAAATGGGCTGACACCCTCTTCAGTATCTCATACCCATATGTTTCCTGTTGGGCAACAATCGATAAAATGCACATCTCCAGTATGCCCTTTTTCATTTGCCCATTCATCTTACTCCCCTCCTATTAGCGAAATACCCTGCAAGAAGAGGCGTTACATATATCAATATCACCACAAGAACGGTTTGGAGTATTGCTTCCCGTGTTAGATTTTGCAAATAGTCGTAATAAAAACTTGGGTCGGCAAGATTTCGTAATAACCCCCTTATGCCCGTCATTTCACAAAACACCGCAAGATTGACCACAATCATCGGCAACCGCTCTCTCCTAATACGAAAGCAAAACAACCATGCGACGAAACACAAGGCCGACATCACGATTATTGTCTCGCCGCTATAACGGAGCAATGGGCCAACTGCGGGGTTTTCGGATGCAGCCGACATTATAAAACCAAACTCGAAAATCAAAAAGATATATACCGCCGCCCCGATGAGCAACAAGATGTTGACAGGCATAATCCACGGTCTGATGTATTTTTCGCCCAAACCCAGCCACTCCGCCACAATCTTAAACCGTTCAACCAATGCGCCAATAGCCGAGTAGCTCCCGCGCTCATTCATCAATTCGCCTACAATTGTCTTGGGTTCACCAAACTCCGCCGCCAGTTGTTGCTCACTCTTCCCCTCAGAACGCCCCGCGTCAAAATATTCGGCGTAATCTGATAATATCTGCTCCCGTTCTGATAACGTGACACGAAATCTCAACTGTTTATTGAGCGTAGACATAAACTCCGCCTGTGTCATAACCATTACCCCTCTTCCCAAATTTATATACTGATTATAATACAGTATTGTTTATGTGTCAATACTGTTTTTGGCCTTCTATAACAAAAGCCCCGAAACTTTTTGTTTCGGAGCTTTGTTTGGTTACTTGTTTGCCAAAAATGGTTCATTACCTACGAAATTATAACCCGCCCTTATTAACCAGCTTATCATAGGTAAGCGTTACACCGTCTTTCGTAATGATTAGAATTATATCGTCGGGATTGGTAATCCAAACTTTTTCTCCATCTTTAGTTAGATGTGTTTTACCCGGCTGAGTAGTGTCAGTGATATACTCAAGCGCTGCGCCACCTTGCATAACTATAATACTATAGTCGTCAAAGTTACCACTATCGCTACCGATATAGATTTGGTAATTGCCGTCTACACCAAAGACATGCGGGTCAAAGTTTGTTATCGGGTTGGTTAAATCATCAACAAAGAACTGCACTCTATTGAACTGCCCCATAGAATCGGCTTTGACATGTATATCCGCGCCGCTTTGGGCGATAACCTTCATATCGCCGGAATCGCCCCACAGATAGGCTTGTTTGTCGCCGATATTAACCACGCCGCCTTCTTTCGTGTTTATCCCGACTTTACCGTCTATTTGGTTTACGCCGCTGATGTCAATATAACCCTCAACATCAATTCTGCCGGTTATGCCTGTTCCGTTTTTACTTGTTACAACCAGTTGCTTGCCAAAGAAGCTACCCGCCAAGCGCAGATGATATGATTCGTTGTAGCTCATATTCCCTAAAATCAAGTTAATCTCGCCGTCACCGCCGTCACCATCATTTATGCCGAAAGCATAGATGTTGTTCGCGCTCGAAGCGTCAACTGTTTCAATATCACCCGAGAAATATAGAGCGCCTGTAGGGTTGATAACAGGGTCAGTGTGTGAATGTATGTCTGTACTCCAGTCGAAATCTGGCATATGCTCGGCTTGACATTCGTACTTGAAGTCTACATACGCCTGACCTGTACCGTCTGTTGTGAACACTACGCCATTCAGCGTGAATGTTGTAGCTTCATTTGTTGTTATTCTCACAGGATAATCAGCGTTTATCGTAACGCCGCTCTGAATGCTGTAGATGTCGGCTACAATACCGGCCCCATAGATATTGGGGTTATCATCAAATTCATCTTTTGTGACATTCAACTTTGAGCCACTCTGGAATACCGTTTGTGTTAAATAAGCGCGACCCTCTTTGATGTTTAGAATACCCTTGGGGTAAATCGTCACTCCGTTAAAATCTTCAAAACGCGCAAATTTGTGTACATCAATTGAAGAGGTTTGGCTACCGCTTACATTGCCGACTTCAATATGCCCACCGTTTCTCACAATGAACATGCCGTCATCACTTTCGCCCACTATTGACAACGTGCCATAAACGCTGATGTCGCCTTGGTTATTGAGCGTCTGTTCCTTATCAGTCGTGCTAAGGCTTAGGCTCTTCCCTTGGCTCACGATAATACCACTGCCGGGCTCTATAAACAGGCTCTTGCCCGCGATACTGAGATTATCTGTAAGCGTTATGTTGCTGTTCCGTTTAATCTCAATCATGTTAAACGTCGGGGTTGAGCTGTTATTTGCCATTATCAGCCCATTTTCGGTAAAGATTGTGGCTACGTATTTAATGGGGTTGACATTAACAGTGCCTTTAGTTAGTGTACCTATTCTGTCAATCTTGTTGGCGGGTGTGTCTTCTTCATATCTGACCCAGAACTCACCGCCATTTGTAACAGTACCTCTGTTTTCAAACGAACCGTTAGGCCAGATTTCTACAGTGCTCAAGTACCGCTCGCCTGCTTCTTTTGTTACGAGTGTTGCGCCACTGTTGATTACAAGACTGCCATTTTCAACATAGAGCACGGTTTCGTTATCCACCGTCACTGTGTTGTCAATCGTCAACACGGCAGGCTCTGAACCCCCCAGATGCGTAGTTGGGTCATCTACCCATTTGTCAAGCACCCAATACATGTTAAAATTCCCAAGTGTCGTATTCGCTAAGCTCACATCATCCTTAAAGTCCAGTCTGTTATAGATGAGTAAGCCCTTACAGTTGTCGCTCCCCTGCAAGTGGTCTTGGTGAGCAGATAATTTAGTGATTTGGGCTGTATCAGCATCAGTGTAACCCTTCTCAGAGTATACCTCGGCCGCATAGTCAACCCAGTTGGAGTAATTATTGAACTTTTGCGCCGGAATATCTATTGTACAGAAGTCGTCTACTCTTTCAGAAGTATTCGTATCTTCGTTCCATACTTCCACATCATAACGGTCAACAATTCTGATGTAACCCATATTGCTAAACGAGTTGTTCGGCGCTGTATTCGATACGGTTATACTGCCGCCTACTATCTCCATACCGCTTGAGTTATAGGTGTCGAACATTCCGCCTGAATGGGTAAGCGCGGAATTATTTAACCTCATATAGCCGTTGTTTACGAAGCTGCCTGTGTTTATGACAGTGCCCGTCTCAAATCCCAAAAAGGCACTACTACCCGAGCTGTGGGCGGGTTCGCCAACACCTGTGATAGAGCCGTTGTTGAACTTTCCGTTATTGGTAAACGTACCGCCCCAGAACTGCAAACTGCCCTCATTTGTTAATGTGGCTTGACTACCAACAGTCACGTCCGTGCCGCTGGCGAAATAGCCCTTGTTAGTGATGACAGACGTTGAAGCGGCTGTAAAACTGCCACGCGTTCTGAATACGCCGCCTGTGTTGTTATTCATCACGCCGTTTATTGTTACATTGGCGTAACTTCTAATCATGCCATTGTTCACAAGAAGACCGTTCACGGTTAGTGAAGAACCCGACGCAAAGTCAAGCTCGACAATGCCATCTTGCGTGGAGGCGATTTTTTCAATATAAAGCTCACGCCCAACGCCCAATGTGAGGTTTGTTCCCGCGGGTATGGTCATTACAATATATTTGTCAAATTCGTCGCCATTAGGTTGCGCAGGGAGAGTGCCCTTTACATAAATTTTTGTATATTGAGTATTGTTAATCGCAGCGATTAAGTCGTTTGCCGTTGAAACCGTTATACT